>JBFELL010000049.1:0-16202 GCA_041552135.1 Gammaproteobacteria bacterium
TGAGGAAACCGCCAGCCAGTCGGCGGTGCCGCTCGGCCAGGGCGCACCGAGCGAGGTGTCCCACAACATCACCATGGCACCGCAAACGGCAATGACGAAGACGAACCTCGAACGCGTGTCCAGGCGCTCGCCCAGCAGCAGCCAGCCAAGGCAAACGGCCCAGAAGGGTGACAGGTAGAACAGTAGCAGCACCCTGACAACCGTGCCATCCAGCACCGCCATGATGAAGGCCACATTACACCAGCCGGCGGCCAGCCCCATCAGCAACAGGTAGGCAAGATTCTCACCCACGGCACGGGACTCGCGCACGAACACCCAGGCACAGGCCAGCAGCGCCGCGCCATAGCTGACCAGGGCACTCCAGGCGCCGGCCAGGCCATTGACCTCCAGCAGCCGCAGCGGGTACCAGACGAGCCCCCACAGGGTGGCGGAGAACAGCAGGCTGAACACCGGCAGCAACGGGTGGGACGGTTTGGCCGGGTTCATGGGTTTACGTATAATCCTGAGCGAAGTTGCTGAGCCAGAGAGCAATTTCACTGGCCAGCCAGGCCGCTAACATAGCATGGAACCCGCCGCCGGCATGAACCCCGACCTGTCACGACTGCAGCCCTACCCGTTCGAGCGACTCGCCGAGCTGAATGCCGGCGTCGTGCCGCCCGTGGACCGCCAGCCGATACGGCTGTCCATAGGCGAGCCGAAGCACACCACACCGGCCTTTATCGCCGAGACGGTCATCAGCCACCTGCACGGCCTGTCGCAATACCCGCTGACCCGCGGCCAGCCCGCCCTGCGCGAGGCCATCGCCGACTGGCTGACCCGCCGCTTCACGCTGCCGGGCGGCAGCATCGACCCGGCGCAGCAGGTGCTGCCGGTGAACGGGACGCGCGAGGCGCTGTTCGCCATCGCCCAGGCGGTGGTCGACCGCGGCCGGGACCCGGTGGTACTGATGCCCAACCCGTTCTACCAGATCTACGAGGGCGCCGCCCTGCTCGCCGGCGCCGAACCGGTATTCATGAACACCACGGCGGCCACCGGCTACCTGCCGGATTTCAGCCAGGTAGCCGATGCCGTCTGGCAACATGCCCAGCTGGTCTATATCTGCTCACCCGGCAACCCGACCGGCGCGGTCATGGGGCTGCCCGCACTGCAGGAGCTGATCGAGCTCGCCGAGCGGCATGACTTCGTCATCGCCTCGGACGAGTGCTACTCGGAGCTGTATTTCGACGAGGCCGCCCCGCCGCCGGGGCTGTTGCAGGCAGCCGCGGCGATGGGCCGGGAGGACTATCGGCGTTGCCTGGTCTTCCACAGCCTGTCGAAACGCTCCAATGCCCCGGGACTGCGCTCCGGTTTTGTCGCCGGTGATCGCGACCTGATCGCGGCCTTCCTGCGCTACCGCACCTACCACGGCTGCGCCATGCCACCGGCCACCCAGGCCGCCAGCACCCTGGCCTGGCAGGACGAGGCGCATGTCATCGCCAACCGCGCCCTGTACCGGGAGAAGTTCAGCGCTGTTGTGGACATCCTCGGCCCGATACTGGATGTGCGGATACCCGCCGCGGGTTTCTACCTCTGGCCGGTCACCCCCGTGGATGACTGCCGTTTCGCCCGCGGCCTGCTGCAGGAGCAGAACGTCGCCGTGCTGCCGGGCAGTTTTCTGTCCCGCGCCCATGCCGGCATCAACCCGGGCGAGAACCATGTCCGCATGGCACTGGTTGCGCCCCTGGACGACTGCATCGAGGCCGCGCAACGCATCCGGGCCTACCTGGCCGGACTCTGAGCGGGGAATCCCATGCAATGGACGATTGGTGCGGTTATCATTGCCGACCGGCCGTCATTCCGATTCATGAACAAGGAGAACAGGCAGCATGAGCGACATTCAGGCCACGATTGAAGAAGCCTTCGAACGCCGGGCGGACATCACGCCGCGCAGCGTGGAGACCCATGTCAAGGAGGCCACCCAGGAGGCCATCGACATGCTGGACCGCGGGGTCGCGCGGGTCGCCGAGAAGCAGGACGGCGGCTGGGTCGTTAACGACTGGCTGAAAAAGGCCGTACTGCTGTCCTTTCGTATCGAGGACAACGCCTTCATCAAGGGCGGCTTCACCAACTACTACGACAAGGTGCCCTCCAAGTACGCCGACACGAACTCGCGCGAGTTCCGCGAGGGTGGCGTGCGCGTGGTGCCGCCGGCAACCGCCCGCAAGGGTGCCTACATCGCGCCGGGCGCCGTGCTGATGCCCTGCTACGTCAACATCGGCGCCTGGGTGGACAGCGGCACCATGGTGGACACCTGGGCTACCGTCGGCTCCTGCGCCCAGATCGGCAAGAACGTGCACCTGTCCGGTGGCGTCGGCATCGGCGGTGTCCTCGAGCCGGTACAGGCCGCACCCACCATCATCGAGGACAACTGCTTCATCGGTGCCCGTTCCGAGGTCGTCGAGGGCGTCATCGTCGAGGCAGGCTCGGTCATCTCGATGGGGGTCTACATCGGCCAGAGCACGCGCATCTACGACCGCGAGAACGACGAGGTCCTCTACGGCCGGGTACCCGCAGGGTCCGTCGTGGTGTCCGGCAACCTGCCGTCGAAAGACGGCAGGTACAGCCTGTACTGCGCCGTTATCGTCAAGCGCGTCGACGAAAAGACCCGCTCGAAGGTCGGCATCAACGAGTTGCTGCGGGATATCTGAAGATCTTTCACCGCAGAGACGCACAGGACGCTGAGAAAAACCGTTTCGTCACTCACTACAGGTACAGTTTTGTTTCGACATGAACGATTTGCCGTGAAGATCCGGAGAAACGGGTTTTGTCTATGCTCTGTTCTCTGCGCCCTCTGCGTCTGTGCGGTGAATAACGAGGTTATCCATCAGACATGATCGTGATGTACGGCATCAGGAACTGCGACACCATCCGCAAGGCGCGCCGCTGGCTTGCCGAGCATGACGTCGAGTACCGCTTCCACGACTTTCGGGCCGATGGCATCAGCGAGGAAATGCTGGCACCATGGATCGAGGAACTGGGCTGGGAGGAGCTGCTCAACCGCCGCGGCACGACCTGGCGCAAGCTGCCGGAGGCACAGCGCAATGCCATCGACCGCGACAGCGCCATGCACATCATGCTGACACAGCCGGCCATCATCCGGCGGCCGGTACTGGACACGGGCGAGACCCGTCACATCGGCTTCAGCGAGGATGACTATACCTCGCTGCTGCAAGACTGAACGTCCCGTGAACCCGACACTCGAACTTGCCTGCGAGCTGATCCGGCGCCCTTCCGTGACCCCGGATGACCAGGGTTGCCAGCAACTGCTGGCCGGGCGCCTGCAGCGGCTGGGTTTTCAGGTCGAGCACCTGCGCTTCGGCGATGTCGACAACCTGTGGGCACGGCGCGGCGATGCCTCACCCCTGTTCGTGTTTGCCGGACACACCGATGTCGTCCCGCCGGGACCGCGCGAGCAATGGGAAACCGACCCGTTCGATCCCGTGCTGCGCGACGGCATGCTCTGTGGCCGTGGCGCGGCCGACATGAAGAGCAGCATCGCGGCCATGGTCACGGCCTGCGAGCGCTTCATCGCGGACAACCCCGCTCATCGCGGCTCCATCGGGTTTCTCGTTACCAGTGACGAAGAGGGACCCGCCACCGACGGTACCGTCAGGGTGGTCGAACACCTGCAGGCGCGCCGCGAGAGCATCGACTACTGCCTGGTCGGCGAACCCTCCAGCGAGGAGACGCTCGGCGATGTCATCAAGAACGGCCGGCGCGGCTCGCTGAACGGCCGGCTTTGCATCCGTGGCCACCAGGGACACGTGGCCTACCCGCAGCTGGCGGAAAACCCGATTCACCGGGCCGCGCCGGCGCTGGCCGAACTCGCCGCCGAGGAGTGGGACCGGGGCAACGAGTTCTTTCCGCCGACGACCTTCCAGATCTCCAACATCAACGGCGGCACCGGTGCCGAGAATGTCATACCGGGGGAACTGGACGTCATGTTCAACCTGCGTTTCTCGACCGAATCCAGCGCGGCGTCGATCCGCTCGCGGGTGGCATCGATCCTTGACCGGCACCGGCTCGACTACGGGCTCGAGTGGAAACTGTCCGGCGAACCCTTTCTCACCCCCGCCGGCGAACTGGTCGACGCCGCCGGCGAGGCAATCCGGCAACTCACCGGCAAGCCGACCCGGCTGTCCACCAGCGGCGGCACCTCGGACGGCCGCTTCATTGCACCCACCGGGGCACAGGTACTGGAGCTTGGCCCGGTCAACGCCACCATCCACAAGGTCAACGAGTGTGTCCGCGCCGACAGTGTTGAGACACTTACCATGATTTATGAGAGAATTCTTGCCATACTGCTAACCTGAGACAATAACAATCAGCAACGGACCCTATTCACCCGGTGAAACCAGACATGACGCTTCTCAGACACTACCTGTACGGACTCCTCATCCTGTTGCTGCTGGCCGGCTGCTCCACCGGCAAGATGGTGGTGCGCGGCAGCCAGAGCATCATGGACAGCAGCCTGGAGACCATGAACCGGGAAACGGACCTCGAGCTGGCCAGACAGGCCATGCCGGCCAACCTGAAGCTGCTGGAAGGCATGCTGATCGAGGACCCCGGCAATACCGAACTGCGCCTGTATGCCGCGCAGGGCTTCTACGGCTATGCCTTCGGTTTCATCGAGCTCGAAGACCCGCTGCGCGCCGCGCAACTCTACCGCCGCTGTTACGATCATGCCCGCATCGCCCTCGCCCGGACCGGCGTAAAACTGGATCCCGAACACTCGACCACAGCCGATTTCGAGGCCGCCGTCAGCCAGGCCGGAAAACGGGCTGTTCCGGGCCTGTTCTGGACCGCCTCCTGCCTGAGCAACTGGATCAACCTGAATCGGGACAGTCCGGCCAGCATCGCCGAACTGTCCAGTGCCGCCGTCATGATGCAGCGCGTGCTGGATCTCGACGAGACCTTCTACCATGGCGGTGCCCACATGTTCTTCGGCGTCTACTACGGCGGCCGCTCCCCCCTGTTCGGTGGCAACTTCGAACGTGCCGGCTACCACTTCCGCCGTGCGGCGGAGATCAACAATGACCGGCTGCTGCTGGTCGACCTGCTGTATGCGGAGTATCTGGCAAGGCAACAGCTGGACCAGCCAGCCTTCCACAGCCGCCTGACACGCGTAATCGAGGCCCCCGTCGACCTGTACCCGGAAATGGCACTCGTCAATGAAATCGCCAGAGAGCGTGCCGCACGCCTTCTCGAGCACGAGAACGACTGGTTCTGATGCGGACCGCCGGTATGTCACTGCGTCGCCTGTTCGTGCTGTTCATGTGTGCGGCGCTGCTGTCGGCCAGTCCGGCATCCTGGGCGAAGCGGACCTGGCAGCTCAAGTTCGCCACCCTGGCACCGGCAGGCACCGCCTGGATGGACCTGCTGGAGGCATGGGCCGAGGAAGTCAGGGTCAAGAGTGACGGCCGTCTGAAGTTCAAGATATACGCCGGCGGTGTACAGGGCGATGAACCGGATGTGCTGCGCAAGATACGCTTCGGCCAGCTGCATGGCGGGGCCTTTACCGGCTATGGCATCGGGCACTTCTACTCCCCCGCACGCGCCCTGGAACTGCCATTCCTGTTCAACTCCCTCGACGAGATCGACTACGTCCGCGAGCGGTTCATGCCGGACGTCGAACAGGGCTACCGCGACAACGGCTACGAGTTGCTGGGCTGGATGGAGGTTGGCCTGGTGCGCTTTTTCTCGAAAAACCCCCTGTACTCCGTCGACGACCTGCGCAGGCAGCGCATCTGGCAGTGGCAGGGCGATCCGATGGGCCAGGCCTTTTTCGATGCCAGCGGCATCCGGCCGGTGCCCCTGTCAATCATTGACGTCTACACCAGCCTGTCGACCGGCCTGATCGACACGGTGTACGGCCCGCCGCTCGGGGCACTTGCGCTGCAGTGGTTCTCGAAGACGAATTATGTCACCAATGTCCCGATGGCAAACGGCATCGGCTCGCTCATCGTCTCGCGCCGGTTCTTCCAGAATCTGCCACAGGACCTGCAAAAACTGCTGAAAAGCACCGGCAAGTCAACCGGCGAAAAACTCATCACCGCGACCCGGCGTGATAACGAGGCAAGTCTCGAGGTCCTCAAGGCCAAGGGACTCAAGTTCACGCTCAACGAGGAAGACCTGGACGTGGCGGAGCTTGACCGGATCAGCGCCAGGGCCGGGGAAAGCCTGATGCGCAGCGGCTATATACCGGAACCCACCCTGTCTGCTATCAATCAATGGCTCGCAGAATACCGCGCAAACAACAAGATCAAAGAGCCGTCAGCCGGTGATTCTCCCTGAACCGCATGCGATAAACAGACTGCGCCATGCACTGACCCGCATGGAAACGGCCATTGCCGGCACCTCGTTCCTGCTGCTGCTGGCACTGGTATTCGGCCAGGTCCTTGCCAGAAACTTCTTCAACAGCAGCATCCCCGGAGCGGAAATCCTGTCGCGCTACCTCGTGCTGTATGTGACGTTTTTCGGTGCCGCACTTGCCGTAGAACGTCACCGCCACATCCGCCTTGATGTGGTTGCCGCCATCCTGCCCGAGAAACTGCGTGACGTGCTGCGCTGCCCGCTGTACCTGCTTTCATCATTGCTCTGCGCCGTGTTTGCCTGGGCCGCCTGGCGTTTCTGGTACGACGACTGGCAGTATGTCGCCGAACACGAGCGCTGGTCGTCGATCCTGGCGCTGATAACGCCATTCGGCTTCTGCCTGATCGCCTTCAACTTCCTGATTGCCGGCCTGTTCGTCGCCGCACCCGGTGACGCGCGTCGATGACCGCGCTGCTGATCGTCGCCCTGGTGCTGCTGACCCTGCTGGGTCTGCCGCTGTTCGTCGCGCTTGCCGGTGGCAGCCTGCTGGCAACCTACAACGCGGGCCTTGACCCGGCGCTGCTGATCGTCGAACTCAACCGGCTGGCCGCCTCACCCTACCTTGCCTCGATCCCGCTGTTCACCTTCGCCGGGGTGGTACTGGCGGCCGGCGGCGCGCCGGAGCGCATGATCCAGCTGTTCAATGCCTGTGTTGGCTGGTTGCCCGGCGGCATGGCCGGCGTCGCCATCGGATCCTGCGCATTCTTCACGGCATTCTCCGGCGCCTCCGGGGTTACCATCCTGGCGCTGGGCGGCCTGATGTTTCCCATGCTGATGCATGCCGGCTACAGCGAGCGTTTCAATCTCGGCCTGCTGACCACATCAGGGTCACTGGGACTGCTGTTCGCTCCCAGCCTGGCCATCCTGCTGTACGGCATCGTGGCCAGCGTGAGCATTGACCAGCTGTTCCTGGCCGGTATCGCGCCCGGCCTGCTGCTGATGCTGATACTGGCCGTGTACAGCTTCTATGTCGGCAGCAAGGCCGATGTGCCACGACACACCTTCTCCTGGGGCAATCTCGCCATGGCCGTGCGGGAGGGGATCTGGGACATACTGCTGCCGGTCGGCATCATCGTCGGCATCTTCGGCGGTTATCTCACCATCAGCGAGGCCTCCGCCTGTACCGCCGTCTATGTTCTGGTGCTCGAGGTCATCATCCATCGCGAAATCAACCTGGCGAAGGACCTGTTCCCGCTGCTGCGCGATGCGGCGGTGCTGATCGGCAGCATCCTCATCATCCTGAGCGTTGCCATGGGCCTGACCAACCTGCTGATCGATGCCCAGGTGCCGATGAAGATCCTTGCCTGGATGGAACTGCACGTCGACTCCAAACTGCAGTTCCTCATCCTGCTGAACGCTTTCCTGCTGGTCGTCGGCTGCATGATGGACATCTTTTCCGCCATTGTCGTCGTCGTACCGCTGATACTGCCCATTGCGATTCGCTACGGCGTCGACCCCGTGCACCTTGGCATCATCTTCCTGGCCAACCTGGAAATCGGCTACAGCACGCCGCCGGTGGGGATCAACCTGTTCATCGCCAGCCAGCGCTTCGGCCGCCCGGTGCTGTCACTGTTCCGTGCCGCCATACCGTTCCTGTTCCTCATGCTGATCTGGCTGGCCATGGTGACCTACATCCCGTCCATATCCCTCTGGTGGCAGGACTGATTACCGACCGGTGCCGATGCGATTGATCGGCATGCAGACGCCGGGAACAGAATTGAATTCTGTCCCCCTGTTTGCGGTGAGTTTCATTGCCCGGGCGCACGCACCACCCGGTCGCGCAGGTAGACGGGAACGGCATCCCCGGCACGACCGACCTCCCCCCTGGCAAACCGGTCGGCACCGATGACGGCAACGTCATGCGCCCCCGGTTCCAGGTCGGGCAGCAGGCGCACCACGCGCTCGCCGGCGCGCGGCATCAGTAGCCCGGCATAGGCCCCCCAGCCACTGCCCGCGGCGACCCAGTCGCCGTCCCCGGGAACTGGCACATCATCCGGACCGGCAACCGTTTCCCGGCCCTGCAGCACGGGCAGCCCGGCAGCGTCCCCGGTATAGACGCCCCAGTAGACCTCATCCATGCGCGCATCGAGCGCTGTCATGACGTGCGACTCGCCGGTCTCCCGCATGGCGCCAGCAGCCAGTGCCGCCAGCGTCGAGACCGGCACCACCGGCAGGTTGGCCCCGAAGGCGATGCCCTGTGCCGCGCTGGCCGCGATGCGCACGCCGGTGAAGGCCCCCGGCCCCTGACCGAAGGCCAGGGCATCCAGCTGCCTCACATCCAGCTCTGCCGAGGCCAGCAGCGATTCCACCATGGGCAGCAGCAGTGCCGCATGCTGGCGCGGCGCCAGCGCATAACGCTCCTCGACCTCGCCGTCGATATACAGGGCCGCCGAGCAGGCCGCCGTTGCCGTTTCAATTGCGAGAATACGGGTCGCGGCCACGGCTAGCCGCCTGCCCCCGCCGGGCCGGCAAGCACCGGCTCGTCAGCGGCAAAGAAGTCATACACCGCATCGACCTCGCGGGTCACCGGCATCCCGGGCAGACTGCCCAGGAAGATGCGGCCGTAGGATCGTCGCTGCAGGCGCGGGTCGCAGATCACCAGCACGCCGCGGTCACCGACATCGCGGATCAGCCGCCCGACACCCTGCTTGAGGGCGATGACCGCCTGCGGCAACTGGTATTCCATGAACGGGTTCCTGCCCTGCTGGCGCAGCGCATCGATGCGCGCCTGCAGCACCGGATCACCCGGCGAGGCAAACGGCAGCCTGTCGATGATCACGCAGGACAGCGCATCGCCACGCACATCGACGCCCTCCCAGAAACTGCTGGTGCCCAGCAGCACCGCATTGCCCAGCCGGCGGAATTCCTCCAGCAGCTCGTTGCGGGGACGTGTTCCCTGCACCAGCAGCGGGTAGTCAAGGCCCTCCCCGAGCAGCTCAGCCGCCTCCTGCAGCGCCGCGTGGCTGGTAAACAGCAGGAAGGCCCGCCCGGCACTGGCCCCGAGCACCTCGCGCGCGCGCGCAACCACGCTCCGGGTATAGCCGGCCTCGTTGGGATCCGGCATGTCCTGCGGCAGGTACAGCAGGGCATTGCGCCGGTAGTCGAACGGGCTGTCGAGCTTCAGTGTCCTCGCGCCCTCCAGCCCGAGGCGCGAGGCATAGTGGTCGAAACCGGAGCCGACGGCGAGCGTTGCCGAGGTGAACACCCAGGCGTCCGGCAGCAACTCGAGGGCACGGGAAAACGCCGGCGCCACGTCCAGCGGCGTCTGGTTCAGGCGAAAGGAGCGCCGGTGGGTTTCGAACCACTGGATGGAGGCAAGCGTGCTCTCCTGCCGAAACACGACAAGCCGTTCCTGCAGTTCACGGCTGCGCTGCCAGCAGCTTTCCAGGCCCTTGCCGCGCTGGGCCGCGAGCTGCAGCCAGTCGACCAGCGGTGTCAGCATGTCGCCAAGTTCGGCGAGCGATTCACTGACCTCGCGGTTCCGCTCCACGGTCTCCCACGCGGCACGCCGGTCCTGTCCGCCCAGCGCCAGCCGCAGCCGGCGCACGACGGCCTCGAGTCGCAGTGCCGCCTCGGGCAGCTCCGACATGTCACCGGCCTCGCGTGAATGTTCCACCTGGACGTCGCGCACCAGCTCCAGCAGCTGGTGACTGCTGACGCTGGTGCCGAAAAACAGCGACGCGACCTCCGGCAGCTGATGGGCCTCGTCGATGATCACCATGTCGACGCCGGGCAGCAGTTCACCAAAGCCCTCCTCCCTGAGCGCCATGTCGGCAAACAGCAGGTGGTGATTGATCACCACGACATCGGCGTCCATGGCCGCACGCCGCGCCCTGACAACGAAGCAGTCGCGGAAGTAGTCGCACTCCTGGCCCAGGCAGTTGTCCTGGGTCGATGTGACGCGCGGCCACACGGGTGAGTGTTCCGGCACCTCGCCGAGCCCGGCGATGTCCCCGCTGCCCGTCCTCATCGACCAGGCCCGGATGCATTCCAGGTCGTGTTGCTGGCGCGCCGGCAGGTGCCCCGCGTCGCCGGCGGCCAGTGCCAGGCGGTGATGACACAGGTAGTTTGAGCGGCCCTTCAGCAGGGCCGTGTTCACCGGAACCTCGAGGGCATCGCGTACCCGCGGCAGGTCATGGTTGAACAGCTGGTCCTGCAGGTGACGTGTCCCCGTCGAGATGATCACCCGTCGGCCCGAATGCAGTGCCGGTATGAGGTAGGCAAAGGTCTTGCCGGTACCGGTGCCGGCCTCGACGATCAGCTTGTCCTGTGCCGCGATGGCAGCGGCCACGGCTGTGGCCATCTCCTGCTGCTCGGTACGTGGCGAGAATCCCGGCACGTGCCGCGCCAGCGGTCCAGCCTCGCCCAGCAATTCATGGTAATCAGTCATTCACCGTCACGTTCAGCGGACACGGTTAACGCCAATGGCACTTGACTGAAGAACTTCGCCACGAAGGCACACGCAAGAAAAACGGCTTACGAACATGATTTCCTTGTTTTTCCGTGTGCTTCCGTGGCCGGTTGGGCGTTATTGCCGATAACAATTTATAAGTCAGTGCCGTTCCGGTTAACGCGATCCCAGCGTTCGCGCCCGCTGCTCGGCAGCGCGGGCGCCGGCCGCATCACCACGATTATGCCGGGCCTGGGCAATGAGTTCCCAGTTTCGCGCCTGCAGCGAGTGGTTGCCGGCCGCCAGGCTGTTGGACTTTGCCGCCAGTTGCTCGGCCTCCACGGCCTCGCCTTCCGCCAGGCGGACGGTGGCCAGGTGGTGCCAGAGAATGGCGTTGCGCGGATCGATACGTATGGCGCGTTCCAGCGTGACGGCCGCGGCATCGAGATCGCCGGTGTTGGCCTGCTGTTCGGCGCGATCCAGCAGGGCCACCACGGCCGGTGGCTGAGCGCCTGTCGCCGGGCTGGCCGGACGGGTGACCGCCGGTGGCTCCAGCGGCTGCCCGACAGGCACGGACGGCAGTTGCGCGGGTGAGGCAACGGGTTCCGCCGTGGGCGTTGAACCCCGCGACGGTGCCGAACTCCCCCGCTCCTCGACCGGTGACTGGTAGCCGGGGGTACCCGCGCAGCCGGCCAGGATCAGGGTGCAAAGCAGGACGGAACGAACGAATCGATAATCGGTTTTTGCTGTCACGTTACTGTTGTCTGTAATGGGTGCATGTGTTCCCGGTAATATACCGCAGATATCGATTCACGAGGTTCACCCGGTAATCGTAAATCATTCTCCTGCAGGAGCGGTAACTCGCCGCGATTCGCGCCGGGGCGGCGCTCCTACAGCCGTGCAGCGGCAACTCGCCGCGATTCGCGCCGGGGGCGGCGCTCCTACAGCCGTGCATGGGCTGCGTGTGGGAACGGCCCCTGGCCGCGATGCGCTGCCGGCTGGATCGCGCCGGGGGCGGCGCCCCTATAGAATCTTTACCCTTCGGCAAGGGGTGGATACCGGACCAGCGGCTCTGATCACTCGAACAGCTCCTTGAACCAGTCAACCGGGCGCTGCAGGGGGGATGCCGTGCCGGCACAGGGTGCATGCTCGAGCGGCGCACTGCCCTCGATGAAGGGCAACTCGACCGTGTCCTCGCAACCACTGTCTGCCAGCAGGCCGGTCGCGGTGTCGATGCGCCGGTACTCGATGCCCTCCAGTGCCGACTGCAGTTCACCCTGCTCGCCGAAGTGGGCAAACAGGTCACGCCAGACCACCAGTGAACCGGTGGAGCCGGTCAGGCCGGTCGACTGGTTGTCGTCACGGCCAACCCAGACAACGGCCAGTCGGTCACCGGTGTAACCGGCAAACCAGCTGTCACGCAGGTCATCCGTGGTACCGGTCTTGCCGGCGATGTCCATGTTCGCGGGCAGGACCTGGTAGAGCGGACGCCCGGTGCCCTCGCGCACCGCATGGCGCAGCGCCGTGGTCACCAGGTAGGCCGGTGCCGGCTTGACGGCGGCGGTGACACGCAGCGGGTAACTCTGCAGCGGCATCCTGTCCGCGTTCAGCACGGCGCGAATGGCACGGATCGGCGTGCGGAACCCGCCGCTCGCCAGGGTCTGGTACATCTGCGTGACCTGCAGCGGCGTCAGCTCGGCGGCACCGAGCACCAGCGACGGGTACGGCGGCAGGTCGGCATCGACACCCAGGCGCTTCAGGGTCGAGACCACCGTCGGGATGCCCAGATCGAGCCCGAGGCGTGCAGTCGCCACATTGTAGGAATGCGCCAGTGAACGGTACAGCGACACCCGGTCATGGAACTGCCGGTCATAGTTGCGCGGCGACCAGGTCTTGCCGTTCTGCGCCGTCCAGGTCAGCGGGCCGTCATCCAGCAGGGACGCCAGTGTGTAGCGCGACGGTTGTTCCAGCGCCGCCAGGTAGACCGCGGGCTTGATGACGGAGCCGACCTGGCGGACGGCATCCAGCGCGCGGTTGAAACCGGCAAACTTCGGGTTGCGGTCACCGGCCAGCGCCAGTACCTCGCCCCCCTGGATCGAGGTCACGACAATGGCACCCTGCAGGGTGTCCGTATCCAGGCCGCGCCCGGCCTCGAGCCGTTTGAGGCGTGCATCCAGCACCTGCTCGACCTGCCACTGCACCTGCGGATTGAGGGTGGTGAAGATGCGCAGCCCCTCCGTCGTGAGGTCCTCCTCGCGGTAGTCACGGCGCAGCTGGCGCCGCACCAGGTCGAGGAAGGCCGGGAAGGTATTGATCGCCGTGCGCCGGTAACGGCTGACACCCAGCTTGCGCGACTGTGCCCGCGTCGCCTCGTCTGCCGAAACCAGCCCCAGGTCCGCCATGACGCCGAGCACCAGGTTGCGTCGTTCGCGGGCGCGTTCCGGATGGCGCCGCGGATTGTAGTAGGACGGCCCCTTCACCAGGCCGACCAGCAGCGCAAACTGCTCGATGGAAAGCTCGGCCAGCGGCCGTTCGAAATAAAAGTGGCTGGCCAGCCCGAACCCGTGCACCGCGCGGTTGCCATCCTGGCCAAGGTAGACCTCGTTCAGGTAGGCCTCGAGAATTTCATCCTTCTCGTAATGCCATTCCAGCATCAGGGCCATGACGGCCTCGTTGAGCTTGCGCGTCAGGGTACGCTCGCTGCTGAGGTAGAAGTTCTTGACCAGCTGCTGGGTCAGGGTGCTGCCTCCCTGCACCACTGTGCCGGCGCGGATATTGGCCAGCAGGGCACGCAGGATCGAAAGCGGCGCAATGCCGTGATGCTCATGGAAGCCGCGGTCTTCTACAGCAATCAACGCGCTGGTCAGCTCCGCCGGCACCTCCTCCAGCCGGACCAGCACGCGGTCCTCGTTGTGTGCGGGATAGAAGCTGCCGACCATGACCGGATCGAGCCGCACCAGACTGACGGGGCTTCCGGTCCGGGCGTCGACCAGTTTCCGGACCACGCCGTTGGCGATGGTCAGCCGGATGTTGTGCGATGGCTCCTGGCCGTCCCAGTGCACGAACGGCCGGGAGATAAAGTGGAAGACATTGCGGTTACGCGAGACCTCCCCGGCCTGGCGCGGCGATGGCACCGGGTGATAATGCAGTGCCGACAGCTCGGCCGTCAGCTGTTCCGCCGTCAGCGCCAGCCCCGCGTAAAGCTCCAGCGGCCGCGCATAGACACGTGCCGGCAGCGACCAGCGCTTGCCGTCGAACTGGTGCCGGACCTGGTAATCAAGGTAGACGAGGTAAGCGGCCAGCACCAGGGCCAGCAGGATGAAGACGCGCAGCAGGATTGACCGGCGTCGGGCTGCCCGTTTGCGCGATTTGCCGCGCCTGCGGTTGAAGATACGCGGCAGGAATGATTTGCGCCGGGCGGTCTTCTTGCGCGACTTGCCCCGCCTGCGCGTGCGGCGTTTGGCCATAAATCCAGTGGGTCTCCGGCAGAGTCATCGATGGCACCGGCCAGGGGAACCGCTGCCCGTTCATTCGGGCACCAATCTTACCTGATCGGGGGGTTAAGGCGCCAAGGGAAAAACTGACCGGTCCTGCCGGACGGCTATCTGCACCCCTAGCATTGCAAAAAGAGCATACCGCAGGAGCGTCGCCTCGCCGCGATTCGCGCCGGGGGCGGCGCTCCTGCAGTGCTGTGCCAGGACCACACTGACGGTGAACTAACGACGCGTAATGAAATATTCATGACTACCCGGTAAATCACGGGGCGAAACCCGCTTTCAGGCCAGGATTTATACAACTATCGGGAACACTGGCCTGTTCAGACAAAAAAAAGCCCCGGTCGGAGTTCGAGGCGGGGCTGAATTTACGGAGTCTGTTTGAAAATCTGCCAGGTCCGCAGGTGCAAGCTTGCTGCAACAGCCGGGACCGTGGTGTCTCGAAAAATAGCCCCCGGTGGCTCGCACCTGGCCGGGGGAATTTACGGAGACGTATAAATCAATAAACTGTTTCCTGGTGCTGGACTCCGAAAAAATCGCCCCCGGTGGCTTGCACCTGGCCGGGGGGAATTTACGGAGACGGTTAATAAAGTCTGGTTACACCCGCCGGTGTCAGATCTGCTTGCGCCGGCGCGCGACGCCAACCAGGCCGAGCAGGCCGGAACCAAACAGCCAGACGGCGGCGGGTACGGGTATTTCGCTCGGCGGGCGGCCCTCGAAGGAATCCGGGACCAGAATCCGGTCATCGAAGTAGTTTGCAAGCGTTCCGTCCGGGTTGAACTCGATTTTGTCGTCACTGAGATAACCGGCATTGTAGGCATAGACCCAGGTCTTCTGGCGGTCGATCTTGCGCTCAAGCTTTTTCAGGCGTTTGCTGGCCTTCTTGCCAAGCTCAGACCGTTCCTCATCGCTCATGGCCAGCAGCTCGAGGTCCCTATCGCGGCGGCTTTCCAGCTTCGCCAGTTTCTTTTTCTGTCCCTTGCTGAGGTCGCCGGTCTCCGACATGGCAGTCAGCTTTTCAAGCTTGCTGCTGTAGGGCAGCTGTTCAACACCGTCCTTGGCATAGAAGTTGCCCCACATCGGGCCGCGTTCGGTGATGATCTCGAAATAGGCGTCAAGGCCGTCACCGCTGGTATCGAACTTGATGCCGTACAAATCGAATTCGAGGCCGGGATTGGACTTGTCGCCCTCCCCGTAGTAACCGATTTCACCGCCTTCGGTGCCGCCATCCATGAGGTCGTCATAGTCGAACGCCCCCAGGTCACCTTCCGAGGTCAGCTCGAAGATGATGTGGCTGAGCGCCTTGTGGTCGGCCGACCACTCGTAGCGGTATTTCCAGATTTCGTCGACATCGTCGAAGTAAACGGAATATTCCAGGGTCGTGCCTTCAGCATCCCAGGAAGTTCCGGGGCTGGCCTCGATGTCACCGTCGCTCCAGCTGAGTGTGTCGTCGTAATATTCGAACTGCCTCAATATATTTCGGATTTAGAAATTCGATTTTTGAGATTTATTCTTGAACATATAACAAGTATTCGAGCGTTTTCAGGGAATTTAATGCAAAAGAAAGCAAAGACGCTTAACCCCGTTGCCTTTATCCCCTGGCAAGGTTAAAATACAAAGGAGCGTCATCGCTACAGTCCAAAGCCCTTGTAAATACCCAAAAGGGATTGGAAAACAGGAGCCAACATGTTTATTAATGGAGAATTCACCTCAGGGCATGCTGCGGATCAGATCGCCATCCTCAACCCCGCCACGGAAGGGGTCCTGGATGAAGTACCCCGGGGCACCCGTCAGGATACTCTCGAAGCGATCATGGCTGCCAAAGCCGCTTTCCCCGGATGGTCAAAAACCCCGGCGAACGAACGCGCCGCCATGCTGCACACCGCCGCGGCAAAGACCCGGAACCA
>JBFELL010000050.1:0-16175 GCA_041552135.1 Gammaproteobacteria bacterium
GAGCATCCCGACCGGCTGGTGTACTATCGCATGGGCGATTTCTACGAACTGTTCTACGACGACGCGCGGCGCGCGGCGCGCCTGCTCGACATCACCCTGACCCAGCGGGGCAAATCGGCCGGCGAACCCATCCCGATGGCCGGCGTGCCGGTGCACGCGGCGGAGCAGTATCTCGGTCGCCTGGTGCGCCAGGGCGAGTCGGTGGCCATCTGCGAACAGGTGGGCGACGTCGCTGCCAGCAAGGGACCGGTGGAACGCAAGGTCACCCGCATCGTCACACCGGGCACCGTCACCGACGAGGCCCTGCTCAGTGACCGGCAGGACAATCTGATCGTCGCGATCAACCGTCACAAGGATGTCTGGGGACTGGCGGTGCTCGATCTTGCCGGCGCCCGTTTCAGCGTGCAGCAACTGGCCGGGGACGACATCCTGCTGGGCGAACTGGAACGCCTGCGTCCTGCCGAACTCATCGTCAGCGAGGGCATTACCCTGCCCGAGGCCGTCAGGCGTCACAGTTGCCTCCACACCCAGCCGCCGTGGCTGTTTGACACGGACAGTTCCCGCCAGCAACTCAACGCCCAGTTCGGCACGCACGACCTCGCGGGGTTCGGCTGCGAGGAACTGGACTGCGCCATCGGTGCCGCCGGCTGTCTGCTGCAGTACGTCAAGAACACCCAGCGCAGTGCCCTGCCCCACCTGCGCGGCCTGCGCCGCGAGGATCACTCCGAATATGTCGGCATGGATGCCGCCACGCGGTGCAACCTGGAGATCGAAACCTCCGCCAGCGGCAAGGATGCGCACACGCTGGCGGCGGTGCTTGACCACACCGCAACCAGCATGGGCAGCCGCATGCTGCGTCGCTGGCTGCAGCGGCCGCTGCGTGACCGCACCCGCCTGCAGGCGCGCCACCAGTGCATCGGGCTGCTGTGTGACAAGCGCTTGCACGAGGAACTGCATCCCCTGCTGAGCCACGTCGCCGATATCGAGCGCATCCTGACGCGCATCGCCCTGCGCTCGGCCAGACCGCGGGATCTCGGCGGGCTGCGCGACAGCCTGGCACAGCTACCGCCCGTCCGGCAGCTGCTGGCAGGACACAGCGATCCGCTGCTCCAGGACCTGACCGGCCGCATCGGCGAACACCCCGACACGCACGCCCTGCTGGTGAAGTCCATCCTCGAGTCGCCACCACTGCTGGTGCGCGATGGCGGCGTGCTGGCAAAGGGCTACGATGCGACACTTGACGAGTTGCGCGATCTCTCCGAGCACGGCAACCGGCACCTGCTCGACATGGAGGCGCGCGAGCGCGAACGCACCGGTATCGCCACGCTGCGGATCCGCTACAACAAGGTCCACGGCTTCTACATCGAGGTAAGCCGCGCGCAGGCCGACAAGGTGCCGGCCGACTATCAGCGCCGCCAGACGCTCAAGGCAGTGGAACGCTACATCACGCCGGAGCTGAAGGCCCATGAAGACAAGGTGCTGAGTGCCCGTGAACGTGCCCTGGCGCGCGAGAAGGCACTCTACAACGAACTGCTGGACCTGCTGGCGGAACAGCTCGACGCCCTTGGCTGCTGCGCCGCTGCACTGGCGGAGCTGGACGTGCTGTCGACCTTTGCCGAGCGCGCCCTGGCGCTCAACCTGACCTCCCCGATCCTGTCCGAGCGTCCCGGGATCGCCATCAGCGGTGGCCGCCACCCGGTGGTGGAACAACTGCTCGACGAACCGTTCATCCCGAACGACACCCGCCTTAATGCCCGCCAGCGCATGCTGGTCATCACCGGTCCGAACATGGGCGGCAAGTCGACCTACATGCGCCAGACCGCGCTGATTGTGCTGCTGGCCTGCATCGGCTGCTACGTGCCGGCGGATGCGGCGGAGATCGGCCCGGTCGACCGGATCTTCACGCGCATCGGCGCCTCGGATGATCTCGCCGGCGGACGCTCGACCTTCATGGTCGAGATGACCGAGACGGCCAATATCCTGCACAACGCCACGGAACACAGCCTCGTGCTGATGGACGAGATCGGCCGCGGCACCAGCACCTACGACGGCCTGTCGCTGGCCTGGGCCTGCGCCGTGGACCTGGCAGGCCGAATCAAGGCCTTCACCCTGTTCGCCACGCACTACTTCGAGCTGACTGTATTGCCGGACGAGCACGACGACATCGCCAATGTCCACCTGGATGCCGTCGAGCATGATGACCGCATCGTTTTCATGCACGCCGTCAAGGAAGGCGCCGCGGACCGCAGTTACGGCCTGCACGTCGCCGCCCTGGCCGGCGTGCCGCCGCATGTGATCAGCCAGGCGCAGGGCCGACTGCTTGAGCTGGAACAGGCCGACACCGGCAGACCGGTGACACAGCCGCCGAAGCCGCAACTGGGGCTGTTCGACATGCAGGGCGAGCACCCGCTGGTCGAGGCGCTGGACAGTATTGATCCGGACACCATGACCCCCCTGCAGGCGCAGCAGTTGCTGTACACGCTCAAGGAACTGTCCCGGCAAAAACTCAACGGTTAGGCGCTCGACGCGGGGTACGGTTTGCTATAATGCGCCACCTGAAAATGCCCTGATGTTGTTGCCGCAGGAGCGGATTCATTCGGGATACTTGCTCGAAATATCAGCCGCCAGTCGCGGCTGAATTCGCTCCTGCAGCTGCTGATGTGAATTATGCGGGACAGCAATGGGTTATCATCTACTACCTCGAGAGTTACATGGATTACTCAAGGGCGAGGATGAGTGTTTCACTGCCCCTGCCCCGAAGCAATTGACCAGGAGAGCCGCATGACGTTTGTCGTCACCGAAAACTGCATCAAGTGCAAGTATACCGATTGCGTCGAAGTCTGCCCGGTGGACTGTTTCCACGAAGGCCCCAACTTTCTCGTCATCGACCCGGACGAGTGCATTGATTGCACGCTGTGTGAACCCGAGTGCCCCATCAACGCCATCTATGCCGAGGATGACCTGCCCGACGGCCAGGAGCAGTTCCTCGAACTGAACGCCGAACTGGCACAAAACTGGCCGGTCATCACCGAGATGAAAGACCCGCCGCCGGACGCCGACGACTGGAAGGACAAGGCGGACAAGCTGCAATACCTGGAGCGTTAGCCCGGCTGCGTCATCGTTAGACACTGACTGGCCTCATCCCTTTCCTGCCCCTGCCTCCGTCGCCATGATTGCCGCGCCAACGGTAACGCAGGTTCCCGTCAGCGACGATATCCTCGAGGTCGCGGCGCACTACCTTCTCGATCACGCGGCACAGTTACCGGACCTCACCCGCAGCGTGGTACTGCTGCCGGATCTGCAGTTCGCGCCCCGCCTGCGACGGCTGTTGCTGCAGGTGGCGTCGGGGCATGGCCAGTCCGCCCTGCTCGGCCCGGCCATCAGCACCCCCGACCAGTGGTTGCGTGAGAACATTCCGATCGACAGGACCGTACCGGGGCGTGCACGCCGTGAACTGCTACTGGTTGAAGTCCTGAAGCAGCACCCGGATGTCCTGCCCGGCAACGATCCCTGGGCGCTTGCGGCCAGCCTCGTCACCCTGTTCGAGGAACTGACGCTGAACCGCGTCGCCATACCGGACGACCTGGACGCCTTTACCCGGCGTCTGCAGGAGGCCTACGGTATTGCCGAACACCTGCCGGCGCCACTGGGTATGGAGGCGCGCATGGTGCACACGCTGTGGCTGGCGTGGCATGAAGAACTGCAGGCAGCCGACAGCCTCGATCCCGGCATGGCACACCTGCAGCGTCTCGCGGCACACAGGAACAGGGACGACGGCCGGCATTACTGCCTGGTCGGCTTCGATGAACTTTCCGCGGCCGAGACCGAATGGCTGGGTTCGCTGCTTGCCGCCGGCCGCGCCCATTGCCTGGTGTACCGGAGCGCACCGTCCACCGCGACAGAGCCGCCGCGCCCGCTCCAGGCACTGCTGCAGAGTTCTGCAG
Source organism: Gammaproteobacteria bacterium (assembly GCA_041552135.1). Classification (GTDB taxonomy): domain Bacteria; phylum Pseudomonadota; class Gammaproteobacteria; order UBA9214; family UBA9214; genus SZUA-186. The sequence continues at coordinate 3,945 of JBFELL010000050.1, forward strand.
CGAACGGATCCGGCGACACCCCGTTCGACACGGTGCTCGACGCCGTCTTCGAATCCCATACGCGCCCGCCACCGGAACGCGCGCTCGCACTGCGGGAATCACTCGCTGCCTCGCCCCTGGCCGGCCGGCTGCGGCTGTTCCCGGCCAGCTCCGCCGAGCAGGAGGCGCTGTCGATAGACCTGCAGGTGCGCCAGTGGCTGCTGGCCGGCAGGCAACCGATCGGCATCGTCACGGAGGACCGGCGACTGGCAAGGCGCGTGCGCGCCCTGCTGGAACGCGCCGGAATCTCGCTGCAGGACAGCGGCGGCTGGGCACTGTCCACGACCAGCGCCGCCGCGGCCATGGAGCGCTGGCTGGAGACGGTCGAGGAAGACTTCGACCACCTGCCCCTGCTGGACGTACTGTAGTCGCCGTGCATCTTCCCGGACGACGACCGCGAGCAGCTCCGCAATGACGTTTTCCGCTTCGAGCAGGACGTGGTCCTGCACGAGAATATCGGCCGTGGCCTGTCACGCTACCGCAGGCACATCGACCTGCGCCAGCAACGCCTGCCCGATGGCTGGACAAGCACGACGGCCGACGCCATGCAGCAGTTGCTGAACCGTCTCGACCAGGCGGCAGAGCCCCTGCGCGGGCTCGCCGGGACGGCACTGGCCAGCCCCGCCCTGCTGCTGCAGCGGCTGCGCAGCAGCCTTGAGGAACTCGGCATGTGGTCGGCCTTCGACGGTGACCCGGCCGGTCGTCGTATACAGCAGGAGTGGCAGCTGCTGCACGAGGCAGCCCTGCCCTGCAAGGTCCAGATGAGCTGGCTGGAATTTCGCGCCTGGCTGGGCGCGGCACTCGAGCGCCACGATTTCCGGCCGGCCACGGCAAACAGCCCGGTGCAGCTGCTGACCCTGCAGCAGGCGCAGCTTGGCCGCTACGGTGGACTGGTGATCGGCGCCTGTGACCGGGAGCACCTGCCGGCACTGCCGGCGGCCCCGCCGTTTTTCAATGATCCGGTCCGACGGGACCTCGGGCTACCCGTCAGGCCGGACCATTACCGGCTGCAGCTGCAGCGCTTTCGCCGGCTGCTGGGCCGTGCACCGAAGGTGCTCATGACCTGGCCCGCGCAGACCGATGGCGAACCGCGCATGCCCGGTGCATGGCTCGATGCCCTGCAGACCTTCCACCGGCTGGCATGGCAGGACGACCTGTGTGATGCGGTGCTGGCGCAGCAGGTCGAGCATCCGGCCAGCCGGGTGGCCGGCCACCATCCGCTCGAGCTGCCGCAACCGTGCGGCCATCCCGCAGCGGGGCTGCCGGCAGAGCTGCTGCCGCAGACAATCTCGGTCAGCGCACACGGCGACCTCATCGACTGTCCCTACCAGTTCTTTGCCGCCCGCGGACTCGGCCTGCGACCCAGAGAGGCCATCCGGGAGGCACTGGAGAAGGCCGACTACGGCGAACTCGTGCACTTTTGCCTGGAACTGTTCCACGCCGGTCACGAGGGATGGCCCGGACCGTTTACCGGCACGCTCAACGACGCCAGTCGTGACAGCGCCATCGCCCTGCTGCAGGAAATCACGCAGGTCGTATTCACCCGCAAGGTCGAGGACAATTTTGAACACCGGGCCTGGCAAATACGCTGGCAGGCGCGCATTCCGGAGTACATCGACTGGCAGATCAAGCGCCAGCCGGACTGGACATTCCGCCAGGCCGAGGCACAACAGTGCGTCGGGCTGGGCAATGGACGGGAAATGAAGGGCCGCCTAGACCGGATCGACAGCGGCGCGAAGGGCAGCGCCATTATCGACTACAAGACCGGCAACCCGCCGAAGCAGGCAGACGTCGACAGCGGCGAGAAGGTGCAGCTGCCCTCGTATGCCCTGCTGACGGCAACACCGCCGGCACGGGTCGAATACCTCAAGCTCGATCGCAAGGTCGCCACCGGTGCGGTCCTTGAAGGCGAGGCACTGGCAACCCTCGGGGCCGCCGTCCACCAGCGCCTGGTCGATGTGCTGCGGGACATCGACAACGGCACGCCGCTGCCGGCCTGGGGCGACAGCAAGACCTGCGAGTACTGCAGGATGGACGGATTGTGCCGCCGTCAAACCTGGCCCGAGTCCGCGGACAGCGACACGCACGGGACAGAGACGCCATGACAGGCCGCAACGGGGCCGATGCCCTGCAGGCCACCGACCCGGCGGCCAATGCCAGCGTCCATGCCTCGGCAGGCACCGGCAAGACCTGGCTGCTGACGACTCGCATCATCCGGCTGCTGCTGGCCGGGGCGCGTCCCGACGGCATTCTCGCCGTGACCTTCACCCGCAAGGCCGCGGCGGAGATGCAGCAGCGCGTTACCGAGCGGCTGCGGGAACTGATGGGGGCCTCCCCCGGGGACCTGGACAGGTTGCTGGCCCAGTGCGGTATCGAGCGAACGGCGGCGACCCGCACCCGGGCGCGACAGCTGTATGAAGAACTGCTGTTTCATCCCTATCCGCTGCGCACCACGACCTTTCACGCCTTCTGCCAGGAACTCCTGCAGCGCTTCCCGCTGGAGGCCGGTGTCACCCCCGGCTTTGTCATCGGCGAGTCCACCGCCCTGCTCGAGCAGACCGCACGTGAGGCACTCGTGGCCGAGACGGCGCAGGATCCCGACGGCGCGGTCGCCCGCGCACTGGATGAACTGGTCGAGCGCTGTGGCGGACTGGCTAATGCCGACACGGCACTGAAATCCTTCCTGGCCCAGCGCAGCGACTGGTGGGCCTGGATCCAGGGCAAGCCTGACGCCTTCCGCCATGCCAGCGAGCGCCTGGGCACCCTGCTGGGCGCCGATGCGGCCAGCGACCCCTTGCCCGCCTTCCCGCCAGCGGCACTACGCGGGCATCTGCAGGAATTCGCCAGCCTGCTGGCACGCCACGCCACGGCCACCAACACCAGGCAGGCCGACGCACTGGCCAGGGCACTGCAGCCCGGCGTCACGCCGGCAGCCTGTCTGGAGGCCGTCACCCCTGTGTTTTTCAAGACCGACGGCGAGCCGCGTGCACGCAAGGCCTCGAAGGCACAGTGCAAGTCGCTGGGCCAGGCCGGCGAGGACCGGCTGCTCGCGCTGCACCGGGACATCACCGCTGTACTGCGCGATTTCGGCGATCGGCGGGCACGCCACAACACCCTGCGCACCGGGCTTGTCTGGTACACCGCCGGCATGCAGCTGCTGGCGCATTACCAGCGTATCAAGCAGGAACAGCGGGTGCTGGACTTTGCCGACCTGGAATGGCGCGCCTGTGAACTGCTCAACCGCAGCGACCATGCCAGCTGGGTGCAGTACAAGCTGGACGCGCGCATCGAGCACCTGCTGGTCGACGAGTTCCAGGACACCAACCCGACCCAGTGGCGCCTGCTGCTGCCGCTGCTGCAGGAACTGGCCGCCGGCAGCGACGAGCGCAACCGCTCGGTATTCCTGGTGGGGGACACCAAGCAGTCCATCTACGGCTTTCGTCGCGCCAAGCCGGCGCTGATGAACGAGGCCAGCCGCTGGCTGCAAGAGCACCTTGACGCCGGCGGCTACCCGCTCGACGCCTCGCGACGCTCGGCACGGGCCATCATGGACGGCGTCAACGCGGTGTTCGGCCAGCCACCGCTGCACGACCTGCTGTGCGGGTTCAATCCCCATGACACGCACCTGGACGACATGCATGGCCGGGTCGAGATCCTGCCATTGCTCCCGTCGGACCCGCCGGACGACACGGCAGATGACGGGGCGGGGCTGCGCAATCCGCTGGCGTCGCCGCGGGTGGTCAGTGAAAACCGGGGTTACTACAACGAGGGCCGCATGATCGCCGCGAAGATCCGCGAGCTCATCGAGGGCCGCACGCTGGTCACCAACGACGGCTGCAGCCGCCCCGTGCATTACGGCGACATCATGCTACTGCTGCGCCAGCGCACCCACGCCGCCGCCTACGAAACCGCCCTGCGCGATTGCGGCATCCCCTACCTCAGCGCCGGCAAGAGCCTGCTGCTTGAGACGCTGGAGGTGCGCGATCTCGAAGCCCTGCTCAACCTGCTTGTCTCGCCCTATGACAACCTGGCGCTGGCACAGGTGCTGCGCTCGCCGCTGTTCGGCCTCGACAGCGAGGCGCTGCTGCCGCTGGCCGCCCTGCCGCTCGGCACCTGGTATGAACGCCTGGCCACACTGGCCGCGCGCGGCGAGTCAGCCTACGCCACGGTGTATCGCATGCTGGAGCACTGGCGCTCCCTGGCCGGCCAGGTGCCGGTACACGACCTGCTGGACCGGATCTACCACGAGGCCGATGTACTGCAGCGCTACCTGGCGGCCTACCCGGCAACGCTGCAGCCCCGCGTGCGGGCCAGCCTGACACGCTTCATCGAGCTGGCGCTGGAGCTCGACCATGGCCGCTATCCCAGCCTGCCGCGGTTTCTCGAGCAATTGACCCGCCTGCGGCAATCGGAGCGCGACCAGCCCGAGGAAGGCACACCGGACGATGCCGGCAGCCAGCGCGTCCGACTGATGACCATACACGGCTCCAAGGGGCTGGAATCGCCGGTGGTCTTTATCGCCGACGCCGCCGCCACTGCGTCGGACCGTGGCGCCTGGAGCGCGCTGGTCGACTGGCCGCCGGCGGCCGACCGGCCGGCGCATTTCCTGCTGGCCGGCAGCAAGGCCCTGCGCGATACGGTGACGCAGCGGCTGATCGAGGCGCAGGCACGGGAAGCCGCCCGTGAAGATGCCAACCTGCTGTATGTCGCCATGACCCGCGCCCGTCAGTACCTGTTCATCTCCGGCACACAGTCCCCGCGCAGCAGGGACACCGGCTGGTACGCCACGGTGCGCGCGGCGGCGGCGGACTGGGAGACCCGCGCCGCCGGCAACCCGGTGATCGAGTCCGGCTCACCGCCACTGCCGTCCGCCCGGCCGCAGCGCGTCACACCGGTCATCGAGATCGATCCCCGCCTGGCCGAACCCGTCACGCTCCCGTGCGTCTGCCAGCAGATCGCGCCCAGCCATAGCGCGCAGGCGGGGACCTGGGAGGACGGCGATGCCGACGGGCGCGAGCGCGGCAAGACCATACACCTCATGCTGGAAAACCTGGCCAGTCACCCGGAATCGGACAGCGAGGCACTGTACCGCTCGGTTGCCGGGGCGTTGCAGCACGACCCCGGCGAGCCTGAACTGCAGGCCTGCTGGCAGGAGGCCCTGCGGACATACCGCTCGACGACATTCGCGGAGCTGTTCGATCCGCGGCAGCATGAGCAGGCATTCAGCGAAGTCCCGGTGCAGTACCTGGATGGCGAGCGGCTGGTCTACGGCATCATCGACCGCCTGGTACTGCAACCGGGCCGTGTACTGGTCATCGATTACAAGACGCACCGCAGCGCGACGCCCGAGACCATCCCGGCGCTGGTCGAACACTATCAGGGCCAGATGCGGCTGTATGTCGAGGCGGCCACGCGTCTGTGGCCGGAGCGTGAGATCAAACCCTGCCTGCTGTTCACCGCCTGCGGTACGCTGGCAGCGGTCAATTAGTCTGTTCGTCGGGTTGCCCTGCGACTGTGAACTGTAGGTCGGGTGAGGCGCGACAGCGCCGTAAGCCGACACGGGCGCTTACCCGGCTGTGCTAACATGTTGCCCCGTTTTGCGAGAGGATTACGGTGCCATGGCAGAATCACCGCACATCGCCAACGTCACCGGTGCGACCTTTGACGAGCAGGTCATCGCACAGTCGCACCGCGTCCCGGTACTGGTCGATTACTGGGCCGAGTGGTGCGGGCCGTGCCAGATGCAGTTACCGGTATTACTGAAACTGGTCGAGGAGCATGCCGGCCGCTTGCTCCTGGCCAAGGTCAACACCGACGAGGAACGCGGGCTGGCCCGCGAGCACGGTATCCGCAGCCTGCCTACCATGCGCCTGTACCGCAACGGCGAAATCGTCGAGGAGATCCTCGGGGCGCAGACGGAATCGACACTGCGCATCACCCTCGACCGCCATATCGACCGGCCCTCGGATTCGCTGCGTGAGGCCGCGCTGGAACAGCACCGCCAGGGTGACACGGCAGCCGCCATCGGGCAGCTCGAGCGGATTATTGCCGAGGACCCTTCGAATACCCGCGCCGCGCTGGACCTGGTCGAACTGAATCTCGCGGCCGGCAGGCGGGAGGCCGCGGAGGCCGGCTACGCGGCGCTGCCGCGCGATGTGCGGGACGAATCCGATGGCACACGACTGCGCGCCCTGCTGGATTTTTCCGCCATCGCGGACCGCGCCGGCGACAGGGCCGGGCTGGAGCAGCGCCTGCAGGCCACGCCCGGGGATGTCGAGTCACGCTACCGGCTTGGCGCCATGCAGGTGCTCTCGGGTGAATACGAGGCCGCGATGCAGGCCTTCATGGAAATCATCCGGCGGGACCGCGCGTTCCGCGATGATGCCGGCCGCAAGGCACTGCTGTCGGTATTCGACCTGCTTGGCAACGACCATGAACTGGTCGGCAGTTACCGACGCAAGCTGTTCAACGCCATGCACTGAGGTCCCGGCTGCGGCTGTCGCCGCGTGCCGGCAGGAGCCGGGCCGTGTGCCACGACCCGGTCCGCGGGGGATTTACAGCTTCGAATCGAGTGCGACGGCGAGCTTGTCGGCCGACACATAGCCCGGCAGCATCTCACCGTCGGCAAGCACGATCGCCGGCGTGCCGCGCAGCCCCATGGTCTCGCCCAGCTTGAGGTGTTCCCCGACGGGGTTGTTGCAGTCCTTGCTTCCGGAAAGCTCTTCACCTGCCTTGGCACGCGTCAGGGCATCCTGGTGGTCGTCTTCACACCAGACGGCAACGGCCTTGTAATAGGAGGGCGTATTGATACCGCTGCGGGGAAACATCACGTAGCGCACGGTGATGCCACGCGCGTTGTACTGGTCGATCTCGCTGTGCATCTTGCGGCAGTAGGTGCAGTCGATATCGGTAAAGACGGTGATCTCGTGCTTTGCGGTCTTCGCCGGAAAGACAATCATGTTGTCGACACCGAGCCCGTCAATTGCCGTTGTACGGATCTGCTTGCGTCGCTCCTCGCTGAGATCGACACGGGTCTTCACGTCGATCAGGTTGCCCTGCAGCAGGTACCTGCCATCGTTGCTGATGTAGAAGAGACGCGAGCCCAGCTGCACCTCCGATACTCCGTCTATCGGGGACGGCTGTATGGACTGTACCGGGAGACCAGGCAGCGTCTCACCGAGTGCATTGCGGATTGTCTGTTCCGTCCCGGGGCCTGCCAGGACATGACCGGCCGAGAGCAGGGCAAACAGCGGGAGAAGCAGGGGGATCATTGATCGTTTCATAGTGTTTCCATGTGGCTACGGATGCGTTTCATTGAATTGTGACAGCGCGGACCTGCCATGAGTTCACGGCAGATGTGGCCGGTGCATACTGGATTCAACCTCGGGGATGATGCCGGGCATGCAGGTCCTTCAGGCGCTCGCGTGCCACATGAGTATATATCTGCGTGGTCGACAGGTCACTATGTCCCAGCAGCATCTGGACCACACGCAAATCCGCACCGTGATTGAGCAGATGTGTGGCAAAGGCATGCCGCAGGGTATGCGGCGAGAGCTTCTTGCCGATGCCCGCCTTGAGGGCATAGTGTCGCAGTCGATACCAGAATGCCTGACGGGTCATGGCCTTGCCGCGCCGCGTGATGAACAGCTCCCGCGCCGCGGCCTCACCGGCCATTGCCGGCCGGCTGTCATCGAGGTATTGCTGCAGCCAGTCGGCCGCCTCGTCGCCCAGCGGCACCAGGCGCTCCTTGCTGCCCTTGCCCATCAGCTTCACCACGCCCTGGACAAGGTTTACCTGGTCCGTGTGCACCCCGACCAGCTCCGACACCCGCAGGCCGCAGGCATACAGCAGCTCGAGCATTGCCCGGTCGCGCAGGCCCAGCGTATCCGCGGTATCGGGCGCCGCCAGCAGGGCCTCGACCTCTTGCTCGCTGAGTGAATCGGGCAGCGGCCGGCCGATGCGCGGCGTGTCGATGCGGGCGCTGGGGTCTTCCGCCAGGCGTCCCTCGCGTATCTGGTAACGGTAGAAACGCCGCAGGGATGACAGCAACCGCGCGGTGGTGCGGGGCCTGGCGCCCTCGCCGACCCGCAGCGTCAGGTAGTCGAGCAGGTCCTGGCGGCGGGCCGTGAGCAGGTGTCGATTCCCTGCGGTTGCGAGCCAGGCGGCCAGCCGGTTCAGGTCGTTGCGGTAGGCCGTCAGGGTGTTCTCGCTCAAGCCCCGTTCCATCCAGAGGGCATCGAGAAAGCGTTCGATCGCCGTGCGATCGGCCGCATCGACGGCATCCGCCGCAGCCGACAGCGCACCTGATCCGGCGACAGCCGCCACCCGCCAGCCCGGCTCAGCCCTGCGAGCGCGGCAGATTGAACAGGGTGCCGATATTGTCCAGCGGCAGGGGGAAGACGATGGTCGAGCTCTTCTCGCCGGCAATCTCCGTCAGGGTCTGCAGATACCTGAGCTGCAGCGACTGTGGCGCCGCATTCAGGATCTTTGCCGCCTCGACAAGCTTTACGGCCGCCTGCATTTCGCCTTCCGCATGAATGACCTTGGCACGCCGCTCGCGTTCGGCCTCGGCCTGGCGTGCAATCGCCCGCACCATACTCTCGTCGATATCGACATGCTTGATCTCCACGTTCGCCACCTTGATGCCCCAGGCATCAGTCTGCGAGTCGAGTATGGTCTGGATGTCCAGGTTCAGCTTCTCGCGCTCCGCCAGCATGTCATCGAGTTCGTGCTGGCCCAGCACCGAGCGCAGCGTCGTCTGTGCCAGCTGGCTGGTGGCGGCCAGGAAGTCCTCGACCTGGATGATGGCCTTTTCCGGATCGATGACCCGGAAGTAGATCACGGCGTTGACCTTGACGGAGACGTTGTCGCGGGAGATGACGTCCTGGCTGGGCACGTCCATGACCACGGTGCGAAGATCGACCCGCACCATCTGCTGGATTACCGGGATGACAATGATCAGTCCCGGGCCCTTGACCTTCCAGAAGCGACCGAGCGTGAAGATCACGCCGCGCTCGTATTCCCGCAGGATGCGAAATGTGTACAGCAGCAGGGCAACCAGAATGATCAGCCCGACAAACATACCTTGGATTGCCATATCAGGACTCCTTTGTTTCCGGCTGGACCTTCAGCACCAGCCCGTCGACTCCAACAACCCGCACCCTGTCACCACGTTTCAGGGGTACGGCAGATTCCGCCTGCCAGACTTCACCATGCACCCGGACCCGCCCGGTGCCGGCCGCGCTCTCGATGATCACGCCCGTGCTGTGCAGCATCTCCTCCTGGCCGCTGACCACCGGCCGGTTGCGGGCCTTGACCGCCGCGCCGACCACGAACAGGAAAAAACCGGCACTGATGACCGACAGCGACAGGATCAGCGGCAGTGACACCGCGTAGCCGGTACCGCCCTTGTCGAACAGGATGACCGAACCGATCACAAAGGCGATGACTCCGCCGAAGCCGAGGGCGCCGAAGCTTGGCACGAACACCTCGGCGAGCATGAACATGATACCCAGTGCCAGCAAGGCGAGTCCGGCATAGTTCACCGGCAGGATCTGGAAGGCATACAGCGCCAGCACCAGACTGATGGCGCCGGCGACCCCGGGCAGCACATAACCCGGGTTGGCGAACTCGAAGAACAGACCGTAGATACCGATCAGCATGAGCACATAGGCGACGTTCGGATCGGTGATCACGGCCAGCAGGCGACTGCGCCAGTCCGGCTCGACCGGCACCAGCTGCATCCCGGTGGTATCGAGTGTCACGCTCTCGCCCATGATCGTGACTTCCCTGCCCTGCAGCTGCCCGAGCAGATCCGTCATGCCGGTTGCCACGATATCGACCACGCCCATCTCAATGGCCTCGTCGGCCGCCAGGCTGACCCCCTCGCGCACGGCCTGTTCGGCCCATTCCATGTTGCGGTTGCGCATGCGCGCCAGACCGCGGATATAGGCCGCGGCATCGTTGATACGCTTGCGCTCCATGGCATCGCCATTGTCCGTTGCGCCGCCATCTTCACTGTCCTTGCCGGTCAGTTTGTCGGGATCCGGCAGGCCGCCAATCTCGACCGGCGTCGCGGCACCGAGATTGGTACCCGGCGTCATGGCGGCAACGTGGCTGGCATAGAGGATGTAGGTGCCTGCACTGGCCGCGCGCGCCCCGCCGGGCGTGACATAACTGACGACGGGCACCGTGGACACCAGGATGTCCTGGATGATTTCACGCATCGCGGTGTCAAGGCCGCCCGGCGTATCCATGCGCAGGATCACCAGTTGCGAGCGGTGCTCGCGCGCATGTTCGATGCCACGGTGGATGTAGTCGCTGGTCGCCGGGCCAATGGCACCCTCGATGTCCAGCACCACGGCCGTACGCGAGTCGGCCGCCGGGTACCAGACCGGCGCCAGCAGCAGGACAGCGAATAACAGCTTCGTTATCCAGGGATTCCCGTGTCGTATCTGTTGGCTCATCTGGGCTTTACATTAGCACAAACAGTCGTGCCTAATGTGGTGTATGTCATGCACGCAGGCCGGCTGCCGCCCCGCTTCAGACCCCATGAACGAAAATCACACTGCGACACCGCACAGGCCGGACCTGCCCGGCATCAGCGAACTGCTGTCACTTGTCAGCCGGCTGGTCGGCGAGGTGCATCCCAAGTGGAAGCATATCCGTTTCACCGCGGATACCCTGCTCGAGCGCGAACTGGGACTCGACAGCCTGGCGCGCATGGAACTGCGTACGCGGATCAGTCGTGAAATGGGGATCGAAGTGGATGAACAGGCCGCCATGAGCGCCACCACGCCCTACGAACTGCTGTGCGCGATGCACGCAAGCCTCGCCGGGCAGGCCCCGAACGGCCTGCCGCAGATGGCAGGCAGCGATGAAAACCCGGCCGACCTGCTGCTTGGCGAATTCAGCTGCGACGAGTTACCGCAATCCGACCGGCATTTGCACCACAGCCTCGCCGACTGGCTGTATGCCATCTACTGCTGGCCGGTATTCATTGTGCTGGGCATTATCAGCTGGTTCGTGGTGGTGCTGACGCCCGGGCGGGGTCTGCGCCAGAAGCTGGGGCGCGGGCTGGCGCGCCTGCTGTTCAGGGCCACCTTCATTCCCCTGACCGTCAATGGCAGGGAGCATATCGACCGCGAGCGTTCCCTGGTGATCGTTGCCAATCATGCCAGCTATCTCGACGGCTTCATCGTCACTGCCGCACTGGATATCCCCGTGCATTTCATCGTCAAGGGCGAACTGTCACGCATCCTCATCGTCCGCCTGATACTGCAGCGCTTCGGCGTGGAATTCGTTGACCGTTTCAATGCACAGCGTGGTGCCAGTTCGGTCCGGCGGATCGCCCGCAAATCGCGCAGAGGTCAGTCGCTGGTGTTCTTTCCGGAGGGTACATTTATCAGCTTTGCCGGGCTGCAGCCGTTTCGCATGGGTGCCTTCGTCACCGCCGCGCGCAGCGGCACACCGGTGCTGCCGCTGGCCATCGAAGGTGCCCGCAACATCGTTCGCGGTGACCACTGGTTTCCCCGCCGCGGCCGTATCACGGTCAACATACGGCCGCCCGTCGAACCGCAAGGCAGCAGCTGGCAGGATGCACTGCAGTTGCGCGATGCGGCGCGCCGGGAGATCGGCGCCTGGTGCGGCGAACCGGACATGATCGAACTGTACGGCCACAGCAAGGCGCAGGCAGCGACCGCGGAGGACGTGGAACAGCCGGCCGGCTGACGCTGGCACCCGCCCCGCGGCACCCGGAGCGGCCTGTCAGGGCAGTTGCAGTTCTACCGTGCCACTGATAGTGACGCGGACGTCGCTGTCACCGGCCTGCGTGACCACCGGTGCGGCCGCCTCCATGGCAGCCATCCTCGCCTGGTACGGCACCGGTGGTCGCTGGCTGCTGGTATTGATGTTCAGTTCGACGATACGGTAACCCTTTGCATCCAGGTTGGTACCAATGATACCGGCACGCTCCCTGAAGGCATCGAGCGCGCGCCCGATCAGCCGGTTTTCGACCGCACGGCGCCGGTCGTCCGATACCGAGAATTGCATGGACCTGACCTGCAGCTTCTCCTGCAAGGTGCCGACCAGACCACCGATTGTCTTGTGGTCGAGACCCTCCAGCATCAGGTCCTGCTGGCCACGCCAGCTTTTGATGACGTTGTCCTTGTGAACCGGGTAGGTCTGGTAGCC
>JBFELL010000051.1:0-16066 GCA_041552135.1 Gammaproteobacteria bacterium
GGTAGCCGCCGACGTGGTGACTGACCAGCTCCTTCACGTACCCGGGGTCCTCGACCGCGAGGTCGTAGCGCACGCCGGAGCCGATCAGCACCTTCCTGATGCCGGGCAGGCGACGCGCCTCGCGGTAGAGCCGGGTCAGCGCCGAGTGGTCGGTGTCGAGGTTCGGGCAGATGCCGGGAAACACGCAGCTCGGCTTGCGGCAGGCGGCCTCGATCTCGCGGCTCCTGCAGGCGATGCGGTACATGTTCGCTGTCGGGCCGCCGAGGTCGGAGATCACGCCGGTAAAGCCGGGCACCGTGTCGCGGATGGCCTCGATCTCGCGCAGGATGGAATCCTGCGAGCGGTTCTGGATGATGCGGCCCTCGTGCTCGGTAATGGAGCAGAAGGTACAGCCGCCGAAACAGCCGCGCATGATGTTCACCGAAAAGCGGATCATCTCCCAGGCGGGGATGCGCGCGCCGCCGCAGGACGGGTGCGGCGCCCGCGCGTAGGGCCGGTCGAACAGGTAGTCCATCTCTTCGGTGGTCAGCGGCACCGGCGGCGGGTTCAGCCACAGGTCGACGTCACCGTGCGCCTGCACCAGGGCACGGGCATTGCCCGGGTTGGTCTCCAGGTGCAGCACGCGGCTGGCATGCGCGTAGAGCACGGCGTCGTTGCGCACCTTCTCGAACGACGGCAGGCGGATGACGGTCTTCGCGCGCTCGAGCCGCGGATGGCTCAGTTCCACCAGCGGATTGCCGTCCTCGTCGAGGCCGAACCAGGCATTGTTGCGGCGCTGGCGTTCGCAGTCGGTGATCGCCTGCGTGTTGACATAGGGATTGACGCGCGCCTCGAGGCGGCCCGGCCGGTCGACGCGGGTGGAGTCGATCTCGCTGTAGCCCCCGGGCGTGTCGCGGCGCAGGAAGGCCGTGCCGCGTATGTCGGTGATGGATTCGACGGCATCACCGCGCGCGAGGCGGTGCGCGACCTCCACCACGGCGCGCTCGGCGTTGCCGTAGAGCAGCAGGTCGGCCTGCGCGTCCACCAGGATGGAGCGGCGCACGTTGTCCTGCCAGTAGTCATAGTGCGCGATGCGGCGCAGCGAGGCCTCGATGCCGCCGAGGATGAGCGGCACGTCCGGATACGCCTCGCGGCAGCGCTGGGCATAGACCAGCGAGCAGCGGTCCGGACGCGCCCCGCCCTGCCCGCCCGGCGTGTAGGCATCGTCCGAGCGCGGCTTGCGCTCGGCGGTGTAGCGGTTGATCATCGAGTCCATGGTGCCGGCGGGGACGCCGAAGAACAGGTTCGGCTTGCCGAGCACCTCGAAGGGGCCCCTGGCATGCCAGTCCGGTTGCGCAATGATACCGACACGAAAGCCCTGGTCCTCCAGCAGGCGACCGATAATAGCCATGCCGAATGACGGGTGGTCGACGTAGGCGTCGCCCGTTACCAGGATGATGTCGCAGGAATCCCAGCCGAGCGCATCCATCTCCGACCGTGACACGGGCAGGAACGGTGCGCTGCCGTAACACTCGGCCCAGTACTTCGGATAGTCATACAGGGCGGTGTCGGCCTTGGGTATGGCAGGGGCTGGCATGCTGGAATCCTGATGGCAGGTGTCTATTCTAGCGGAAATACCGCATGGATCCCCTCACCCCTGCGAGGGAAAGGCATTACCTCACAGTTTGCGGAACAATGTCCCCAGCATGCGGGCCGGGCAACGCCAAAACCCGTAAACAGCAATGCAGGAGCGAATCTGCGCGCAACGGGTTAGACCCGTTCACGGCTGAAGCCGCGCCTGCCGCATGAAGCGTGGACCCGGGAGGGGCAGGAGCGGATTCATTCGCGATTGCCTACTCGTCAGCGCTTTCGGGTAACGCGGCCGCCGGTTCACCGATGTTGTCATTGATGTAATCCTCGAGCTTGCGCCGCTGCGTATTCTCCATCTCGACGAGTTCGATACCGACATGGAAGCAGTCCTGCGCGAGGCGCTCGTAGTGCACCAGCCGTGCCTTGCCGCTGACGACGGGCGCGCGACTGCCACCGGACTTGAGCTTCAGGCACATGTCCAGCATGACGTCTATGACCATGCCCGGCGTGCGCTGCTCCTCGGGCAGCAGCTGGTTGATCTCCTGCAGTCCGCACTCGAATTTCAGGCCGCCAATTGACAGGTTGAGCAGGCGAACTGCCGTCAGGGTCTCACCCGGCAGGGCCACCTCACAGGGAAGCTCGATTTCAATCCGCCGGTGGCGTCGGTTGATACGTAGGTGTTGTTCCGTCGTGGTATTCAAGAGTGATGTATCTGGTTGTGTATGACAGGTCGCAGCCCCTTGCATGCGACTCTGTGCAGGTGGTCATTCTATCAGGCCCGGCAATGTATGACCCGGGTATCTGAAGGTCAAGTCACAGCCGGATATGCTATCAATCAAATCAGGCATTTGAACAGGTCCCGCCATGCACAATGGCTCGACCGGCGTCATTCGCTGCCTGTCGCCGCGGCACCGCCGAAATCCGCAAGCCAGGCAATGCAAAGGCCCCTGGCGGGGCCTTGCGGCCACGGGCGACGGGAAATTGTCGCTCCGTTCAGCTCGGAGTCCTTGCAGCCAGGGCATGTCAAAGGCTCATGTTACACAAGTTGGCAAAAGCCGCGTTTACAGCCCGGGGAGACCGGTAGATGTCTGATCAGACATGTTCGTGTGATTCCCTGGTCATGAGGCATTGTGAACAGATGAACCAACCGCAGAGGTACCCTGGCGAGGCTACGGGCAAGCGCGCCTGCAGCAAGGGCATCCTGTTCCGGCGAGGAGCGAATTCAGTCGCGATTGGCTGGCCCCCATCTCGGCTGAAGCCGCTCCTGCCCCGGAAGGCGACATGATGTACAAGAGCGAATTCATGCGCGAGCAGACAGGCCGGCTCTCACCGGCCGTGGCCGCCCTATGGTGCAGCTACTGCTCGGCCGGGGCCGCCGGGTAGTATCCGGGTTGAGCGGCGCCTGCCGTCACGGGCGAGTGCTGCGGCCGGTACATGGCACGCGGCGGTGCCCCGTAGCCGTAAGCCGGCATCTGCGCATAGCCGTTGTAACCCGGGCCGGCCATCGCCTGCTGCGGGTTCCAGCCCATGGGCTGTTTGCCGCTCTTGCAGCCGGGCCCGGCCTGTACCAGGGAGGTCGACGCGGCCAGGACGATAGCGGTGGAAATCAGGGTGAGTGGTTGCATGTAGAATCTCCTTTGAGTGTGCGGTGGTGCGGTGGTGGAAAGACATCTTCAGCGGTAATGAGATGATCTACGCCAGTTGCCTGCTGCCGGATCACCCGACATGGCGTGCGGTGCCGATGCCGATTCCCCGCCCGGCAGGAAACCTCTACACTGCACCCAGTGTTTCGACAACAGACCAGGGCCGTTCGTACCCGGCCGAATAACGGGAGATGCCACTTGATCCGACCCTGCCCCCTGCGCCGCCTGTCTGCCATGGCGCTCACCTGGCTCGCCGGCCTCGTGCTGTACTCCGGCATGACGCTCGCCCAGCCGCCGGCAACGCCGGTGTTCGTGTTCAGGGCACACGCGGTCACCATCGAGGACCGCATCGAGGCACTCGGCACCTTGCGTGCCAACGAATCGGTCGAACTGACCAGCTCGGTGACCGAGACCGTGACGGCGCTGCACTTCGACGACGGTGATCGCGTCGCGACCGGCCAGGTGCTGGTGGAGATGACCAGCGACGAGGAGCACGCACAGCTCGAGGAGGCACGCGCTACCGTCGCCGAGGCGCGGCGCCAGTACGAGCGCATCAGGTCGTTGCGCGAGAAGCAGACCGCGGCCGAGTCGCTGCTCGACCAGCGGCACCGCGAATGGCAGACCGGCCGCGCCCGGCTGGCGGCGATCGAGTCGCGGCTTGCCGACCGGCTGCTGCGCGCACCGTTTGCCGGCGTGGTCGGCCTGCGCAACGTCAGTGTCGGCGCCCTGGTGGAACCGGGCGATCTGATCACCACGCTGGACGACGACAGCGTCATGAAACTCGACTTCTCCGTACCGGCCATTTACCTCGGCATACTGGCGCCGGAGCTTTCGGTCGCGGCCACCACGCGCGCCTGGAACGGACGCCGCTTCGAGGGCCGGGTGAAAAGCATCGACAGCCGTGTAGATCCCGTCACGCGCACCGTCGTGGTCCGGGCCCTGCTCGCCAACCCGGACCAGGCGCTGCGCCCGGGCATGCTGATGCAGGTCGAACTGCTGAACCGCGAGCGCGAGGCCATCGTCATCCCGGAGGAATGCCTGGTCCCCCAGGGTGAACGGCAGTTCCTCTTCGTGGTGGACCCGGCCGCAGACAACCGCGTCGAGCGCCGCGAGGTCCGCACCGGCACACGCCGCCCGGGCGAGGTCGAGATCGTGGATGGCCTGGCAACCGGCGAGCTGGTCATCACCGACGGCACCCTCAAGGTGAGAGACGGCGGCAAGGTCACCATCCGCGCCCTCGATAACGGCACCACCCCGATCCACGAGCTGCTCGAGTCCCGTCCGGCGGACACGCCCGCACCATGATCCTGTTCGATATCTCCGTCACGCGCCCGGTGCTGGCGGCCGTCCTGTCGCTGCTGCTGATCGCCTTCGGCCTGCTGTCATTCGACCGCCTGCCCCTGCGCGAGTACCCGGACATCGACCCGCCGGTGGTCTCCATCGAGACCATCTACCCCGGCGCGGCCGCCAACGTGGTGGAGACCCGCATCACCGAGCTGATCGAGGACCGCGTCGCCGGCGTCGAGGGCATCCGCTTCCTCGACTCGAAGAGCGAGGACGGCCGCTCGGTCATCAATATCGAGTTCTCCATCAAGCGCGACGTCGATGCGGCCGCCAATGACATCCGCGACCGTGTCTCCACGGTGCTCGACGACCTGCCGGACGAGGCCGACCCGCCCGAGATCCAGAAGGTCGACAGCAACGAGGACGTCATCATGTGGCTCAACCTCGCCAGCGAGCGCATGAGCGTGCCGGAGCTGACCGACTATGCCTCGCGCTACCTGGTCGACCGTTTCTCGGTGCTGGACGGCGTGGCGCGGGTGCGCGTCGGTGGCGGCCAGATCTACGCCATGCGCATCTGGCTCGACCGGCGCGAACTGGCCGCGCGCGGCCTGACGGTGGCCGACGTCGAGGCGGCGCTGCGGGCGGAGAACATCGAGCTGCCGGCCGGCAGCATCGACTCCGGCGAGCGCCAGTTCACCGTGCGCGTCAAGCGCAGCTTCCGCACCGCGGACGACTTCTCGCGCCTGGTGCTGGCGCGCGGCGATGACGGCTACCTGGTGCGCCTGGGCGACGTCGCCCGCGTCGAGCGCGGCGCCGCCGAGGACCGGCTGTTCTTCCGCGGCAACGGCGTGCCGATGGTCGGCATCGGCATCATCAAGCAGTCCACCGCCAACACACTGGCCGTGGCACGCGCCGCCAGGGCCGAGGTGCAGCGCATCAACCCGACCCTGCCCGTGGGCATGGCGATCGAGCAGAGCTACGACAGCTCGGTATTCATCGAGGGCGCCATCCGCGAGGTCTTCAAGACGCTTGGCATCGCCATCGCCCTGGTGATCACGGTCATCTACCTGTTCCTCGGCGGCGTGCGCGCCATGCTGGTGCCGGCGGTCACGGTGCCGGTGTCGCTGGTCGCCACCTTCAGCGTGCTGCTGGCGCTGGATTTCTCTATCAACATCATCACCCTGCTGGCGCTGGTGCTGGCCATCGGCCTGGTGGTGGACGATGCCATCGTGGTGCTGGAGAACATCCACCGGCGCATGGAGGAGTATGGCGAATCGCGGCTGGTGGCGGCCTACCGCGGTACCCGCCAGGTCGGCTTCGCGGTCGTCGCCACCACCGTGGTACTGGTCGCGGTGTTCGTGCCGATCGCCTTCCTGCAGGGCGACGTCGGGCGGCTGTTCTCCGAGTTCGCCCTGACCATGGCGGCGGCGGTGTCGTTCTCGAGCTTTGTCGCGCTGTCGCTGTCGGCCATGCTGGCCTCGAAGGTCCTGCCGCCGGTGGACCGGCAGGGCCGCGTCAGCGTGCTGGTCGATCGCGGTTTCAGTCGCGTGCGCCGCGGCTATATGCTGCTGCTGCGCGGCGCGCTGCGCCACGCCGGGATCGTCGCGGCGGTCTTTGTCGCGATCCTTGCCGCCTCGGCCTGGCTGCTGCAGGCCATCCCGAACGAGTATGCGCCGAAGGAAGACCGTGGCGTGTTCTACCTGATGGTGACCGGACCGGAGGGCAGCTCCTACCAGTACATCGCCGAGTACATGACCGAGATCGAGACGCGCATGATGCCGCTGGTGGAGAACGGCGAGATCGCGCGCCTGCTGGTGCGCGCGCCGCGTGCCTTCGGCAACTACGACATCTTCAACACCGGCATCGTCATCAACGTGCTGAGCGACTGGTCGTCGCGGCGCTCCGCCTGGGACATCATGGCCGACGTGCGCCAGCGCCTGGCGGACCTGCCCGGTGTGCGCGCCTTCCCCGTCATGCGGCAGGGCTTCGGCGCGCGCGTGCAGAAACCGGTGCAGTTCGTCATCGGCGGCGGTACCTACGCGGAGCTGGCCGGGTGGCGCGATATCCTGCTGGAGAAAATCGAGCAGGCCAATCCCGGCCTGGTCGGCCTCGACTGGGACTACAAGGAGACCAAGCCGCAGCTGCAGGTGGTCATCGACTACGACCGCGCCGCCGACCTCGGCGTCACCGTCAGCAGCATCGGCCGCACCCTGGAGACCATGCTCGGCTCACGCCGGGTGACCACCTATATCGATGCCGGCGAGGAGTACGATGTCATCGTCGAGGGCGAGCGCGCCGCGCAGCGCACCCCGACCAACCTGGAGAACCTGTACGTGCGCTCGCAGCGCACCGGTGAACTGGTGCCGCTGTCCAACCTGGTGCGCCTGGAGGAGTTCGCCGACTCCATCAGCCTGAACCGCTACAACCGCGTGCGCGCCATCACCCTGCAGGCGAACCTGGCCGATGGCGTGTCACTGGGCGATGCGCTGGCTTACCTCGATGGCCTGGTCGATGCGCACCTGCCGGGACACGCCATCATCGACTACAAGGGCCAGTCACAGGACTTTCGCTCTGCCGGCGGCTCCATCCTGTTCACCATGCTGCTCGGCACAGTGGTGGTGTTCCTGGTGCTGGCCGCGCAGTTCGAGAGCTGGCTGCACCCCCTGGTGATCATGCTGACCGTGCCGCTGGCCATGACCGGCGCCCTGCTCGGCCTGTACCTGACCGGCCAGACGCTGAACGTCTACAGCCAGATCGGCCTGATCATGCTGATCGGCCTGTCGGCCAAGAACGGCATCCTGATCGTCGAGTTCGCCAACCAGCTGCGCGATGCCGGCCGGCCGTTCCACGAGGCCCTGTTCGAGGCCGCCGGGGTGCGCCTGCGGCCGATCGTCATGACCGGCATCACCACCATGGCCGGCTCGCTGCCGCTGCTGCTCTCCTCCGGCGCCGGCACCGAGACGCGCGTGGTGATCGGCACCGTGATCCTCTGCGGCGTGCTGGCGGCGACGCTGTTCACGCTGTTCGTGGTGCCGGTCGCCTACGACCGCCTGGCACAGCACACAGGCTCGCCCGGCGACACCCGCCGGCAGCTGGAACGGGATATGCGGGATCAGGCCTGAGCCGCCAGGATGTCCGGCGTCAGTTCGTAACCGGCCTGCTGCATGGCGTCGAGAATCAGGGCCAGTGCCTCGTTGACCTTGAAGCGGTCAGTGTTCAGCACCAGGTCGAAGTTGCCGGGATCGCCGGCATGTACGCCGTAGAGCTCGTTGAGGTACTCGGCACGTTCGCGGTCAACCTCCTCCACGCGCCGCCTTGCCGCCTCGATGTCTATGCCCTCACGCACACGGATGCGTTCCGCACATTTCTCCAGCGAACCGACAATGCGCACGCGGAAACAGCGCTCGGGCCCCAGGATCAGGTGCGCCCCGCGCCCGACAATGACGCCGCCCTTGGTTGAGATATTGAGAATGACCTTGACCAGGTGGTGCAGGTAGCGTTCCTTCGAATAGGACTTTTCCCTGAACAGGGTCTTCCAGAAGTCGCTGCCGATGTTGCTGACCCGCTCGTCGAGACGTTTGACCAGTTTGACGTCGACATGGGCGCGCCTGGCCACCTCCTGCAGGATGATACGGTCGCAACAACGCACCCCGAGGGTGTCGGCCAGCGCCTGCGCGATCTCCTTGCCAAGCGCCCCGTAGCCACGCGAGACCGTCACCACGTAGGTCGCGCGACGTGCGGCGGCGGTCCGCTCCTCGGCCGCCTTGCGCTCCCTGGCCACTTCCGAGACAATCAGCGCCTCGATCAGGCGTTCAACACTGCATTTCATGGGCGATACTTACAATCCATTTCGACCGGATAGGTACTCTAACAAATCGGCATGCCGGAATAAGCCTTGCCAGACAGCAGACAGATCTGCTAGGGGACAGCACGGGCACCGTCCTGCAGGAACGCCGCCCCGGTGCGAATCGCGGCGGGGCACCGCTCCTGGAGCAAGCTTTTTTGCATTGATCGGTAAAAATAATGGCAGCCCGGCGAATGCCGGGCTGCCGGGGGGGCCATCTGACCTGGGGGCAATCAGTCAGACGGGTCAGTCGGATCATCGCTGTTGGCCCCGGGATCGGCACCGGGCTCGGCATTGACATGATCGCCGATGGGCTCATCATTACCCGAGTTGTTGAAGCCGTCAGCGTTTGCACTCAGCCCCAGGATGGCCTCGATATCGCCACCCGACAGGACCGCGACATGGTCATCGAGGAAGCCCGGGCGCAGGGCCTCCAGCAGCGTGACGTTGCAGATGGCGGCCAGTACCTGGCGGCCGGCCGTGGTGCGCGCCTGGTCGAGGTCGCTGCGCTTGGTGCCGTCGGTCCAGTGGGCCGGGCTGGCCTTCAACACACCCAGTGCGGCCTCCAGCGCGGTCTCGACATCACTGTCCCCGTCCGCAACAGGTTTGGGGTCCACCAGGGACTTCGCCCGACCCTTGCCGTTGCCATTCAGGTAGGAAGATACCGTGGCGTCGATCTCGTCGTCACAGACCTCGTTGGCGATCTGCACGTAGCCCAGGTCGATACCGTTCACCGTGGCCGGTGTGCCGGTGCCGCAACTGCCGTCAGAGGCGCGGTCCAGGGTCACTGTGTTCTCCTCCAGCTCCAGGCACTGGCGGAGAGTTTCCGGATGGTTCTGCCAGTAGCCGATGGTACGGGTGGCGCCGGGCACGATGCGGGTGTTGTGCGTGTCACAGTTGTTGTCCGGATCGACGTCCGGTGTCGCGACGCCCGTCACCTCCGCGCACGCCAGGTTCTCGAAACTGCCGAAGACCGGCGCGGCTTCGACCAGCTCGCCCGTGATGGTGATGATTACGGCGTCGTCCATGGCAATCTCACCCAGGTCGCAGGTCAGCACATGGGAATCCGCATCGTAGGCGCAGCCGGCATCATCGGACAGGTAGTCGACAAGGTCCGGCAGGGTATCGGTCAGGACCACGCCCTCGGCCGCGACATTGCCGATATTGCTCACCGTGATGCTGTAGCTCACCGCCGTCTCGTTCTGCTTCGCATCGAGCCTGGTCGTACCGGTCTTCTCGACCCGGATGTCGGCAAACAGCATCTGCACGTCGGCGCTGTCGTCGTGCGAGACCAGGGCTTCGGTCATCCCGCCACTGGCACTCACCCTGGCCGTGTTGTGGATATCATCCTCGACCGGGCCGTATTCGTAGTATCCAGACTCCCAGGCCTCGCTGCCGGCTGCCAGATCGGGCAGCTCGATCTCAAGGCCCAGGACCTCATCACGCAGCCTGACGTTGACCAGGTCTTCATCACCCAGATTCTGGACAACGAAGCAGTACCAGACAGGTGTGCCGTAATAGACGGTAACCTGTTCCACATCATCGCCATTGCCGCACCGGTTATCGCTGTCGAGACTGACATATTTACTGATGGAAATATCCGGGTCGTAGACGTTGGCGGTGGCATTGTCCATGCAGCTGATGGGGTTCGTGTAGTCGTCCACCCCGCTGGCCATCAGCATGCGGGCGTGGCTGCTGCTGCCGGCCGTCTCGTCAAAGGTCCAGGTGTTGCAGCTGCCTGCGGGCAGTGTCTGCCCGGCTGCACTCTGCATTTCGGTCTCACCATGCATCAAGGCGATCGTTGCGTCGCTCAGGTCGGAATTACCGGTCTGCAGGCAGGTGTTGGCACACCAGGTCAGCGGCGTGCCCTCGATCACGTTGGCGACCGCTGCGGCATCATCACAGCTGCCGGTTGTGCTCACACCCGCGGTCAGGTTGCAGTCCTGGGCGCTGGTGACATTGACCGTGGCGGTATCCTCATCGGAGATCGGCAGATCGTTGGCGTCGATACCCCTGGCGGTCGCCGTGTTGGTGACGCTGCCGCCAACCGGCAGGGCGATCAGCACAGTGGCCTCGCCATAGGCATTGCCGGCCACACCGAGGTCCGCGACGGCACCGTCCTTGCCGAGTTCGGCCAGGTCACCACCGGCCAGCGTCACGGCAAAGTCATCCAGCAATTCCGTCACTGAACCTGCATCGTCGTCCAGCGCGAGATCGTAGGCGATGTCATTGCCGGCATTCTGCACGCGGTAGCAATAGCGCACGGTATCGCCCGAGGCGATATCGAGGCTTTCGTTGCCGGCGGCATTGAAATCGACCGTGTCGCAGGAAAGGCCCGCCGGGATGACCTTCTTGGCCAGCTCGAGTTTCGGCAGTCCGGTGAAGATGTTCTGGAAGTAGCAATCCACCTCCAGCGCCTCGCCGAGGGCGATGTCAATGCGATCGCCGTCACGTAAAAACTCCACGGGAACGTTATTGTTATCGGTACAGACGACAGCATCCAGTTCCCACAGGGGTTCGCCGTAATAATCCAGCAGCTGTGACAGGTCCTCTTCGACCCAGGCACTGGTGTTGCCTTCCACCCGCAACTGCAGGGTCTGTTCATCCTTCAGGCTGAAGCTGCCATTGACGACACCATCTGCCGTGCCATCGGTCAGGAACAGGAAGTCATCGCCTGTCGAGCGATCGGCCTCCTTGGTGATATTGAGATAGGCAGGAAACACCACGGCGCCGGAGGCGAGGCTCAGGTCGCCCTGGATGCCGGAGATGGTGCCGACATATTCGCCCTGATCGTCATATTCAACGCCACTGACCCGCATGTGGTAGGGCGAGCCGCTCAGATTGACGACACCGTTTTCATTGCCCCAGTCGAGCCGGCTGGCAATGTGGGCGCCCCAGGCAAGCACAACCGGACTGCCATGCGCTTCAATGCGCAGGGTCAGGCTGACCTCTTGAGAGCCGGAATAGTCGAAACCCGGGGGGTATGTATAGTCACCTACCGAGAGGATCTCGCCGCCCCAGACGAGAAATTCACCCGGCACCTGCGGCACATCATCCTCTGTCCCGGGTGTGTTATCACGGCCAGCCTGCATGCGGGTATCCGGCGGTATATCCACGCTATGGTTCGGGGACCCCGGCTCACACAGCGCCCCACCCTCACAGGGATCGGCAAGCGTGACACTGTAGTTGTGGGTGGCCAGGTAATCCAGCGCATTCTTGCCACTGACGACGGCATCCCAGCCGATGGTGATCTCGTAGACATGGCCGGCTACCGCCTGATCGAGCACCACGCGACCGGCGATGCTATCGCCCTCGAGATACAGCGCCTTGGACTGGCCCAGATTGCCGTTGACATAGTCTTCGCAGGTATCGGGATCGGCATCCCGCTTGGCATTGGCACACAGCGTGGCCTCCGAGGCCTGCAGCAGTGCCGGGGATAACGTCATGCAACCGAGCAGCAGCCATGCGGCGGCCTGTCGTATGCACGAGAGCAGTTGCCGTGCCGTTGTGTTCGGGAAATCAGTACTATTGTCGCGCATGTCAGCCACCTTTCGGGGTATCAGGAACTGGCCGGTGACGGCATGCTGCAAAAAGGGCGAAGGGTTGAACTGCATATTCATGCTGTCGGTACTGCACCCGGTCAGTTCTTTATTGTTGTTGAAACGGCCTTCAGCTGTGGCCGGTGTTGTTATGCCTCATTTACACGGATATGTATTATTTTTATACGCAGACACAGATGCCGGCACCATTGTACTGACGTACAATCAGATCCTCTCCGGCACACCGGTAATGACCGGCCTGGTATCAACACACAGAGCGTTGACTGATTGGCGACCACCATGACAACAGACGGCTGCATGGCACCACCGCATTGCGCATTCCGCTTCCGCCTCTCCCTGCTGCTTGCCATGCTTTGCTGGTCTCTCGTGGCAGAGGGCGCCACACAGGCACGGCAGACGCAATCACTCAGGGTCAACGGCAGCACATGGCAGATAACACTGCCGGCAGGCATGCAGCTCGAGACCCTCACCACCCGCCTGGATGGCCCGCGTCTGATGAGCTTCCTGCCAAACGGCGACCTGCTGATCGGCTCGAAATCCGGCAAGCTCTACCGGCTGGCACCGCCCTATTCCAGACCCGTGGTGCTGTTGACACTGGATGACTACCCGCACAGCGTTGCCTGGCGCGACGGCGAACTGCTGATTGCGCAGACCGACGGCCTGTACCGGGCGCCATACGCAGCGGGCCAGCAATCCATCGATCCGGATGAGGTGCAACTTGTTACAGACCTGCCCTCCGGCGGCGGCCACAACAGCCGCAGCGTCGGGGCTGGCCCGGACGGGCGCGTGTATGTCTCGCTGGGCATCAGCGGCAACTGCCCGGACGAGTACCTCGATGACAGTTACCCCTTCGATGACCGCCGCGGTGGTGTTTACGTCCTCGATGAATCCGGCGAACAACCGTCACTGGTCCCGTACGCCAGCGGACTGCGCAACCCGGTGGGCTTTGCCTGGCATCCCGTGACCGGCGAACTCTATGCCTCCAACAACGGACCGGACCATCTCGGCTTCGAACAGCCGCCGGAGTATTTCTCCCGGCTGCTGCCGGGTTCGTTTCATGGCATGCCCTGGTTCCAGTTCGACGGCAGGCGAATCAACCGCGACCACTGCATCCGGCGAGCGCCACCACGGCCGATCGAGGATGTCATTTTACCGGTTGCCACCTTCCCGGCGCGCAACGCCCCCATGGGCGTGACCTTCGTGCCGAAGGGTGCGCTCGACGATCGCTTTGCCGGTAATGCCATCGTCGCCCTGCGCGGCTCCTGGGGTACAAAACCCGGTGGCGGCATGTTCGGTGCCAGGGCAACCCGCCGCCACCCGAAACTGGTCATGGTGGAATTTACCGGTGGCAGGCCGGACGGCACGGTGGTGGACCTGGTCACCGGTTTCCAGCGCCCGGATGGCGAGCGCCTGCTGCGCCCGGTCGGTGTTGCTATCGGTCCCGATGGTGCGCTGTATTTCACCAGCGATGCCCACCTGCAGGGGCTGTTCCGGCTGCGTCCCGCAGACAAAACCCCGTAGCGGGCGTTACCGGAGACGCAAAAGACTCTCGATCAGCGATCAACCCGGATTCTGTAGCCGCTCCGGACACCACCGAAGCGCCAAAATCCCGGCTCTTCCACCCCTGTATTATTCAATCGAAATCAATGACAATAATCCGGTACATAGTGAAGTACTAATGATCTCAAACCAAGGGGAGATGTGTGCAATGGAGGCATCAAGCAAGTTCTGTAAGCTGATGAAGACTGGCAGGGATCCACAGGAAATCCAGGACTGGATATTTTCGCTGACACCGCTTGGGGTAGCGTTTACGTTCTTCCTGGTATTTCTGTGGCCAATGGAGATCGCAAACAAGGACATCATTATTGTCCTGGGTACTGCGGCCGGATTTATTGGCCTGGAGACGTACTGGATTTTCAGGGGATGGTGCAAAAACCACCTCATCACCGTATCACTGGGTGTTATTGGCATTGCGATTACCGTTGCCCTGGCCTGGGCATACATAACATTCGCCTAGGTCGTACAGAATGTAATCGGTAACACCGCATGGCGCTGCAGTAGTTGCGTCACGCACCTGAGAGCAACCCTGGCGGTGGCATGAACCGTCACCGCCAGGGCCGTTTTCACCAGTAGCCATACCCTGTCGCACGCGCACTTTCCTGCCCGATTGGCACCTAATTGGCAGCCAGCAGTTGACCCAGATCAATAATTTATAGAATAATCAGGCATATAAAATTCCTGCCACACAGGCACAATGCCGGTATCAGCAGACACTGTCATGTAAGCGATAACAAATGGGGGCTCTGGAGACGATGAAACCAACAATTACCGACATACCCGGCATCGGGCCAGTAGCTGCCGACGCCCTGGCCGAACACAACATTACCACCGTATACCGGCTTTCGCGGTCCACAATTGAGAAAATCGCCGCCGTACCCGGCTTCAGCGAAGCACGCGCCGCCCGGGTAATCGCCGCGGCCGCCGAGTTGCACGGCACACCTGCCGAGGCCTCTCCTCCGGAAGGCGAGACACCGCTGCAGACAACAGGTAAGCAGCCGGACAGTGGAAAAAAGAAGGCGAAAAAGGGCAAAGGCAAGGGAAAAGGCAAAGACAAGAATAAGGGCAAAGGCAAAGGCAAAGGCAAAGGCAAAGACAAAGGCAAAGGCAAAGGCAAAGGCAAAGGCAAGACGAAAAAGAAGGGCAAGAAATAGACAGGGCATCGCCTTGCAACAGACCCCGGCCAGATGCGGTTGCCAGTCGAGCCGCAACACCAGGACTGCATATGGACATTCGACCTGTCATCAAGCACCGCAGTGGTCTTCCAGGACGACAACACACGCCATAGCGAATTAAAGGGCCTCCGGGGTGAACCGGTACGACGCCAGCCAGGCCGTGACCGGTGTGTCTTGCAAATACCGTCAAATAGCGTTCTAATGGTAAGTCCGGGCTGCGTGATGCGGCCTTTTTTCTTTTGTAATCAAGAACTTCCCGTGTATAATCCCGTCATGCCAAGGCCTCACCATCTGACTCAGGCACACACCGGGAGGGCAGTTATGTAGATCGTTTCCAGCCGAACACCCCTGTAGATCATTTTCGCGATTATTTACCAGAGGGATTCCGCATGACGAGACACACGCGCAGCAGAAGCAAGTCGACCGGCAAGAAGGCACGAAGACGGTCGGACAACGAACTGATCAACCACGACGGCGTCGTTATCGATCTCAACGCCTTCGCCTCCCACCCCGCTGAAAACCCCCTCCCGCATTCCCCGCCGAAACACCACTACTCGCTGATCCAGGCACGCAACCGCGCCCAGGGCGAATACATGGCGGCGATCAATACACACCAGCTGACCTTCGGTCTGGGGCCTGCCGGTACCGGCAAGACCTTCTGCGCAACCGCCATGGCGGCCGAGGCGTTCGAGCGACGCCAGGTGGACCGCATCATCTTCACCCGGCCGGCCGTCGAGTCCGGCGAGACGCTCGGCTTCCTGCCGGGCAAGCTGCAGGACAAGCTCGAGCCCTGGTTCAGCACATTCCGCAGTTACATGAATGACATGCTGGGTCGCGGGGTGGTGGATTGTGCACTGAAGAACGAGCGCATCGTCTTCGAGCCGCTGGCCTACATGCGCGGCAAGACCTTCGAGGATGCCTTCGTCATCCTGGACGAGGCGCAGAACTGCACCCGGCTGCAGATGAAGATGTTTCTCACACGCATCGGGGAGCGCAGCCGCGTGATTATCAACGGCGACACGCACCAGTCCGATATCGGCAACGGTTCGGGCCTGATGGATGCCGCCTCGCGGCTGCGTGATGTCGGCAACATCCACATCCACGAGTTCGAGTGCGGCGACGTGGTGCGCAGCAAGCTGGTGCGCCACATCATCGAGCGCTACGAGACCGCCTGATTATTGATTCCCCGCAGAGGCGCGGTAGACGCCCGGGACACAAGGTCACAGGCAGGTCGGGTCAGGCTGCCAGTGTTGCTCGGGAGCGCAGCCCCTCTCCCACGTGTGGGAGAGGGGCAGGGTGAGGGTGTATGATTCAGGCCGTTGCGCAACATGGATGCTCACCCCTCATCCTGGCCGCTCACGGCATCCCGCCTCCCGCGGCACGTGTACTTCCCTGTACATCGACCATCTCCCCTTGAAGGGGAGATGGAATCAA
>JBFELL010000052.1:0-16047 GCA_041552135.1 Gammaproteobacteria bacterium
TGCTTGGTTGAAGTGCCGTTCAGCCGGCCGATGCGCGGCAATCATACGGATTTATGCCGTCAGCGGAAGGTCTGCGGGAAAATCGCTCCCAGACAATAACCTGCGGCTGCTGTCTGGCTCCTCAGACCTCGGGCGGCGTGTCGGTCGGCATCTCTTCCGGCTGGCCGGGCGGTATTTCGGGCGGTGGCTCGGCGGGTGTCTCGGGTGGACCCTGGGGCGGGACCCCGGGCGGGACGTCCGGTGGCGGTGCCTCCGGCGGGTTATCCGGTGGTATTTCCGGATCACCGGCATGGACCGGGTATGTGCTGTCGGTTTGCATGACGAATGACCTGGCACGGTTTGCGTCTGTTCCTGTTACAAGTCTAGTTCCTCGCCGACTGGCTTGCTCAGGGGAACGACAGGGCGGCAACGGCATACAGCAGCAGCGCGATCAGCACGACCACCATGAAACCGAACTGGATCGCCAGTAATGCCGCCAGGATGGCACTGAGTACCGAGGCGCAGCCATTGATACCCCAGGCCCACGGGGTCAGGCGAGGGGCGGAAGCCGCCAGGCGCGCCATGCCCAGTGGAAAGGGCATGCCCATGCAGAAGGCCAGCGGGGCGATCAGCAGTACCGATACCAGTATGCGCCCGGTGATGGGCAGGGACACCAGTTCGCCGAAAACCGGCCCCAGTGCCAGCAGGTAGAGCAGGCCCAGCACGACGATGCCGGCAGCTGCCCGGGCGACGGCGCGCCTGCCGCCGTGGCGCCGCGAGGTCCAGGCGCTGCCGAGGCCGGCAAACACCAGGAAAGCGGTCAGCACCACGGATACCGCGTACAGCGGGTGATGCAGGAACTGGATAAAGCGCTGGATGAAGGCAATCTCGATGAACAGGAAGGAAATGCCGATGGCAAAGAAGTACAGCCCCGTACGCGCCCGGCTTACTCCGTGCTGCGACGGCGACTTGTGCTCACCCAGCCCCCACAGGGGCAGTACGATCAGCAGCACGCTGATCACGGTCGCCTGCAGCAGTGCCGCCACCAGCACCAGGTAGCCGGATTCCAGCAGCGGCAGGCCGCCCTGGCCTCGCAGTTCGAGAATCTCCGGCAGGATGCCCCACTTGAAGAAGTTGAAGAAGTACGGCCGGTTGTCTGTCGCCGGTTCGATATCGAACTTGTAGCGTGCCATGAAGGACTCGCTGGCGGTGCCCAGCAGGGCCCGGGCCGCCGTGAAGAAATACGGCTGTGCCAGGATGTTGAAACGGTTCGTCTCGGCAGCGGTCATGCCCGGATACCAGGCAGGGTCAAAGCTGCGCGCCTCGCAGAATGCCTGCAGACGGCCGGTCTCTTCCGCGCTTAACGGCGTGTTTTTCACCAGCAGGGTGGCGGTTTGCCAGCCGCGGATCATGGCCAGGTGTGTCGCCGGCTGATCGTGGCCTGCCTGCCGCAGTGCCCGCGTGGCCGTTGCCAGGAGTTTCAGACTGTCACGCGGCGGCAGCTTGATCCAGCTGTTGATGACGAGATAGCCGTCGGCTGCAAGGTGTTCCAGGTAGGTCTGCAGCGCCTCGACCGTGTAGAGGTAACTCTCGTTCAGCGCATACAATCCGCCGCCGGATCCGCCCCAGGCATCCAGCTGGCCGATCTGGATCAGGTCGTAGCGTTGCGCCGTGCCGGTCAGGAATCCCCGGGCCTCGGCGGCGTGCACATGAATGCCGGGGCGCGTGTAGAGGTTGCCGGTCCAGGCGGCGTAGTCATCCGCCACCAGGCTGATGATCTGCGGGTTGATCTCGACCGCGTCGATGTGCCGGGCCGCGTGGTTGGCGGCCTGTTGCACGGCGTTGCCACCACCGGCGCCAAGCACCAGTACCTGGTTGATCGTCGACAGGTGATAGGGCAATGCCGAGGTCTGCATGTCGAGATAGCCCAGCGCCTGCCGGTCGGGGTTGTGGTCAATGGTCGCGGGCCCATCACCGTCGGTGAAGACGCCGACCTGTTCGGGGATCGGCGCCCGGCTCATCAGGCTCAGGCCGGGGGCATTGCGAAACGGGATGTGGCTGGTCACGACGTTGATCAGGCCCAGCGGGCTGGAACGCGTATCAACGATCTCGCTGCCGGCGATGCGCAGCGTCTGGCTGAGTCCCTTGTAGGGGGAGAGCTGCGGCTGCAGCCATTCGCCCGGCATGGCGGCCAGCAGCACTATGGCCGGCAGGGCGACAGCCTGCCAGCGGCGACGCCGGCTGGCGGGTATTTCGTATACCGCCACGAGGGCCGCCAGCAGGCCAAGCACGGCAATGACCTTCATCGCGGTGTGCGGCAGCAGCATGAACAGCAGGGCGATGACGGTCAGGCCGCCGACACCGGCGCCGAGCAGGTCGGCGGCATAGGTCAGGGAGACCGCGTCACGGTAACGCGACAGTGCCAGCGCAATGCCGTTGGCGGCGAAGAAGAAGGGCACGGCATGCAGCAGGTAGAGTGCCAGCAGGTACAGCGACTGGCGCCACTCCCAGAGGATCTCCTCGGCATTGAAGGGCACCTGCTGCGCGGCCAGGTAGCAGCCGACGGAGGCGAGGCCGAACAGCAGCAGGTTGAGCGGGTAGACCGTATTGAAACGTGGCAGCAGGGCCTGGCGGGCGAGTGAAATGAACGTGCCGCTGGCGCCGTAGCCGAGCAGGGCCAGGCTGATGATCATCCAGGCGAAGTGGTGCCACTGGCTGATGGAGAACAGCCGCATGAGCAGGATCTCGTAGCCAAGTGCGGCTGCCGATATGAGGGCGACGGACAGGAACGGCGGGCGGGCGGTCCCGGCTCGCGGCATCTAGTGTCTTCCCGTCAGCGGGACGAAACGCACCGGCAGGATCTGCCGGGTGGTGACCCGTCCGGCGTCGTCCTTCTCCACCAGCACGAGTTGCTGCACCATGAAGCGGCTGCCCACCGGTATCATCATGCGTCCGCCGCTGGCCAGTTGCTCGATCAGGGGGGGGGGGACATGGCTGGCCGCTGCCGTGACGACAATGGCGTCGAACGGGGCCTGCTCTTCCCAGCCATAGTAGCCGTCGCCGATTCGCAGCTCGATGTTCCGGTAACCGAGCGCGGCAAGGTTGTCCCGGGCCAGCTCGCCCAGCGGCTCGATGATCTCGATGGTGTAGACCTGCCTGACCAGTTCGGCGAGGATGGCCGCCTGGTAGCCGGAGCCGGTGCCGATTTCAAGCACACGGCTCGATGGCGTCGTCTTCAGCAGATCTGTCATTACGGCGACGATGTAGGGTTGGGAGATGGTCTGGCCGTGGCCGATGGACAGGGGACGGTTTTCGTAGGCGCTGTCCTGCGCCTCGTCGGGAACCAGCCGGTGTCTCGGCACCGCGGCCATGGCGTCCATGACCCGTGGGTCCAGGGACTCCTTGTCCAGGGCCAGGCTGGTCCGGCGGACGTCGTCCTCGATTTCCTTTACCATGGCCATGCGCGCATCGCGATGGGGGTCATCCGCCAGGCCGGGTGCTGTAATGGCAAGACAGGCCAGGCAGGCGATAACGGTTTTCAGTGCCGGTTCTCGATTCATGGTATACACACGACCAGTAAACAATCCGGGGCCTGTCTGATAAAAGCATAGTGTATTCCCGGCAGGCTGCATTTGATTCAGGTCATTTGTATTGCCGGCGTGCCGGCATGGGCGGGTGGCAGGCAGTGGCCGCGCGGCTGTTCGCTGCTTGATGTCAGGGGAGAGTATGGTCCAGCAGGTAAAAACAGTCCGGGGCAGCATGGGTGCCACCGCAGCGCAGAGCCATTCGTCGGGTTTCTGGCAGCGCCTGCTGTGGGGTGAGGTGCGGCGGCGTTCCACCTACTATATTGTTATCGGGCTGTTCCTGCGCCTGCTCGGGCTGGTCTACCTCGCCGCGTTTGCCTCATTCGCTACGCAGGTCACGGGGCTGGTCGGCAGCGAGGGCATCCTGCCGCTGACACAGGATCTTGCCCTGCTGCGCGACCAGCACGCTGAGCGGGCCCCGCTGCTGTTTCCGAGCGTCTTCTGGCTGGATGCCAGCGACCTGGCGCTGCAGGCCGCCTGCCTGGCCGGCATGGTGGCCGCCGTCCTGCTGGTGCTGAACCGGGCAACGCGCCTGATGCTGCCGCTGCTGTTCGTGCTCTACCTGTCACTGGTCTATGCCGGGCAGGTGTTCATGAGTTTCCAGTGGGACTTCATGCTGCTGGAGGCGGGCTTTCTCGCCATCTTCCTGCCCTGGGGTTCGCCGGTGGTGGTCTGGCTGATGCACTGGCTGCTGTTCCGGGTGCGTTTCCAGTCCGGTGTTGCCAAGCTGATGAGCGGTGACGAGTCCTGGTCCGGTTTCACCGCGCTGACTCATTATTTCGAGACCCAGCCGATTCCGCATGCCGGCGCCTGGTTTGCGCACCAGCTGCCGGAGTGGCTGCTGCGTGCCGGCACGGGCTGGACGTTTTTTGTCGAACTGCTGGTGCCGTTCATGGTGTTCCTGCCGCGCCGGCCGCGCTTTGTCGCCGCCTGGCTGACCATCCTCATGCAGCTGATGATCATGGCGACCAGCAACCACAACTTCTTCAACCTGCTGACGATCCTGCTGTGCCTGCTGCTGTTCGACGACCAGGCCGTGAAGGCGGTGGCGCGGGGGCGCTGGCTGAACCGGCTGGGCGACAGCATTCCGCGTCCCGGGCGTCTCGCCAACGCTATTGCCCTGCTGCTGGCGGCGGTGATCGTGTCCACCAGTGCCACCATGATGTGGGCCGTCTGGGGGCAGCGTGATCTGCCGGCTGTCATGGACAAGCCGGTGCGCTGGGCCGTGCAGTGGCACCTGATCAACAATTACCACGTGTTCCCGGTCATCACCACGCGGCGTCCCGAACTGGTCGTGGAGGGATCGGATGACGGCATCTTCTGGCAAGCCTATGGTTTCCGCTTCAAGGCCGGCGACCCGGCCCGCATGGCGCCGTTCATCGTGCCGCACCAGCCACGGCTCGACTGGCAGATGTGGTTTGCCGCCCTGGTTACGCCCTATACGCGGACATCCTACTGGATAAACGACTTCCGCCAGCGCCTGCTGGAGGGTTCACCGGACGTGCTGGCGCTGCTGTCAGACAACCCGTTCCCCGAGCAGCCGCCTGAATACATCCGTATGCGTGTCGAGCGCTATCGCTTCACGACAGCGGATGAACGTCGGGCCAGCGGCAACTGGTGGGTCATCGAGCCGCTTGGCATGTACCTGCCGCCGGCCGGATTGCCGCCTGCAACGCCGTGATGGCGTTGCTGTGCCCGGTTTGCGCCGCACGGGACTGCAGGTAAAATAGTACCGCGCGATGGCTGTTCACCATACCCTGTCGGCAATTGATACCCCGCGTTGGCCTCCAGCCGGGCGCAGGGATTACCGGACAGCAAGGCGCCTTCCGACTTCATTGTTTACAATTACAGGCTAGCTGAAATCATGTCAGATTCCCGGGTGTACGTAGATGACAGCCCCATTCATGGCAAGGGGCTGTTCGCGAAAGACTTTATTCCTGCCGATACGGTGATTGGCATTGTGCAGGGCGAACCGACGAAGACCGACGGCGAACACGTATTGTGGGTCGATGACGAGAATGGTTTCCTGGTGCAGTGCGACCTGCGCTTCATCAATCACAGCGACACGCCGAATGCCGCCTACTACGACGACCTCGAGGTGTGCGCGATGCGTGACATCGAGCCCGGCGAGGAAATCACCCACAACTACGGTGAGGGCTGGCTGGAAGGCCGGGAGTAGCGCTCCTCGTATCTTGCTGACACTTTCGCCGGGTGCGGAGGCCGCTTCCCGGTGCCGGAACTATCGAAGGCGTTTATCAGCCTCGATCAGGCCCATGAACCAGGCTGTATATTGCGCACAGGGCGTTTATTCGTACTACCCTCCGTCAGTGAAGCTGGCTTGACGCGTTCCATGCCTGTCTCGCGATCGCGCATGCTGCCGTTCATCCGGCATTCGTTCATCCTTGTTTGACATCTCCCTTCGGCAAGGGTGAGCGGTTCAGACGGTAGAACGGCGGCGTATCAAACGCCGCCGTTCTTTTTTGATGGGTAAGGAAAGGCTTTCATCGCGCTTCTCAATACCCGACCTCGCGCTCAAACTGAGCTGTATTCGGGAGGTTTTCTGACAATTTTCGCCTGGATCAGATCTCAAAACGGTCCAGGGTCATCACCTTGGTCCATGCATCAACGAAGTCACGCACAAACTTTTCTTTTCCGTCGTTGGACGCATAGACTTCTGCGACAGCACGTAGCTCGGAGCTGGCACCGAAGATAAGGTCGACGGGGGTGGCCGTCCATCTGACCTTGCCTGTCGCACGATCACGACCCTCGTAAACGCCTTCGGATGCTGATGATTTCGACCACTGCGTGGACATGTCGAGCAGGTTCACGAAGAAATCGTTGCTCAGGGTGCCCGGCTGATCGGTGAAGACACCGTGTGCCGATTGACCGGTATTGGCATTCAGGGATCGCATGCCGCCGACCAGCGCAGTCATTTGCGGCACGGTAAGGGTCAACAGGTCGGCCTTTTCAACAAGCATCTTTGTCGGTGAGCCGTAACTTCTGTCGCTGTAGTAATTACGGAAGGCGTCTGCGGTCGGTTCCAGCACGGCAAACGAATTCACATCGGTCATCTTCTGCGAAGCGTCCGTGCGTCCCGGTTTGAACGGGACCTTGACCTTGTGACCGGCGTCACTGGCTGCCTTCTCGATCGCTGCGGCACCACCGAGTACGATCAGGTCTGCCATGGAGAGTTTTTTGCCACCCGAAGCCTTGTCGTTGAAGTCCTTCCGGATCTGCTCCAGCTTCTTCAGCACCCCGGCCAGTTCTTTCGGGTCGTTGACCGCCCAGCCATTCTGCGGGGCCAGGCGGATGCGCGCACCGTTGGCGCCACCACGCATGTCCGATCCGCGATACGTGGAAGCGGATGCCCAGGCCGTTCTGACCAGTTCAGGCACGGTCAGCCCGGATTTCAGGATCATCGCTTTCAGATCGGCAGCGTCGTTGCTGTCAATCAACTTGTGGTCGAGCGCCGGAACCGGATCCTGCCAGACGAAGACTTCATCCGGAATTTCACTGCCCACATAGCGGGCATGCGGTCCCAGGTCGCGATGCGTCAGTTTGAACCAGGCCCTGGCGAAAGCGGCATCGAACTCCTTCGGATTCTTCAGGAAATGCTCGGAGATCTTGCGAAAGCCCGGGTCTTCCTTCAGCGAGAGATCTGTCGTCAGCATGACCGGCGGGTTGCGTTTAGCCTCGACGTGGGCGTCCGGTACCGCGGTATGCGCCGATTCATCGGTCGGTACCCAAACGGTTCCACCACCGGGCGATTCCTGCTTTTCCCACTCGAACCGGAACAGGTTGTCCAGGTACAGGATGGACCATGCGGTCGGCGTCTGGGTCCAGGCGCCCTCGAAGCCGCTGGTCATGGTGTCTTCGGCGTTGCCCTTGCCGCACTTGTTCTTCCAGCCCAGCCCCTGCTCCTCGATCGTGGCAGCGGCAGGCTCGGGGCCCACGCAGTCACCTTTCACCGCGCCGTGAACCTTGCCGAGGGTGTGGCCACCGGCGATGAGGGCAACAATCTCTTCGTCGTTCATGGCCATGCGGTAGAAGGATTTACGTATGTCCGCGGCAGCGGAAACGGGATCCATATTGCCGTCGGGACCTGCCGGGTTCACATAGATCAGCCCCATATGCAAGGCGGCCAGCGGCTTCTCGAGCTCGCCTTCCTTGCTGAAGCGCTTGTCGTTGCCAAGCATCTCGGTTTCCGGGCCCCAGTAAACCAGGTCAGCCTCCCAGTCATCCGCGCGCCCGCCGGCGAAGCCCAGGGTTTCGAAACCCATCGATTCCAGCGCGACGTTACCGGCCAGGATCATCAGGTCGCCCCAGGAAACATTGCGTCCGTACTTCTGCTTGACCGGCCAGAGCAGGCGGCGTGCCTTGTCCAGGTTGGCGTTATCCGGCCAGCTGCCGAGCGGCTCGAAGCGCATCTGACCGCCATCTCCGCCGCCGCGGCCGTCATGCACGCGGTAGGTGCCCGCGCTGTGCCAGGCCATCCGGATCATCAGGCCGCCATAGTGGCCCCAGTCCGCCGGCCACCAGTCCTGCGACGTTTTCAACGTCTTCTCGATATCGGCTTTCAGGGCCTTGAGGTCGACACTTGCGAAAGCCTTGGCATAGTCGAAATCGTCACCGTAGGGGTTGGACCTGGCATCGTGCGCACGCAGTTGTCCCAGATCCAGCATCTCGGGCCACCAGAACTGGTTCGATTTCGGTTCGCCCTTGGCAACAGCAGAACTCAATGGTGCTGCCAGTGAGAGGGTTACCGCTAAAGCGGAAAGTAAAGTGATTGTTTGTCTTAACACTGAGGTCACCTCCGTATGGTAAGAAATACAGCGAATTGCTTGTGAATCTGGTTTGTCAGGCGAGATATGCGACCCGTTCACAAGCCCGCGGGTTATCCGCCGGGTCCGGAATGTCAGATAATTCGGGTGGTGCCGCCTGTGCCGCTGAGATGGCGAGCGGAGTGTCGATAATGGCAAGTATGTGTCGCATGGCTCTTCCGTGCTTCTTCTGTTGATTGTCCGGTGCAGGACGCGATTTAGACTAGTTCCAGAGCAGGGCTACGTCAAGTCGTATCGGGTAACCCCCTGTCAGATATGACAGGTTGCCACGCACGTGACGAATGGAGCAGTGTATCATCCCGAGGCTGTTAACCAGTCAGTCGATACCATGCCCAGTTACCGCAGCGCTCCCGTGGCCCAGGCCGGAATGCCCGGCGGCATCCCGTACATCGTCGGCAACGAGGCGGCCGAACGCTTCAGCTTTTACGGCATGCGCGCCATCCTGGTGGTGTTCATGACACAGTACCTGATAGGTAGCGGCGGCCTGACGGATGTGATGGGGGAGGAGGAGGCCAAGGGCTGGTTCCACCTGTTCGTGTCAGCCGTCTATGTCACGCCGCTGCTGGGGGCCCTGCTCTCCGACGGCCTGCTCGGCAAGTACCGTACTATCATTCTGCTGTCACTGGTCTACTGTGCCGGACATTTTGCGCTGGCCATCGATGACACCCGCTGGGGGCTGGCCATCGGGCTGGGGCTGATTGCGCTCGGGGCAGGTGGCATCAAGCCCTGTGTCTCGGCGCACGTCGGCGACCAGTTCGGCCAGAGCAACCGGGGGCTGCTGTCGCGCGCCTTTGCCTGGTTCTACTTTGCCATCAACCTCGGGGCCTTCGTCTCCAGCCTGGCGACGCCGTGGCTGCTCGAGACCTGGGGCTCGTCAGTGGCCTTCGGTGTGCCGGGCGTCCTGATGCTGATCGCGACACTGACCTTCTGGGCCGGCCGGCACCGCTTCGTGCACATCCCTCCCGGTGGCATGCGCTTTGTCCGGGAGGCGTTCAGCAGTATCGGGCTTGGCGCGCTCGGGCGACTGTGCCTGATCTACGTGTTTGTGGCGATGTTCTGGGCGCTGTTCGACCAGACCGGATCGAGCTGGGTGCTGCAGGCGCAGCATATGGACCGCGTGATACTCGGCCTCGAGGTGCTGCCGGCGCAGATCCAGGCGGCGAACCCGCTGCTGGTGATGCTGCTGATCCCGCTGTTTGCCTACCGGGTGTATCCGGCGATCGAGCGGGTGTATGCGCTGACGCCGCTACGCAAGATCGCCATCGGGCTATTCGTCACCGCGCTGGCCTTTGCCATCCCGACGCTGGTGCAGATGCACATCGACCAGGGCGGCGTGCCGCACATCGGCTGGCAGCTGCTGGCCTACGTGGTGCTGACCTGCGGCGAGGTCATGGTGTCGATCACCTGCCTGGAGTTTTCCTATACGCAGGCGCCGAAGACCATGAAGTCGTTCATCATGGCCTTCTTCATGCTGTCCATTTCAGCCGGCAACCTGTTCACCAGCGGCGTGAACTTTTTCATCCGCAACCCGGACGGCAGCAGCAAGCTGGCCGGTGCCGATTACTTCCTGTTCTTCACCCTGCTGATGCTGCTAACCGCGATGCTGTTTACGCTCGTCGTGCGCTATTACCGGGGCGAGACCTATATCCATGACGAGCAGCCCGCAGAGGCCTAGCGCCCGAATGCCTCCGGGGCGTGTTTCGCTGCACGCCGTGCCGTAGGGAAGGCAAACCGGCCATGCGCATCCTGCTCCTGTCCCCCTACGATACCCGCAGTCACCGCCGCTGGCGCGAGGGGCTGGTGGCGGCCTTCCCGGCACATGACTGGACGGTGATGACCCTGCCGCCACGGCATTTCAGCTGGCGCGTGCGCGGTAACAGCCTGAGCTGGGCGCTTGCCGGGCGTGAGCGCCTGCAGCAGCCGTACGATCTGATCGTGGCCACCTCGATGACGGACCTTTCGGCGCTGAAGGGCATGGTGCCGCCGCTGGCCGCTGTGCCGGCGCTGGTGTATTTCCACGAGAACCAGTTTGCCTACCCGGACCGGCGCGTGCCGCAGCGCATTGAACCCGCGGTGGTCAGTCTGTATGCCGCACTGGCCGCGGCGCGGGTGGTGTTCAATTCCGGTTACAACCGGCGGACCTTCCTCGAGGGTGTCACGACACTGCTGCGCAGGATGCCGGACCATGTCCCGGCCGGTGTCGTGGATGCGGTGGCCGAAAGGAGTTCCGTCATCCCCGTGCCGCTGGAGGCTGCCTGGTTCGGGCGCGCGTCACGCCCGGCACCGGGTGCACCGTTCACCCTCGTCTGGAACCATCGCTGGGAATACGACAAGGCACCGGAGCGGCTGTTTGGCGCGTTGCGGAAACTGCGCGCAGCGGGGGTGGATTTCCGCGTGCATGTGATCGGCCACCGGTTTCGTGAACAGCCGGAGGTGTTCGCCGCATCGCGCCCGGCGCTGCAGGCGCATATCGGGGAATGGGGGACGGTGGCGGACGATGCCGGTTATCGCCGCGTGCTGTGCGGCTCACATGTCGTGCTGTCGACGGCCCTGCACGAGTTCCAGGGCCTGGCGGTGCAGGAAGCGGTGGCCTGTGGCTGTGTGCCGCTGGTCCCGGACCGGCTGGCCTACCCGGAATTCTTTCCGGGCAGCTGCCGCTACCCCTCGCACCCGGAGGATGCCGAACGCGAGGCCGGCGAGCTTGCCGGGCGGCTTGCCCGGCTGGCCGAACAGCACCGCCGGGGTGAACTGCCGGCCCCGCCGCAGACCGCCCACATGGGCTGGCCGGCCCTGTCGGGTCGCTATGCCCGGGCCCTGTCGGCTACCGCCGGACGGTGAGGTACCGCCCGGCGATGCTGCAGGGTTCTACCAGCCGTAAGACCTGCCCCAGGTGCCACCGTGATGCCGCGGCCCCCGCCGGTATCGGTCGTCGTAATCCCGTTGCTGCTCATACCAGTCATCCATCGCCCGGCTGCGTTCATCACTCATCTGCCGGATAGCGTTGTAGCGGGCACGGTTCCACTGGCGACGGTCCTCGGCCACGGGGTTGTTCCACCAGCGGCGGGCACTGCGGTAGCGCTCCATGGCCTGCCTGCGGGCAGCCAGCTGTTGCTGCTGGGCCCTGCGTCGGGCATCGATATACTCGTCACTGCGATCGCGGTAGCTACGCCAGCTGTGGCGGCGGGTTGGTTGCGATGTCACGGTTTCGGCCGCTTCTGTCTCGGTTACAGCCGGTGCCGGTTCGGCAGGTGCGGGCTCAGGCGTTGCGGCTGCGGCCGGTTCGGGTTCAGCCGCCGCTGTTGCAGCAGGTGCCGGTGCGGCTGGTACAGGTGCAGGGGCAGGGGCAGCTTCAGCTTCAGCGGCCGGCGCTGCGGCTGGCGCGGTTTGTGCCGCACCGGTTTCCGCCATTGCCGCTTGCCAGCCCCCGGTCATGAAGACTGTCAGCAGGGCTGCCGGCAACAGCCGTGTTTTTGATCGTCCAGTGGTTTTCATCATCTTCTCCGCTAATTATCCGTGTACAGGGGGAGTCGGACATATCGCCCGGTCAGCTTCATGCTATGAATCCGTGGAGAAATTGACATTGATGCATGTCAACCGTCGGGTATTTCGGCGATATCAGGCGTACCGGCCCTGCTTTGAGGTGTTGGTTAAATCCATATTTATCATAGGGTTGGTGGCCGGTTGCCTGGATGGCTGCCGGGGGCTATGGTCGAGGCATGCCGGCCTGAATTGCCGGTGCCCGAAACATGACAAACTCGGTGACAGACAAAGGCCGCCGGCATGGCGGGCAGGAAGGGCAGGAGCGCATGCCACTGGCATTGCGCGTCATGCGTCTGTTGTTTGCCCGTCTGGGCCGGCGGTTTCCAGGCCTGATGGGGCGCTGGGCCTATCACCTGTGGTTTCGCACCCGACGCTACCCCGAATGGGCGGCCGGACGCCGTGCCGCGGAAACGGCTGTGCGCGAGACATTGCGCGTGGACGGGGTGCCGGTCGCCGTCTACTGCTGGGGTGATGGCCCGATCGTGCTGTTCGTGCATGGCTGGTCCGGGCGGGCTACACAGGTTGCCGCGTTCATCCGGCCACTGCGGCAGGCAGGTTACCGGGTCATGGCGATCGACGCGCCGGGGCATGGCGAAACACCGGGCAGCCGGACCAACATCCTGGAGTGTGCACGGGTGTTACAGGCCTTCGTCGAGCGCTACGGCCCGGTACACGGGGCCATTACACACTCCTTCGGCGGCATGCTGCTGGCCTTTGCGATGGCCCGGGGACTTGCCGTGGGCCGGGTGGTTTGCATCGCGGCGCCGGCGCGCCTGGAATTTCTGGTCGAGCGTTTTGCGGGCATACTGGCCTTGCCGGACAGCGTGGTGGCGAACCTGAAGGCAAGGCTGGAACGGCGCTTCGACCGGGATATCTGGGAACTGCTGGCCACCGATGCGAATGCCGCCAGGCTCCATACGCCGGCGCTTGTCATCCATGACGAGGATGATGCCGGCGTCCCATGGCAGCAGGGCCGGCAGATTGCCGGGGCCTGGTCCGGTGCGCAGTTCGTGAAGACGCAGGGCCTGGGGCACAGCCGTATCCTGCGGCATCCGGCGGTGATCGAGCGGGTGGTGGCGTTTATCGGTGCCTGATCCCGGCTCAGGATAGATCGTTACGGATTCCACAACGCGTCATCCGGTCTACAATTAGGTTCAGTTTTTTCAGCGGGGATAATCGGGTAGCGGATATGAGACTTTATCTCGTCCAGCACGGTGAGGCGGTCGACAAGGGCATCGACCCCGAACGCCCGCTCAGTGAGCACGGCCGCGAGGATGTCACGGTAATGGCCGGACGCTTGGCCGATGCCGGCATCCGTGTCGAGCGCGTCTGGCACAGCGGCAAGCTGCGTGCGCATGAGACGGCCACCGCGCTGGCGAAGGCCGTCTCCCAGGGTCGCCGGCCCGAGGCGATCACCGGCATCAGGCCCAACGACGACGTGGCGGCCTTTGCCCAGGATGCCGATGTCTGGGACCAGGACACCCTGGTGGTCGGTCACCTGCCCTTCATGGGGCGGCTGGTGGCCTACCTCGTTACCGGGGATGCGGAGGTGCCGCTGGTTGCCTACAGGCCGGGTTCCGTGGTGTGTCTGGAGCGCGACGGTGGCGGCGACTGGCTGCTGCAGTGGATGTTGCGCCCGGGGCTGATTGACTGATGGCGGGTGAGACCGGCAGGCAGCACCGGGGGCGCGCCGCAACCGGCAATCCGGCGAACCGGTTTCATGCCGTGCATTGCGAGGCGGTGGACGACGGCTGGAGCCGTGAGGAAGACGTGCCACGCCTGCGAACGACGCTGGCCGTGGACAGCAGCCTCTCGGTAATCACCTACAACCGGTCACCCGATGTGCCGTTCGACCGTTCCATCAATCCCTACCGCGGCTGCGAACACGGCTGCATCTACTGCTTTGCCCGGCCAACACATGCCTGGCTCGATCTTTCTCCCGGGCTCGATTTCGAAACGCAGCTGTTCTACAAGCCCGATGCGGTGAACTTGCTGCGCGAGGAGCTGTCACGCAAGGGCTACCGCTGTGCGCCGCTCGCCGTTGGCGCCAACACCGATGCCTACCAGCCGGCGGAACGGCAACTGGGGGTGACGCGTGCAATTCTCGAGGTACTGGCGCAGACGCGGCATCCCTGCGTCATCATCACCAAGTCGGCGCTGATCGAGCGTGACACGGAATTACTGGCCGGCATGGCAGGGCAGGGACTGGTGCAGGTCATGGTGTCACTGACCACGCTTGATCGCCAGCTGGCCCGGCGCATGGAACCCCGGGCCGCGGCACCGCAGCGGCGACTCGAGGTCATCCGTCGATTGCGCGCCGCCGGTATTCCGGTCGGGGTGCTGGCGGCGCCGGTGGTGCCGGTGCTGACCGACCCGGAGCTGGAACGGCTGCTGGCCGCGGCCCGCGAGGCCGGTGCGGACAGTGCCGGCTACATCCTGATGCGCCTGCCGCACGAAGTGAAGACGCTGTTCCATGACTGGCTGCAGGCGAATTATCCGCAGAGGGCGGCGCATGTCATGAACGCCGTGCGCGAGACCCGCGGCGGACGGGAGAACGATCCCCGCTTCGGCATTCGACAGTCAGGCAGTGGTGTGCTGGCCGACATGATCGCCGCTCGTTTCCGGCTGGCCGTGAAGCGTCTGCGGTTCCCCGGGCATGACGAGCTGAACTGTGAGGCGTTCCGTTCGCCGGCGGCGCTGCTGCAGCCGGACCTTTTCGGCTCCACGGCCTGATAATGGGGCGATACTGACATGGCACTGAAAGGCATGGTGCCCCCGGATCCGCAGACCGGTGTTTCGCAGGTGCGCTATGCGGTGATCTTCACGCCGCGCCCCAGCCGCAAGCGCTACCCGGCGGGTTGCGTGGAGATTTTCGATACCGGATCGGCCGCGATCGAGGCGGCCGATCCGGGAAACAAGCGCCATGCCGCGCGCGTGGTCGGACCGTCAAAATCCTCCGAGGGGCAGTACATATACTACCTGGTGGAGTGGCTGGGCTGATTCTCCGGAGTCGGCCACAGGGTATGGCCCCGGTTTTGCGGACCACCGGCCCAGGCGCAGGGAGGCGTGTCATGGCAAGCAGAAAGCGTTGTCGCGCGCAGTCCAAACGACAGGCCCTGACGCGGGCCGATGAATCCGGTCTCGCCGCCGGCCCGGTCTGCAAAGACACCCGGCCCCGGCACAAACTGGCCCGTTATTGCGTCAGGCCGGTCTTCCCGGGCGACGACGACCCGACAGCGGCGAACTGTAGTGTGCCTGACCAGCCGCCGGTCACGGATCCCAACGGTCCCTGCCTGGCGTGCCGGCCAGGTCCTGTCATTCGAAATCATAGCGGATGGAGGCGGCGATCACATGTACATCGTAATCCTGGGTGTCGGCCCCGAGTCCCAGCACTGTGGGCAGTGTAGCGACGCCGTTACCGTCCTTGGCCCAGTCGTCCTCACTGTAGTCCTCGTACCAGTAGGCGAGTCTCAGTGAAGTATTTTCCCTGATCTTGTAGGTGCCGTGCAGCCGCGCACTTTTGAGCGTTGACTCCAGATCCGGGTAACCTGCCGCGTTGTCGTAGTTAATCTTGCCCTTGTAATCCGAATACACCAGGTCGGCACCGATATCCAGCCTGTCGGGAATCGCGGCCCAGTTGATGCCCACACCAACGGTATGGGTTGTATTTTCGTCATCCATGAACCAGTCGGGCTGGGAGAAACTCTGGCTGCCAGCCTGGTCGGATTTCAGTACTTCCCTTGT
Source organism: Gammaproteobacteria bacterium (assembly GCA_041552135.1). Taxonomy (GTDB): domain Bacteria; phylum Pseudomonadota; class Gammaproteobacteria; order UBA9214; family UBA9214; genus SZUA-186. The sequence continues at coordinate 15,689 of JBFELL010000052.1, forward strand.
ATAGTAGGCCGTGGTTGTCAGGTGTTCATTGAAGAGATAGGAAACATCGGCGGTGTAGCTGATGCCCTTGGCCTCGGTGAGACCAAGTGAGGTGTTGTCGTAGTCATCCTTGTAGTAATCCGCACTCAGCCCCAGCGTCAGGGGCGATACAGGCGTGATCGTTAGCGCACCGCCCGCCTTGTTGCGTGTGCGGCTGGCAAGATTGTACAGCCGCATACGCGGGTTCTGCGTGATCTGCGCCACGCTATCGTAATCGGAGTTGCTGCGATTTGCATGGGTATACTTGATTGAAGCATCCAGGATTTCATGCGGCCTGACCCTCAGCTCGCCCCAGAGGGTTTTCTCCTCGGTGTCGTCCA
>JBFELL010000053.1:0-15948 GCA_041552135.1 Gammaproteobacteria bacterium
CGCAGCGACTCGAGCCGCAGCCGTCGTGGCAGGCGAACAAACAGCGACCGGGCGGACCTGACCTGGCCGAGGTGCGCGGCCAGCAGCAGGCCCGACGCGCCCTGGAAATCGCTGCGGCCGGCGGCCATTCCCTGCTGATGATCGGCCCGCCCGGCACCGGCAAGTCGCTGCTGGCCGGCCGCCTGCCCGGCATCCTGCCGCCGCTAGAGGATACGGAGGCGCTGGAGGTTGCCGCCATCGGCTCTGTCTGCGGTGCGCCGGTTGACCTGGCTCGCTGGCGGCAGCGGCCGTTCCGCGCACCGCACCACACGGCCTCGGCTGTGGCGCTTGTCGGCGGCGGCTCCAACCCGCGCCCGGGCGAGATCTCGCTGGCACACCACGGCGTGCTGTTTCTTGATGAACTGCCGGAGTTCGAGCGCCGGGTACTGGAGGTGTTGCGCGAACCGCTCGAGACCGGCCGCATCATGATCTCGCGCGCGGCCCGGCAGACGGAATACCCGGCCCGCTTCCAGCTGGTGGCCGCCATGAACCCCTGCCCCTGCGGCTATCTGGGTGACACCCCGGGGCGCTGCCACTGCACGGCCGACCAGGTGGCACGCTATCGGCAGAAACTCTCGGGACCGCTGCTGGACCGCATCGACATGCATGTCGAGGTACCGCGACTGCCGTTCCGCGACCTGGAGGGACCATCGGGCGAGACAAGCTCAGCTGTCCGGGAACGCGTCGTGCAGGCGCGACAGCGGCAACTGGCCCGTGGCGACATCAACAGCCGGCTGGCCAGTGCCCAGCTGGACCGGCACTGCAGCCTGCACCCGGCAGACCGGCGCCTGCTGGAGCAATCCATGGAGAGGCTGCACCTGTCGGCGCGTGCCTGGCACCGGATCCTGAAACTCGCGCGAACCATCGCCGACCTTGAGGGTGCCGGTGGCATCGAAACGCTGCACCTGGCCGAGGCCATCAACTACCGCTGCCTGGACAGAAGCCCCAACCACCCGGCAGTCAAATGACACCTCACGTCGTGTCTGACGGGTGTATTCCGTTCACCTGTGGGAACAGTTCGTTTTCATGACACGAAAAACTGCCAACGAGATGTTCCTGAAGATGATCAACCTTCTTCTGAGTAAACGCGCATCCACTGATAATCGATGATTCGCATTAGTCTGTCACGGTTATTGGGCGACAGTTTGCTCCTTGAGCCAACCAGCAGACCGTTCACACAGATGGTTTGCACGCTGCGTTCAGTCTTCCAGCCACTGCGGATAAGCGGAACATCCAGCGGCGCATAGATTGGATCACCGTTTGGCAGTTTGCCTCTGAGATCTGCATTGTCAAAGCTGACAAGCTGGAAGCGGTCCGGGTTGCTTAATGCGCGCTGGAGTTCCGGGGAATGCACTTTGGGCCGATGCACCAACATAACGGCATCTACGATGTCCGGACTCTCGGCACCCATTTGGTCCATGGCTATCCGGGTATCCATGTATACCACTTCGGTGTTCCCAAGATCCGGATCAAGCTTACGCATGACCTCGAAAGTTATCGCGCTGCCGCTGTTCGCATCCTGGATAGCCAGTCGGTGCCCCGAGTCCGGTTTACTCAGGTCGGCATCACTACGCAGGCCGCTGTCTTTGTCTGCAATAACAAACACACACTCCTTGCCTATGGACTCGAAAATTTCGATATCTGCCTGCGAGCCGGGATGCGCGCCCAGAAATGCATGCAAGGCATCGCTCTGGGTAAGTGCCAGGGAAACCGGGCTATCTGGATCGGCAAGGCGTTCCAGATTCTCCATTGAACCAACACTTTCCCTGACATCCACGGGAAGCTCGGACTCGAGCGCAACCGCCTGCAAGCGTGTTGCGATTCCCCAATAACCCAGGCCTTCGCGGCCTGCGCTGATTACAAGTCCTGACTCGGCACCAGCGGATTCGTCGGCATATATCCCGGGCAAGGGTATAACGAGCAGCAGCGTTAACAGCATTTTCCGGAAGCGCATGATTATTCTCTTCTTGCAGGCGACATATGGCATACGAAGAATGTGACGTGGCCACATTGTTATATCAACAGTATGCTATACGACTTCAGTACATTCCAGCCCCACACACCATAGCCCTGGGCATCCGTTTATGAGCGTGATTGACGTCGTCAAACGGGCAGTTATCTTGATTGCGAGAACAGGGGTCAGACCCCGGTTTTCTCCAAGTTTGCAGGAGAGAACAGGGGGCACACGAGGGGGGATTCAGACTATTCCGGCTGTTCGGTCAGCGGCTGGGTAATGGTGAAGGCACCACGAATGTCACCCGGCTTGAAACCGCGCGCCTGATCCGCCGGGTACAGCTCCTTGAGCCGTGCATCGACATAGGGATCGATTTCGCTGCCGTGGCAGACCACGCACAGCTCCGCCGTCGGGATGGCCTTCATGTAGCGGAACACCGGCTCGCCGTCGACCTCCAGCGCCTCGTAGTACTCGATACCCGCCGGGTCTTCACCGGCGTGCTTGCGCCGCTCGAATTCCTGCAGCACCGCCTGCTCCCATATATCGGGGGCATTGTCCGGGTTGCGAACCTTGAGACTGGTGCGACCCACCGACCAGTCCTTGCGCACACTGTAGGTGTTGGCAATGCCGGGTGCGGTCATGTTGCAGACGCTGATCGCGTTGACCGGCCCACCCTCCTGCATGCCTTTTCGCAGCTCGTCCTTCAGCGACTGCATGAATTCCTTCACCGTGGCGCGGCTGGCCGCCACCCGCTCGTCATACTCACCGGCCCGGGCATGCCCCGTAGCCAGCAGCAAGACACACATCATTGCCAACAACTGTTTCATCCCTATGCCCTGCGTTGAAAATTACGCTTGCCTGCGAGACTGCACCGTCCGCATCATCCGGTCTGAAGACCGGTCCCTGCGAGCTATGATCCCGCAACTGCCGCCGGCGGGCAATGACCCGCCTCAATCCGCATCATATCGGCTCATAGGCACGCTTGTTGCCAAGTATCACATATCGAGGCCAAAACCGGTATTTTCCGCCCAAATTCGCACCAAACCAGTGCAGTGACCATCCACAGGAAGCAATGTGACCCGGGAGGGTGCCATGACGAGCTGAAACTTCGCCTGCAGGGCGAAGGTATACACCTTTTCACAGCCAGGGCTCTTTACTGAAGCGCCTCGCCCGACCTTCCGATCGATCGCCTGAAGGCGGGGGATTCACAGATCCCCTGTCGAGGATGCCAAACCCGTGCCGTTGAATTCAAGGCCCCGGCCGGACTGTGGAGCAGGGTGCGGGGTTGCGGCTAAACTAGCCACATGGCATATACGAAACCGGTACTGGGATTCGCCGCCTTCAGCGGCACCGGCAAGACCACCCTGCTGAAACAGCTGATCCCCTCGCTCGAGGAACGGGGCATTCGCGTCGGCGTCATCAAGCACGCCCATCACAGCTTCGACATCGACCAGCCCGGCAAGGACAGCTATGAACTGCGCAAGTCCGGCGCCCGGCAGATGCTGGTGGCCTCGCGAAGGCGCTGGGCGCTGATGGCGGAAACCGTGGAGAATGACGAACCGCAACTGGATTATTTACTTGGCCGGCTGGACCCCGATGGCATCGATCTGGTGCTGGTCGAGGGCTTCAAGCATGTACCGTTTCCTCGCATCGAGCTGCATCGCCCCTCGCTCGACTACCCGTTGCTGCATCCCGATGACCCCAGCATCATTGCCGTGGCATCCGACACCCCGCTCGACACCGGCGGACTGGCATGGCTGGACCTGAACGATGTGGGGGCAATCGCAGAGTTCGTGGCAACATGGCTGCTGGAACATAAAGACCATTCCGGCAAGTGACGAGATGCCGGTTGCCACGCACAAGGACAGCCATTCGTGAAACGCCATGTCGGATTACGGTGCCATGCACCTAATCCGACCTACGACACGTAGCCGCAGCCAGCTCAGGATGACCATCCAGCCGTAGGTCGGGTTAGGTGCGCAGCACCGTAACCCGACAACAATCGCACGGCATTGCCGGATTATGGCGTTCTGCCTGGTCCGGCCTACGTCTCTGCCGAAGACAACAGGGAAGGCGTATTACTTCTCCAGCACCCGTGGCATGAGTTCCACCAGGTTGCAGGGGCGGGTGCGGTAATCGAGCTGGTGGCCGATGAGCTTGCCCCAGCCGGTGCGGCAGGCGCCGGTGGAGTCGGGCAGGCAGAAGATAAAGGTCGCGTTGGCAACACCGCCAACGGCACGCGACTGGATGGTGGAGGTATTGATCTCCTCGTAGCTGACGGCACGAAACACCTCGCCGAAACCGTCGATCGGCTTGTCGAACAGGGCCGCCACGGCCTCCGGTGTGGTATCCCGGCCCGTGATGCCTGTGCCGCCGGTGGTGATGACCGCGTTGATCGTCTCATCGGCGATCCATTGCGAGACCACCGCGCGAATTTTGTAGATATCATCCGGCACGATGCGCTTGTCGGCCAGCGCATGGCCGGCTTCGGTGAGCAGTTTCACCAGTGTATTGCCGGACTTGTCGGTATCCTCCGTCCGGGTATCCGACACCGTCATGACGGCGATGTTCAGGGGTTTGAATTCACGTTCATTGGGGTTGCTGGACATGTTGACTCCTGCAGTCTCAGATCAGGTTCTGGAACGGCTGCACCTCGACCTGCTCGCCGGCATCGACGCTGGTGCGGTCGGGATAGAGCAAGATAAAGCAATTGGCCTCGCTCATGGAACGCAGGATGCCGGAGCCCTGTGCGCCGGCACTGCTCACGGCGAACTCACCGGGACCGGTCTGCTCGAGCACACCGCGCTGAAACTCGAAGCGTCCGGGGCGCTTGCGCAGCGGGGTGGTGGTGCGCGCGTGCAGGGTAAGAACATCGCCGGCGCCGGTAGCTCCGGTCATCTTCCGCAGCGCCTGGCGCACGAAGACGAAGAACGTCACCATGACCGATACGGGATTACCCGGCAGGCCAAAGAACACGGCATCGTCGATGTGCCCGAAGGTGACCGGCCGGCCGGGCTTCATTGCGATCTTCCAGAAAGACATGTTGCCGAGCCTTTCCAGCGTCTCCTTGACAAAATCGGCCTCGCCCACCGAGACGCCGCCGGAGGTGATAATGGCATCGGCGCTGTCAGCAGCCTCCCTGAAGGCCTGCTCGATCAGCTCGCGCCGGTCGCGCACCACCCCGAGATCAATGATCTCGACACCGAGTTTTTTCAGCATGCCATACAGAGTGTAGCGGTTGCTATCATGGATCTCGCCGGGCCCCAGCGGCTCGCCGACCGGCCGCAGTTCATCGCCGGTGGAAAAGAAGGCCACCTTCAGCCTGCGATAGACACGGGCCTCGCCCAGGCCGAGCGAGGCCAGCACACCGATGTCCGCGGCCGACAGTAACCTGCCCGCACTGAACACCTGCTGGCCGGTGGCAAGATCCTCGCCGGCCGCACGCACGTTCTGCCCGCAGCGATGACCACTGCCGATGCGCACCGTGTCGCCCTCGCGCTCGACCTGTTCCTGCATGACGACCGTGTCCGCGCCTTCAGGCATCATGCCGCCTGTCATAATCTGCACGGCCTGGCCTGGCTCGATGGGTACCAGCCAGGGCCGTCCGGCCCAGGACGTGCCCGGCACCAGGAACTCCCGCACCCCCGTATCCGGCAGGTCGGACGCGCGCACGGCGTAGCCATCCATTGCCGAATTGGTATGCGACGGTACGTCGATCGGGGAAATGATGTCTTCCGCCAGCACGCGCCCCAGTGCCTCGCGCACCGGCAGCGTCTCGGTATCCGTGACCGGCGTTATGCCATCCAGGATACGCGCCTGCGCCTCAGCGACAGTCAGGAGGCCGATGTTCAGTTCATCCTCGCAACTGGGCTGGTGTTCGATTGTCTGATCATGCATGTCGATATATCCGGATTCCTGTTGTGTCCATCCCGCGTGCCACGCGAGAGACCTAGCTTATCCGATTAGCCGGAAACTGTCGCTCGCCCTGCGTACAGGTGCATGGTTCACGGAAAAGACAGGCGGGATCAGCAGCAGGAAATGATCTCGTGCTCACCGTCCGCCGGTCCGGCCAGCTGCGGTTGCGCTCTTGCAGGATGCAGCAGCTGACTGCCCCTATCAACGCCCTGCCTGCGCGGGAGATCGCAGTGCCGCAAGAGTATTATCCGGCCCCAGGTTACCAGTTCCAGGGCATCATGCGCCCTGCCTCACCCATGGTGGAATCCATGCCTCTCGACATGATGGACATGTGGAAGTTCATGGCCTTGACCTCGGTGGCCAGTACCGGCAGTGCATTCATCTGGTGATTCATTCCCTTTACATCGCCCGCCAGCACCGGCAGTGCGTCCATTTTCCCGTTCATGGTGTGCAGTTCATCATTCATGGCCTGGACCTGGGCTGTCATGATCTGCACCTGCTCATACAGGTCCGGCATGACCTTGATGGAACCGGACATATTCGAGAGAAACAGCGAGACCGCCGCACCGGCACTGAAATCCGGGTACACGTCCAGGTATCTCGACAGCCATTCCAGATCCTCTTCGAACTTCAACAACTGCTCCCGCGATTCAGGCGTGAGCTTTTCCTTCAGTCGCTGTCTTTCCTCCCTGGCCTCCTCGGGATCCAGACTGGCCTTTTTCAACTGGGGGATCAGTTCCGGGATCTGAGCCGTGAGCTCGAGAATCGGCATTGTCACGTGATATGCCGCACCAGCCACAAGGAGCAGCACGATGACCATAGCCACACGCAAGCGGCGGTTGGCGCGCTGGCTGCGGGCATAGCTGCCCTGCAATTGCTCCATGGCAAGACTGAGGCGATTGAGCGCCTCGGTGACTTCAGCTGACGGCGAGGCTGGATCTGGCATGTAAACCTCCGTATGCGGATCTTCCAATCCAGTAGTACCGGATCATTAATCCTGGCATATAGACAATCCTGTACATGTTCGTATCGGCGATTCGATATGGCCACTTGAGACGCTGATTGCCATCAGGCGAGTGCATGCAGGTTCGGATTCCGCCGCTACAACCTGCCCCCCATCCTGATCACGCTGAGTACCGGCCGACGGGCGACCGGAACCTCGCCGGCGATGCAGATCGCCACGGTTTCGAAATATTCCGTTTGCCCTGCTTGTCCGGTAATCCCGTGGCTGTTGCCCGGGACGGGGCTTGAAGGTGTGCGGGAAGAACAAACCGAATCAACCGTAGGGTATGACCTTGCGTTCACCGCCCGCCGGTTCGGTTGGCTGTGGTTGCAGCCCGCCGGCCTGCAGCGAGAAGTGGCCGTCGCAGAGATGCGCGATCGTGTGATATTCATGGGTTGCCACGATAATACTGACACCCTCGTCCTTCAGACGCCTGATCATGCGGTAGGCCTGGTTCCTCGACTCGCTGTCCATGTTGCTGGTCGGTTCATCAAGCAGCAGGATAGCCGGGCTGAGAATCCGTGCACGCGCAAAGGCCACGCGCTGCCTCTCCCCGCCCGACAGGTCGCGGGCATTGCGCAGTTGCAGATGCGCGATCCCTGCCCACTCCAGCGCCTCCGATACCTTGCCTGAGATCTCCGTCAGCGGCATAGCGCGCCGCCTCAGTCCGTAGGCGATGTTATCCGTGACGCTGCTGTCGAACAGATAGGGCTGCTGGTGCAGGTAGATAATATCGCCGCGCATCCTGCCGGAAGCGCGGCGCCATGACATTTCCTGTCCCCGGTAGCAGACCGTCGCGCGATCCGGCGCCTCGAGACCGGCAATGATGCGCAACAGCGTTGACTTGCCGGAACCGTTCCTGCCACTCAGCGCTATGCAGGCACGTGCCTGGATTGACAGTGTCTCGATGTCGAACAGCAGCCGGCCATGGACGGATTTCCGCAAGCCGCTGTAACGCAGTATCTCCGTCATGACGACATCACCCCGCGCCCCTGGAAGAAGGCCAGCATGCCATTCAGCAGCAGCGCCATCACGAGCAGCACCATTCCCAGGGCGATCGCCTGGGCGAACTCGCCCTTGGTGGTCTCCAGCGCGATCGCCGTCGGGATGTTGCGCGTGTAGCCGAGGATATTGCCGCCAACCATCATGGAGCAGCCGACCTCGGCAATGATCCGACCGAAGCCTGCGATAAGTGCGGCAATCAGTCCGAAACGAACCTCGTGGACCAGTGTCAGGAAGGCCCTGACCGGCCTGGCGCCCAGGGTCACGGAGGTCTCCCAGACACGGCGATCCGCGGCCTGGAATGCGGCATGGCTCAGGGCGACCAGCAGAGGCAGAGCAAGCAGCGCCTGGCCGATGACCATGGAGGTCTGGGTAAACAGCAGTTTCAGATCACCCAGCGGGCCACTGCGGGAAAGCAGCAGGTAGACGGTCAGGCCGATCACCACGGCAGGTATCGACTGCATGGCGCTGAAACCGGCGATCATGGCCCGTCTGCCGGGATAACGCAGATGTGCCATCAGGAAGGCCACCACGAAGGCTACCGGTACCGCGATCAGGATTGCACGCAGCGAGACGCTGAAGGAAGTGAAGATAATGATCCACAGCTCCGGATCACCCGAGAACAGCAGGTGGAAGGATTCGGCGGTGGCGGCTGACAGGCTGTCCATGGCTTATTCGGTCACCGGATAGAACAACTGTTCCCCTTCAACCCTGTATCCTGAAATCAGGGCATGCGCCTCGTCTGATCTGAACCAGTCGATGAGTCGCTGCACGGCCTTGTGGTTGGCGTCGGGGTGGCGCACCGGATCGACCGCGATAATACCGTAGGGGTTGCGCAGCACCGCGTCGCCCTCGACCAGCAGCCTGAGCGGGCTCCTCGCGCGATAGGCCAGCCAGGTACCACGATCGACCAGGGTATAGGCGTCGAGTTCTCCGGCAATCTGCAGCGTCTTGCCCATGCCCTGCCCGACCTGCCGGTACCACTCGCCCACCGGCCGGATATTCGCCTGCGTCCAGACGACGTTCTCCTTCTTGTGCGTACCGGAGTCATCGCCGCGCGATACAAAGACCGCTGAGGCCTCGGCGATTTTACCCAGTGCCTTGCCGGCATCCCGCAGGCCACGCACCCTGGCCGGGTCGGCTGCCGGCCCGACGATCACGAAATCGTTATACATGATCTCGTGGCGTTCCAGCCCGTAGCCTCCCTCCACGAAGGCCTCCTCGGCGGGTTTGGCGTGCACCAGCACCACGTCAACATCACCCCGCCTTCCCAGTTCCAGCGCCTTGCCGGTACCGACCGCGATGACATGCACCCGGATATCGAGTTCCTTCTCGAACACCGGCTGTATAACGTCGAACAGACCGGAATTATCCGTGCTCGTGGTGGTAGCCATGCGCACCAGCGAGGGTTCGCCAGCCGTGACCGGTAGCGAGAACAGCAGGACAATCAGGTAAAGCAGGTTTGCAATCATCCGTTTCATGGGCAATATTGATTTGTTATACGGAACCGGTACCTCATTATGGACAAGTTAACTCATCTTGACGCCCAGGGCACGGCACGCATGGTCGATGTCGGTGACAAGCCGGATACGGCACGCGAGGCGCGCGCCGAGGCGCGGGTACGCATGTCGGAGCACACCCTGTCGCTCATCGAGACTGGCGGCCACAAGAAAGGCGATGTCATCGCCGTGGCCCGCATCGCCGGCATCCAGGCCGCCAAGCAGTGTGCCAGCCTCATTCCCATGTGCCACCCCCTCATGCTGTCCGGCATCGATGTCGATATCACGCTGGACAAACCCGGCAGCCGGGTGCACATAACCACGGCCTGTCGCCTGAAGGGTGCCACCGGCGTTGAAATGGAGGCCCTGACCGCCGCTTCCGTGGCCGCACTGACCATCTACGACATGTGCAAGGCGGTTGATCGCGGCATGGTCATCGAGGGTGTCCGGCTGCTGCACAAGTCCGGCGGCCGCAGCGGCGAGTGGAACGCAGCGGAAGACTGACAGACTATTCGAGATTGTCTCCCACCAGGGCCACCAGGCTTACGATCTCCTTGTCCCAGTTGTTGTCCTGGGCCCCCTTGAGAAAGTTCAGCCGGCAACTGCCACAGGCCATGAGCACCTTGTCGGCACCGGTTTTATTCACTTCATCGTACTTGATGCCGAAAGCCGCCTGGCGAAGCGGTGCGGCACTGCCGATGACAAACACCCCGGCACCTCCGCCGCAACACCAGTTCATCATGCCGTGCGAGGGCAGTTCGCGGAAGTCCACGCCCAGCGCCTTTATCACCGCCCTGGGTTCATCGAGTATTCCGGAATAGCGCCCGTGCTTGCAAGGATCGTGGAAGGTGACCTTGATATCACTGTTGTCGCTTTTCAGCTTCAGCTTGCCTGCCTGCAGCTGCAGGTCGAGAAACTCCGAAATGACATAGACGTCAAAGGGCAGCGGTTTCCCGTAGATCTCGGCACCTGACCAGCGCAGGGCCGGATAGGCATGACCGCACTCCGGCACGATGACCGCCTTTGCGCCGATGGCGATGGCCGTCTCGATCACCTTCATGGACGCCTGCTTCTGCACATCTGCTACACCGGCCAGCAGGCCGAAGTTCGCCCCCTCGAAACCGTCTGTGCGAAACGTCCAGTCGAGCCCCAGGCGGTTGAAGATCTTGATGGTGGCTTCCAGCTGATCGGTGAACAGCATCATGTCCACCACGGAGGTCAGCACGAGGTAATCGGCCTTCTCCTTGTCGAGCGGTACGTCGTGGCCCCTGGTGCGCATCTGCTCGACTGCCTGCCGGACCGTGTCGGGACCGGCGCCGAACACCGTTCCGTAGGCTCCCTGCTCCTGCTGCACCGCGCGCAGGTCTGCCGGCACAAGGCCAGCCTCGGCGAGGGCCTGGCGCGTCGTTGTCACGATCCCGGCGATGTTGATGCCCATCGGGCAGATCATCCCGCAGCGCCCGCAGGTGGTGCAGGAATCGTAGACCAGTTCCTGCCAGTCCTCGAGGTCCCGGGCGGTGATATCGCGCGTGGCAAGCCGGTACAGCCAGCGGAAAGGTCCCATCTCGCGCTGGTAGAACCGTTTCATCAGCTCCATCTTGCGCGCCGGTGTGTATTTCGGGTCACCGGTCGACACCCGGAAATGGCAGGCCTCGGCACACAGGCCGCATTTTACGCAGGCCTCGAGGTCGCCCGCCTGCTCGGCGCCGATGCTCTTGCGGAATACTGCCTTGGCACGTTCGACCCGTTCCTCATCCGGGTAATCAGTGGGCTGCGCCATGGATCCGAGCTGCGCCATCTGGCCCGCGAACTGCTGAAACACGTTCATATCGATTGCCATAGCCCGCTACCCGATCCTGTTCCCGTAGACTGTAAATCTGGACATCAGTAGTTCACACCGCGACGGTAGAACACAGCACCGGAGAATCCCCGGCTGGTGACAAAGGTAAAGGTATGCATCAGGGCGCTGAAGGGGAAATAGATCAGCAGAACTTCCGCCAGGAAGAGGTGCAGCAGCCGCAGCGCCTCGCTGGCCTGCAGCAGTGCCATGCAGCCGGTCAGCATCACGACGAATACCAGTATCGAAGACACGTAGTCACCAGCGTCCGAGAGCAGCCGCGTCACCGGGTTCATCAGCCGGTAGATTATCAGCAGCAGCAGGCCGAAGAAGGCCAGCTGAGAGGCGACGATGAATCCCCAGTAGGGCAGCGGCGTCCAGCCAAAGCCCGTGATCCGGTCGCGAATGAATTCCATGTGGGGAGCGGCAAAAAACAACAGGGCAAACAGGCCGAGGTGGAAGACATAGCCGGCGATGACCCTGCCTCGCGAGACCGTCGCGAACTCCCGGTACGGGACAAAACGGCGCAGGATCGTCGCGAGTGCCCCGCCACCCGTGGTATTGCGCGGCTTTGACAGTACCTTCTTGCGGCCGCGCAGCCGCAGGATGGCGAACAGTCGCCATGCCACGCCGATGACAAACACGGCGGCGGAAAAATACCACAGCGGTCCATCGATAAAATCCCCGATCACTGGCTTTCTCCTGTAACAGGTTCACCGGAAGACTGGCTTGCAGATAGCTTGCCCTGCCGCCTGGCGGCCTCCTCGGCAGTCAGCACACCACCCGCCTCCTCGACCTCCCGGGCCCAGCGGTCATGGTGTGATCGTGCCCAGTTGAGATCGACATAACCGTGAGTCATGGCACCCAGTGTACCTTCCACACCGGCCGTGCCCAGGTAGATGTGGCCAAATGATACGGCGATCACGATCAGTGCCGCGATACCGTGCAACACATGTGACAGCCCCATAATCACGCGGCCCTGGCCGAACACGGCAAAATCCAGAATCAGCCCGCTCACGCATAGTACGATGCCACCGAGCACAGCGATCCAGAACCAGATCTTCTCACCGGCATTGAAGCGCCCGGCGCTGACATGACCACCCAGCAGGCCACCCCCCTTCAACAGCCATTTCATATCACCGCGCGCGTAGACATTGTCCTTCGCGAAAGTGATAAACAGCATCAGCAGGGCAACCAGGAAAAGGGGACCGAACAGGTTGTGCGCCTCCTTGCAGGCGGTTGCCGTTACGCCAAAACCTTCCGGGCCAAGCAGCGGGATGAGCACGTAACGACCGTAGAGAAGAATCAGGCCCGTCAGAGCAAGGAACCAGAACAGCCCTGCCGTGAACCAGTGCACGGTACGTTCCGTGACGCTGAATCGCTGAAGCTGGCTTCCGGCCGGTCCGTCCTGAATGCGCAATGGCCCGCGCAGGAAATAGAACAGCAGAATAACGGCCAGCACGACGCCCATCAGGGCGGCGCCGTACGGCACCAGTCTCTGCATGCGGAACTGGCGCCACTCCTCGCCGTAGTAGTTGATCAGGACACCGCTGTCGACACCCTTGACCTGTGTGCTGCCGCTCACGCCGCGGTCACGCTGGCGCACGTCACGCCAGAACTCCGCACCCGGGTTGGCGACCTTGCCGGCGAACGGATCCAGCTCGGCGACGGCATAGGGTACCAGCGGCAGTACCAGTGTCACCACCAGCAGCGACAACAGCGAGTAAAGGACGACACGATGATGCCGGTTGCGTGACGACACGTTATTGCTCATACACACTGACTCCTCCCGCCGGCCCGGCAGCGGGCCGCCTGCCATGCTTCAGGTCACTGAATCGCATTCAACCGGACAGCGCTTGCGGCTAGTCGCCGCCCGTCGCCTTGCCCTGCACGGCCCTGCTTTTGCGCAGACCGGGTTTGTCGTAGGCGACCCCCCAGCCCCAGGACAGCCCGGAGGAACCGCGCCAGGTCACACGCTCGCGGTAGATGTCGGAGACGGTGTCGCCGTCGCCTGCAAGCAGCGCCCGGGTGGCGCACATCTCGGCGCACAGCGGCAGCTTGCCCTCGGCCAGCCGGTTGCTGCCATACCTGGCACGCTCCTCGGGCGAGTTGTCCTCCTCGGGACCACCGGCGCAGAAGGTGCACTTGTCCATCTTGCCGCGCTGGCCGAACACACCCTCCTGCGGGAACTGTGGTGCGCCGAAGGGGCAGGCATAGAAGCAGTAGCCGCAGCCGATGCAGATGTCCTTGTCATGCAGCACGACACCATCATCGGTGTAGTAGAAGCAGTCGACCGGACAGACGGCGACACAGGGCGCATCGGTGCAGTGCATGCAGGCAACCGACATGGAGCGCTCGCCCGGGGAGCCGTCATTGATGGTCACCACCCGGCGGCGGTTGACCCCCCAGGGCACCTCGTTCTCGTTCTTGCAGGCCGTGACACAGGCATTGCATTCGATGCACCGTTCAACGTCACAGAGAAATTTCATTCGGGCCATGATCTGATCTCCTCCGCTACTCAAGCTCGGCTGATACGGCACAGGGAACACTTGGTCTCCTGCATCTGCGTCACGGAATCGTAACCGTAGGTGAATGCCGTGTTGCAGGCCTCACCCAGCACGTAGGGGTCGCTGCCCGCCGGGTACTTGTCCCGCAGGTCCTTACCCTGGAAATGCCCGCCGAAGTGGAACGGCATCCACACCACACCCGGTGCCACGCCCTCCTGGGTCACCTTGGCCATGACCTTGACGCGCCCGCCCTCGGGGCCTTCCACCCAGATCTGCTGGCCGTCACGAATGCCGTTGTTGTTGGCATCGACGATGTTGATCTCGGCGAACATGTCCTGCTGCAGTTCCGCCAGCCAGGGATTGGAGCGCGTCTCGTCACCGCCGCCCTCGTATTCCACCAGTCGGCCGCTGGTCATGATCAGCGGATACTCGCCCGTGTAGTCCTTCGCCTGGATGGAGCCGTAGCGGGTCGGCAGGCGATAGAACGACTTGCGGTCCTCGTAGCTCGGATATTTCTCCACCAGGTCGCGCCGCGAGGTATAAAGCGGCTCGCGGTGCACCGGCACCGGATCGGGGAAGGTCCAGACCACGGCGCGCGCCTTGGCGTTGCCGAACGGTGAGCAGCCGTGCGCAATGGCGACCCGCTGGATGCCGCCGGAACGGTCGGTCTTCCAGTTCTTGCCCTCGGCCAGCTGTTTTTCATCGTCCGTCAAATCATTCCACCAGCCGAGCTTCTTCAGCATGTCGGCGGTGAACTCCGGGTGACCGTCCTTGAGTTCGTTGCCCTGCGGATAGGAGCCCTCGGCCAGCAGGTTGACACCGTCTCGCTCCACGCCGAAACGGGCGCGGAAGTTCAGACCGCCGCGCGCCACCGGCATGCTGGTGTCGTACAGGTTGGGTGTGCCCGGGTGGCCCATTTCAGCGGTGCCCCAGCAGGGCCAGGGCATGCCGTAGTAATCGCCGTTCGCCGGACCGCCCTTCGCCTCCAGCGTGGTGTAGTCGAAGGTATGCCAGTTCTGCTGATGCTGCTTCAGTCGTTCCGGGCTCTGCCCGGTATAGCCGATGGTCCACATGCCCTTGTTGAACTCGCGGGTGATGTCCTCGATGTTGGGCTCGTCGTTCTCCACCGCGATGTGCCTGCACAGCTCGTCGGCAAAGCCCAGCTTGCCGGCCAGCCTGTACATGATGGTGTGATCCGGCAGCGACTCGAACAGCGGATCGAAGATCTTGTCGCGCCACTGTATGGAACGGTTGGAGGCAGTGCACGAGCCGTAGGTCTCGAACTGGGTGGCCGCCGGCAGCAGATAGACGCCGTCGGTGCGGTCGTGCATGACGGCGCTGACCGTCGGGTAGGGATCGATGATGACCATGAGGTCCAGCTTCTCCATGGCCTCCTTCATCTCGGGGCCGCGTGTCTGGCTGTTGGGTGCATGCCCCCAGAACACCATGGCGCGGACTGTGTCCTTCTGGGCCATGTTGGCCTTGTCCTCGAGCACACCGTCGATCCAGCGCGACACCGGGATGCCCTTGGTGTTCATCGGCTTGACCGGCTTGCCCTTGGCTTCCTCGTAGCTGCCCTGGTCGAAGCGGTCGACCAGCCAGTCGTGGTCGATGTCCCAGACTGCGGCCCAGTGTTTCCAGGCACCACCCGACAGGCCGTAGTAACCCGGCAGGGTGTGGCTCAGCACGCCGAAGTCGGTGGCGCCCTGCACGTTGTCGTGGCCGCGGAAGATGTTGGTACCGCCGCCGCTGACACCCATGTTGCCGAGCGCCAGCTGGAACACGCAGTAGGCACGGGTATTGTTGTTGCCGATGGTGTGCTGGGTGCCGCCCATGCACCAGATGAACGTGCCCGGGCGGTGTTCCGCCATGAGTTTCGCTGCACGCTTGACGGTCTCCTCCGGCACGCCGGAGACACGCTCGACCTCGTCCGGTGTCCACTTCGCCACCTCGGCACGGATGTCGTCCATGCCGTAGACACGCTGGCGGATGAACGCCTTGTCTTCCCAGCCGTTCTCGAAGATGTGCCAGAGCATGCCCCAGACCACCGGCACGTCGGTGCCGGGACGGATACGCATAAAGAGGTCGGCATGCGCCGCGGTGCGGGTGAAGCGCGGGTCGATAACGATCAGCGGCGCCTTGTTGCGCTCCGTGGCCCGGAACACATGCTGCATCGATACCGGGTGCGCCTC
>JBFELL010000054.1:0-15843 GCA_041552135.1 Gammaproteobacteria bacterium
CGTTAACTCCCTCTCCCTTCGGGAGAGGGTTGGGGAGAGGGGATAAATAAACGCCAACTGTCTGATTTTACATCCCCTCATCCTGCCCTTCTCCCGCAGGGAGAAGGAACGCCCTGTTCATCATGCAGTGCCCCCTATTCATGTCCTGCGGGTCAGGATGGTTTGTATAACGGTGTTCATGCAGCATGTTGCAAACAATCCAGACAAGGTTAACGGGACAGCAGTGATACCATACCATTAGCACTGATACCATCCCGAATGCGCAGGCGCGTGATGCAAGAATTCTGGAGCCGAGTCATATGTTTGCAAGTGCCCGGACGGTGTGAAAACGCACTGCTCGGGCTAATCACGGCAACGCAACCGGGAGCGACGATCGTGAGGTGTTCCCCCGAAGGTGAAGACCGCGACAAGGCACTGTATTCCCCGAACGTCTGGTTGATCGCATTGCACAAGACAATCCTGTCAGGGTAATCGACGACTTCGCTGATGAGCTCGATCTCGGACGGCTGCGATTCAGGCGTGGCCAGCCACCGTCAACCGCCAGACTCGCCTGCCACCCGCGATCTGGATGAAGCCCTGCTTCTACAGTCACCTCAATCGGGTGCAGTGCAGCCGCCTGCTGCAGCGCAACGTGGAACCGGGCCGGCAGAGCGGGCGGCTGATGGCATACTTCAATTTCTGGTGCCTCAGGCGAATCGGGGTTCCCTGCTTTGCCGGATAGAGAGAATCGTCTCTCTGGCATGCTCCAGTTGTCGTACACGTTTCCACAGCCTGTCGGGGGAATTTTCATAAATAGCGAGCAGCTCTGCGGCGGTTATCCAGAACAACTCACGCCGTTTCTTGAACCGTCCGACCGTGTCGGCTTCCCATTCCCGGTTCAGTTCCTTGATGTCGCGGTACGGGAATTCGATAAAGAAAGTTCTCCAGCGTTTGGGTCGGGCAGGGTCCCCGGGTGAGCGCCTGCACCACCAATCGGGATGCATGGCCAGGGTCTCGTCAAACAGTGCCTGAACGATCGGGATCTGGTTCCTGACCCTTTCAACAGTGCGGCTCGCCTGTTGCAGATTGTCAGAGAAATACATTGTTTCGGTTTCCTCGACAAATTCCCGTATCGCCGTTTCCCGGTAGTCTTCGCCTGTACCCAGGCCGCCACCGAAATCGATAAGATGCCCTGCCTTTCTGCCGCTGAATGTGGTCTGAAACAGAAAGCGGACCTTGCGACCGCTGACACTAAAGGGTATTACACCAGCGCCCATCTCTTCTTCTCCTGCGCGATTACTGATACTGGTGGCTGATCCGGGATCGATTCATACCTGGCGAGGGTATGTAAGCACAGATCAGTAACTTTTTCAGGCGTTTCGAGGTCAGGGCCCGATGCGGGTACTGATTCTTCAGGAGCCGGGTCCAGTGACCCGCGGTGGTTCAGGGGTCGGGCCTGTCACCGTAGCGGGGGTTCAGGTTGAGCCGGCCCTGGCAATGTGACGTCTTCCCGAGGCGGGTTGTTGCCGATTATGGATACCCCGCTATCGTGCAGAACGTCTCCGAACGGTCGGGCTTGCGTTGTCTTGCCCCGGGGTTGTATCGACCGGGAATACTGAAAGGTGCAGCGAAAGCTGCCGGTAATACCTGTCGGACTCAACTCGTACCTGAGCTGAGCGACATGCCGACCGGCGACGGTTTGTGAGGTTGTCCGTGACCGCATGCGAGCAAGGATCCTGCCTGGGCGCCCGTGGTGCAGGTTGCCCGGACAGGTGGCTTGGTGAGCGGAAAAGATGTTGCTCCGCACCGGTAGCGAATGCGTGTATAAACGGGATGTGCCCACTTTGTCGGCCGTGCGCTATTCCTGCGGGCCTGCAGTCATCAGGCTCGCGGTTTTTCATCGCCCGACCCTTCAGATGGATATTGTCTTTGCGTTCCCGGCGCCATTGCGTTGAAATATGCCTTTAAATCAGACAGTCGCAGAACATGAGCACCTCCGGCAAGGTCCTGCTGGATCCCGCGTGGATCCTGCATCATTATCCCTATCGCGATTCCAGCCTGCTGCTGGAAGTGTTCAGCCGTGAACACGGCCGGCTGGGACTCGTGGCGCGTGGTGCCCGCGCCTCAAAATCGCGCTGGCGCGGGCTGCTGCAGGGCTTCAGGCCACTGTTGCTGTCATGGAGCCAGCGTGGCGAGCTCGGCACACTGACCGCGGTGGAGAACCGCGCTGGCATGGGCGTTCCGGGTACCCGGCATTTGATGAGTGCCTGGTACCTGAACGAGCTGCTGATGCGCCTGCTGACCCGGCATGACCCGCACCCGCAGCTGTTTTCCGCCTACGAGCAGGCCTTGCAGGATCTGGATGCCGCGGAGCAGCCAACGTTGCGTATTTTCGAGAAGCAGTTGCTGCAGGAGCTGGGCTACGGGCTGTTACTGGACCACGAGGCGGAAAGCGGCCGGCCTGTCGTTGCCG
Organism: Gammaproteobacteria bacterium; assembly: GCA_041552135.1. Taxonomy (GTDB): domain Bacteria; phylum Pseudomonadota; class Gammaproteobacteria; order UBA9214; family UBA9214; genus SZUA-186. The sequence goes on from JBFELL010000054.1 coordinate 2,453, forward strand.
ATGCGCTCTACGAATACCGGCTGGAGAGCGGGCCGGTGCCATGCGATGTGCGCCGGGATAACGGCTTGTATCTGTGTGGCTCCAGCCTGCTGGCGCTGCACGCCGGGCGACTGACGGATCCGGCCGCCTGCCAGGAGGTCAAGCAGCTGATGCGGGCGGTGCTGTCGCTCTACCTCGGGGCGCGACCGTTGAGGACACGCGAGGTGCTGCGGCAGATGGCGGTGTCCCGGGGCGGGGGCAATCCGCCGGATGTGCCTTCATCGATCAACTGAGACAGACGGAAACGCAATGGAAACCGATTCGCAAATACTGCTGGGCGTCAACATCGACCACGTGGCGACACTGCGCCAGGCGCGTGGCACACGGTATCCCGATCCCGTCGAGGCGGCCGCGCTGGCGGAACACTCGGGTGCCGACAGTATTACGCTGCACCTGCGCGAGGACCGGCGGCACATCCAGGACCGCGACGTGCTGGTGCTGAAGGAGCAGCTGCGCACACGGATGAACCTGGAGATGGCCGTGACGGAAGAGATGCTGGCCTTTGCCACGAGGCTTCAGCCGCAGGACTGCTGTCTGGTGCCCGAGCGTCGCGAGGAGCTGACCACCGAGGGCGGGCTGGACGTGGCCGGCCAGTTGCCCCGCGTGCAGGAGGCCTGCAGCCGTCTCGCCGGGGCGGGTGTGCGGGTATCGTTGTTTATCGATGCCGATATCGATCAGGTCAACGCGGCCGCCGCGGCGGGCGCGCCCTGCATCGAGATCCATACCGGCCACTTCGCCGACACAGCCGATGCAACGGCGCGGGCGGCCGAACTGGCGCGAATTGCCGATGCCGTGAGTGCCGGTGTGGCGGCCGGGCTGCAGGTCAATGCCGGACATGGTCTGAATTACGACAACGTGCAGACGATCGCCGCCATGGCGGACGTGCGCGAGTTGAATATCGGCCATGCGATCGTTGCCCGTGCGCTGTTCACCGGCCTTGGCGAGGCGGTGGCGGAGATGAAGCGACTGATGCTGGGCGCGCGGGCCTGAGGAGTCCTGACTGCTCAGGATTGCCGTAATCCGCTTTTCTCAAGCAGTTCGTCGATTTCACGTGCAGCGCGGTTATAGGTCTGCTGCCGTGCCAGTTCGTCACCGTCCCGGATTGCGTTCCTCAGTTCGGCGAGTGCCGCACTCAGCCCGGGCAGATCGCAGTAGGCGGTCGCCCCGGCGAGCTGGTGCGCGCAGTCAGACAGCGATTGCCAGTCACCGGCCAGCCAGGCCGATGTAAATGCCTGGCGATGCTGCGGCAATTCCAGCAGCAGGTTGGCGAACAGCTGGTTGGCAAACCGGTCCGAGAGGGCGGGTTCGGCTTGCGCCCCGGGCGCGTCGCCAGGCGTGCCATCCTCCTCCGGCATCGCCGACAGGCGCGCCAGTGCCGAGGTGGCGCGTGACCACAGGCCGCGCCAGCCAGGTGCGGGTGTGCCTTTTCCCGCCTTGTCGTTGTTCATTCGTCGGTCCTCCCGCTATGCTTGTTCATTCGCCGGCCCGTCGCCGTACCTGCCAGTTAAGCGATATTACCGCGCCAATGCCATCGGCCGATCGCGGATCAGCATGCAGGCATGCTCCGAGATGTACTGTCTGCTGCCCGCGGTTGTTGGGTATACTTGCAGGACAACGTCAACGACTTTGACAATGCTCACATGACTTACCCCACGCTTGAATCCACCATTGGCAATACGCCACTGGTCCGCTTGCAACGGCTGCCGGGCGAGACCGGCAACAGCGTACTGGTCAAGCTGGAGGGCAACAACCCGGCCGGCTCGGTCAAGGACCGCCCGGCGCTCAGCATGATCATTCATGCCGAGGCCCGGGGTGAAATCCGCCCGGGTGACACCCTGATAGAGGCCACCAGCGGCAACACGGGTATTGCACTGGCCATGGCTGCCGCCATCAGGGGCTACCGCATGGTGCTGATCATGCCGGAGCACATGAGTGTGGAGCGGCGTGCCGTCATGAAGGCCTTCGGCGCACAGATCATACTGGTCAGCGAGGGAGCGAGCATGGAAGGCGCGCGCGATCTCGCCCTGGAGATGGAAGGGCGGGGCGAGGGCAGGGTGCTGGACCAGTTTTCCAACCCCGACAACCCGCTGGCGCACTATGAAGGCACCGGCCCGGAGATCTGGCGCGACACGCGGGGCGCGATCACCCACTTCGTCAGTTCCATGGGGACCACTGGTACCATTATGGGGACCTCCCGCTATCTCAAGGAAGTGAACCCCGCCATCGAGATTGTCGGCGTGACCCCGACAGAGGGGTCGTCCATACCGGGTATCCGTCGCTGGCCGGAGGAATATCTGCCGTCCATTTTCGAGCCGGCCCGGGTCGACCGGACCATCGAGGTCAGCCAGGCGGATGCCGAGCGGACCACGCGGGCACTGGCCGCACGGGAAGGCATCTTGGCCGGTATCTCCTCGGGGGGTGCGGTGGCGGCTGCCCTGTCACTGTCAAAACAGCTCGAAAATGCCGTCATCGTCGCGATCGCCTGTGACCGCGGCGACCGGTATCTCTCGACCGGGGTGTTTCCCGACTGAAAGTGCGCACCCGCCTGCGGCTCCGTTCCCTGCTGCTTGCCGCCGGCCTCGCGGCCGGTGACCTGGTCGTGGTGCAGGCCATCGAAAGCGCCGGTTTCTCGCTCGATACCCTGGAAGGCGCCGGCTGGTCGGTGCACGAGGCCACGGCGCGCGTCGACTGGCTCGATGCACAGCGTGCACAGCTGAGACTGGAGGCCGCCCTGGCGGTATTGCCCGAACCCCTGGGTACGCTGCGCGCGGTCAGTCTCAGCTGCACGCAGGCGGAAATCCGTGCCGAAGGTATTCGCTGCGATCAGGCGCACATCCGCGCCGACTCGTTCAACTACGGCCGGCAGACCCTCGTGGGCGGATTCGACTACACACCGGCCTCCGGGCGGCTGACGTTCAGGCTGGACGGCGCCCGCTACGCCGGCGGCGTGGTGGCTGCCAGCGGTGTGCTGGAGGCGCCGGCCTGGGATATCCGCCTGCAGGGGCACGCCCTGCAGCTCGATGCGCTGGCCGGTTCGCTGTCTGCGGCCGGCGTATCCCTGCCACCCCTGGAGGCAAGGGGTTCGCTGGATATCTCGGCGCGCCTGCAGGGCGCTGCAGCCGGACTCGACAGCGGCACCCTGACGGCACGCCTGGCCCACGGGTCATTCTCCGACGAGGCCGGCGCGCTGGCGGGCGAGAACCTTGACCTGCAACTGGAGGCAGGCCTGTCACGGTCCGGCGGCAACTGGCAGGTCACGGCCGCTCTGCAGGGTGCGCAGGGTCAGCTCTACGTCGAGCCGGTTTTCCTCGACCTGGAGGCGCAGCCGGTCAATGCCGCGGTAAACCTCGACTGGCAGCCCGGCAGGGAACGGCTGGTGATTCGCTCGCTGGAATACCGTCAGCAGGACACCGTGGCACTCAAGCTCGGCGGGATCCTGCATCCCGGCCGGCCGGTACCGGTCGCCAGCCTGGAAGTGAAGGTGGAGGAGGGCCGGCTGCCGGCGCTGTACACGACCTACCTGCAGCCCTGGCTGAACGAAACCCTGCTGGCCGATCTGGAAAGCGCCGGGCGGGTCAATGCATCGATTGCCATGACATCGGGTGAGCTGCACTCCCTGGAGCTGGACCTGCATGATGTGCAGCTGGCGGACCGCGAGGAACGTTTCGCGTTCAACGGCCTGACGGCCGGCATTGCGTGGGGGGATGATGACGCCCGCCGCGAGCAGCAGCTCGCCTGGGACAGTGGTCAGCTCTACCGGGTCCCGCTCGGCGAGGCGGCCATCGCCACCGAGTCCACCGGTTCGCGGTTTAGCCTGCGCGAGCCGGCGAAAATCACCGTGCTGGACGGTGAGCTGCTGATCGATGCCGTTGAACTCGACTATGCCGACGGCGGCGTGCGACGCTGGCACGTGGACGGCATCCTGACGCCCGTTTCCATGCGCGACCTGACCCGGGCGCTCGGCTGGCCGGAATTCGCCGGCAAGCTCTCCGGCGTCATCCCCGATGTGCGCTACCAGAAGGGCATGCTCGAGGTGGGCGGCATGCTGCTGGTGCGCGTGTTCGACGGCGCGGTCACGCTTGACAATCTCAGGCTGTCGCAGCCCCTGGGCGTCGTCCCGCGCCTCTGGGTGGATGCCGCCGTGAAGAATATCGATCTCCGGCTGCTGACCGAGGCCTTTTCGTTTGGCCGGATCGAGGGCCGGCTTGGTGGCAGTGTCGACGGTCTCTACATGGAATCCTGGCGACCGGTGGCCTTCGATGCACAATTTGCCACGCCTGCTGAGGACAGCTCGCGGCACCGTATCAGCCAGAAAGCGGTGGACAACATATCCAGCATCGGCGGTGGCGGCGTGGGCGGCGCACTGTCGCGCAGCGTTCTTCGCATCTTCGAGGACTTCCCCTACGCGCGCCTCGGCATTCGCTGCCGGCTGGAAAACGGCACCTGCGATATGGGCGGTGTCGAGGCCGGGCCAAACGGTTACTATATCGTCAAGGGCCGGTTACTGCCGCCGCGGCTGAACGTGATCGGCTACGCCGAGCGGGTCGACTGGGACAGCCTGGTTGCACAGCTGGTCGCCGTGACCCGGAGCCAGGGCGCTGCGGTCAAGTGACAGCGGACGGTTGTCAACGAATCGCCCGCTGTCGCGCGGGTTTGTCCATGCCCCGGGTGAATTTCATGCAGAGCAAGGAGACGAGATGAAAACGTTGCGCATTCCACTGTTGCTGTTGCCGCTGCTGTTCGTCGCGGCCTGCGTCACCATCAATGTCTATTTTCCGGCCGAGGCGGCCGAGAAGGCGGCCGATCGCATCATCCTTGATGTCTACGGCGAGCAGCCTGACAAGGCACCCGAGCCGCAGTCGATGCGACCGGTTGACCTCACCCCGGTGCAGCTGGCCGGCAGCCTGCTTGACTGGATCATCCCGCCGGCACATGCCGGTGGCGCCGATCTCTCGGTCGACAGTCCGGCCATCCGGCAGCTGAAGGCGGATATGGAGCGCCGGCACAGGAAGCTGGCGCCGTATTATGACTCCGGCGCGATTGGCATGACGCGCGATGGCGAGATCGAGATCCGTGACCAGAAACTGGTGTCGCTGAAGGACAGAAATCCCGTGAAGAAACTTGTAGCCAGGGAGAACCGCGACCGCGGCGCACTCTACGCCGAAATCGCCAGGGCCAATGGCCATCCGGAGTGGGAGGGCGATATCCGCCAGACCTTTGCCCGCCGCTGGGTGGACAACGCCCCGGGCGGCTGGTGGTACATGGGCAAGAGCGGCAGCTGGCAGCAGAAGTAGGCGGCAGTCTCAATATGAACGTTTTCGTTTTCGATATCGAGACCGTTCCTGACGTGGCGGGCGGCCTACCAGCCCCGGGCAGCCGCGCGCCTCGACGAGATCGCCACCCTGTGCGGATTTCCCGGCAGGATGGGCATGGACGGCAGCAAGGTCTGGGATGCGTTCCAGGCGGGTGACATCGGGGGGATCCGCAATTATTGCGAAACCGACGTCCTCAATACCTGCCTGGTGTACCTGCGCTTCGAGCTGATCCGCGGCCGGTTGCCATCGGACGGCTACGACAAGGCCTGCCGGCAGGTCCGGGAGTCGCTGCAGCAGGAAGGCAAGCCGCACTTCGACGAGTTTCTGCACAACTGGAAGGCGGAGTAGATCAAGAGCGATTCACCGCAAAGGCGCAAAGATCGCAAAGACACAGGATTGTAAAAATACCTCATCCCCGCGAGGGCGGGGACCTGTCAACACGTCATCTCAATTCCGAATGGATTCCCGACTGCGCGGTAATGACGATGTGGCTTTATGTGTTGCCTTCGTTTTGTTTGTGTCTTGCGTCTTTGCGGTTAATGATATTTTGTTACCCGGAATCACCGATATCTGAAATTCAATGAGTCAACGCAAACGCAGGAAGCGCCTGCCGGAACCGTGCGAGCGGGTTACCGTCGAGTCGTTGTCGCATGACGGGCGAGGGGTGGCGCATATCGACGGCAAGGCCGTGTTCATTGACGGGGCGCTGCCGGGTGAGGAAGTCGGCTTCGAATACCTGACGACCCGCCGCAAGTTCGATGAAGGTCGTGTCAGTTCGATCCACCGGCCGTCGCCCGACCGCGTCGAGCCGCCATGCGCGCATTTCGGGCTATGCGGCGGATGCAGCCTGCAGCACATGGATCCCGCGGCGCAGATTCGCGCCAAGCAGGGCGTATTGCTCGACAATCTCGGGCGTATCGGCGATGTTGTGCCGGGGGAGGTGCTGCCGCCACTGACCGGTCCGGTGACCGGTTACCGAACCAGGGCCCGGCTTGGCGTCAGGCACGTCATCAAGAAGGGCCGGGTGCTGGTCGGGTTTCGCGAGAAGCGCAGTGCCTTCCTGGCAGACCTGTCGCGATGCGAGGTGTTGCATCCGGCGGCCGGCCGGCACATCACAGATCTTGCCGCGCTGCTGCAAGGCATGGACGCCAAGGCGCGCATTCCGCAGATCGAGGTCGCCATCAGTGATGACGTGACGGCACTGGTGTTCCGGCACCTCGATCCACTGAACGAATTCGACCTGGACCGGTTGCGGCAGTTTGCCCGCAACCGGGAGATGCACATCTACCTGCAGCCGGCCGGGCCGGACAGTATGCAGCTGCTGTGGCCGGCCTCCTCCACGCTGCATTACCGGCTGGAGGATGAGGGTGTCGAGATCGTTTTCCGGCCCACCGACTTCACCCAGGTCAATCCGCAGATCAACCGGCAGATGGTGGCACGTGTCAGGCAACTGCTGCGGGTTGCGCCAGCGGACCGCGTGCTCGATCTGTTCTGCGGACTTGGCAATTTCACGCTGCCACTGGCGCGCCGGGTCGCCCGTGTTACAGGCGTCGAGGGGGAAGCCGGCCTTGTCCGCCGGGCGCGGGAGAATGCCGTGCACAACGCGATCGAAAACGCGGACTTCCATGTCGCCGACCTGGAAGCGGACAACAGCCTCGCGGGCTGGGCGCGGCAGGCGTATGACAAGGTGCTGCTCGATCCGCCGCGCAGCGGTGCGGCCGGCATGATGGATATGCTGGGTCGCATGCGACCCGGGTGCATCGTCTATGTGTCCTGCCACCCGGGTTCGCTGGCCCGCGATGCCGGACGCCTGGTGAACGAGTTCGGCTATGAACTGAAGGCCGCGGGTGTCATGGACATGTTCCCGCACACGGCGCATGTGGAGTCTATTGCGGTGTTTAATGCGAATTAAACGGTTCTTTGATAGCTTGCCCCGGACATGATGCGCGGCTTTTTCCCGTAGCGGGCCAGCCTCCGGGCCGCCTTTCTTTCGGGTGCTTTTCTTTGGCGGCGCAAAGTAAAGTGCCCCGCCGTCAGGCGGAACCTGTAAAAAGAAAGCTACTGCTTGTACCAGCGAGCGCTCAGCGACTTGAATACCCGGTTCGGGTACCAGCGCTTGCCGACGCTGCCGTTGTAACGCGCCAGGGCGCGGTACAGGTTGCCCTTCTCGCGTTTCAGATAGTGACTGAGGATGGTGCAGCCGAAGCGGATATTGGTGCGGATATCCATCAGATTGTCTTCCGGCTGGCCGATTTCATCCAGCCAGAAGGGCATGATCTGCATCAGGCCCTGGGCGCCGGCGCTGGAGATGGCGAAACGGTCGAAATTGCTTTCGACGTTGATCACGGCGAGGATGAGCTCGGGCTCAAGTGCGGCACGCCGGGCCTCGTAGTGCACCGTCTTGAGGATGGTGAGGCGATCATGCGGGTTCCTGATACGGCTCTGCAGGCGCTGCGACATGTCGGTCAGCCAGACCTCGGCCTCGAAGCGGTCCTCGAAACTGTCACTGGAGTTGATGGCGTCGGTCAATGCATGCCGCAGTTCCGCGTCCGGCCGCTCCGTGGTGGCGGCGCGGGATGGATCCGGCTGCATGCCTGTCGTGATGGCCAGCAGGCAGGCCAGGACGAGATGCTGCACTTGCATGCCAGGGCCTCTCATCAGGATGCCTGCATCTGCTCCCGGAGAAAGTTCGCAATATCCCCGTGCGGCACGTCACGCGAGTCGCTGTCACGCCGGGACTTGTACTCGAGCATGCCCCGGTCCAGGTTTTTCTCGCCGACGACAACGCGGTGCGGTATGCCAACGAGTTCCATGTCGGCAAACATGACGCCGGGGCGCGCCTCGCGGTCATCGAGCAGGACATCCAGGCCGGCGGCGGTCAGTTCCCCGTAGAGCGCGTCCGCCGCTTCGCGAACACGCTGCGATTTCTTCATGTTGATGGGGATGATCGCCACCTTGAAGGGCGCGATGGCTTCCGGCCAGATCATGCCATGTTCGTCGTGGTTCTGCTCGATGGCGGCGGCGACGATGCGCGATACGCCGATACCGTAGCAGCCCATGGTCATGTCCACCTCGCGGCCCTGCTCATCCAGCACCCGGGCCTGCATCGCCTCGCTGTATTTCCTGCCGAGCTGGAAGATATGACCGACCTCGATGCCGCGGGCGATCCTGAGGACACCCTTGCCGTCGGGGCTGGTATCACCGTCAACGACATTGCGCAGGTCGGCAAGCTGCGGTTCCGCCAGATCACGGCCCCAGTTGACGCCGGTCAGGTGCTTGCCGTCGACGTTTGCACCACAGACAAAGTCGGCCAGCCGGGCCGCGGCGTGGTCGACGATGACCGGTATCTCAAGGCCAACCGGTCCCAGCGAGCCGGCCGCGCAACCGGCCGCCTCGCGGATCTGCCGCTCGCTGGCAAATGTCAGCGGCGCGGCAATGCCCGGGTGATTCTCCGCCTTGACGGCGTTCAGTTCATGGTCGCCGCGCAGCACCAGGGCGACGACCGCCGTCTCTGCGCCCTCGACCAGCAGGGTCTTGAGGCACTGTGCCGGCGCCGTCCCGAGGAAGCGGGAGACCTCCTCGATCGTGTGCTGGCCGGGGGTGTCAACGTGCTGCAGGTCGGCCCCTGGCGCCGGGCGCTCGCCCGCCGGGGCCGCGGCCCCGATGGCCTCGACATTGGCGGCATAATCGCTTTCCGTGGAGAAGGCAATGGCGTCTTCGCCGGAATCCGCCAGTACGTGGAATTCCTGTGAGACGCTGCCGCCGATCGCGCCGCTGTCGGCCCGCACGGCGCGGAACTTCAGCCCCAGGCGCGTGAAGATGCGGGTGTAGGTGTCGTACATGACCCGGTAGGTCGCTTCCAGCGAGGCCTGGTCGATGTGGAAGGAGTAGGCGTCCTTCATGAGGAACTCGCGGGCACGCATGACGCCGAATCGCGGGCGGATCTCGTCGCGGAACTTGGTCTGTATCTGGTAGTAGTTGACCGGCAGCTGCTTGTAGCTGCGCAGTTCGCGCCGGGCGATGTCGGTGATGACTTCCTCGTGTGTGGGACCGAAGCAGAATTCGCGCTGGTGGCGGTCGTTGAGGCGCAGCAGCTCGGGACCGTACTGTTCCCAGCGGCCGGACTCCTGCCACAGCTCGGCCGGCTGCACCGCGGGCATCAGCAGTTCCAGTGCGCCGGCGCGGTCCATCTCCTCGCGCACGATGGCCTCGACCTTGCGCAACACGCGCAGGCCCAGCGGCAGCCAGCTGTACACCCCCGCTGCCTGCTTGCGGATCATGCCGGCGCGCAGCATCAGCTGGTGGCTGACGATCTCGGCATCAGCCGGGGTTTCCTTGAGGGTGGATAGCGGAAATCGGGAAAGACGCATGGGCGGAGAATTCTGTCTGTGGAGGATGGCTGCAAATTGTAGCGGCCAAACGGGGCCGAGGTACAGGCAGGGTTATTTGCCGCCAAGCTGCGGTGGCAGCGGCAGGACATTCTCGTCCTCGCGGTATTCCAGGCGCTCGTACTCGATGCCTTCCGGCGGCACCTGATCGGTGATCTGCCATTCCCCCCTGGCGTTTCGCCACTTGTAGACACGCACGGTCTTCTTGGTCATGCCGGCGTCCGAGGACAGTTCCTCGATCTGCTCCCTGTAATCGGGATTGAAGTGCATCCAGGCCAGAACGGCCAGTAGCAGTGCGCCCAGGAAGAGGAGTGCACGCATCAGGAATTCCCCCGCTTTTGTCGCCTGTGTTTCAGAATGTGCCGCCGTTCCAGCCCCACATCTTGCGCGGTGCATCGGCGAACTCGATATAGATGCGCCCGGTCGCGATGCCGGTAGCGGAGGACACCAGCTCGCAGAGTGCCTTCGAGACGTCGGCGGTAATCGACTCCGGCAGGCCGATGCTCTTCAGTTCGAGGTAGGCGAGGGGGGCGTCGGTGCCGGCGAACTGCATGGCCGGGTTGGTCTCCACCGAGGTCATGACATAGCGCTCGGGCTTGCCGAGCTGCTGCGCGACCATTGCCGATGAGGCGCCTGCCAGCGACCGGGCGTCGGCTTCGCTGAGTGCTTGGTTTGTCTGGATCCGCAGAAAGGGCATGGTTTACTCCTCGCAGTTGTCCTTGATGCCCTGCTTGGCGTCATCGATGCGCTTCGCGCGCTCATCGTCCGTTAGCCGGATCACTTCGCCCTCCGGCGTCATGTAGGCGTTGTTGCCGCCGCGGCGCAGTTTCTCCAGGTTTTTCCTCGCGGTCTCGCAGTTCTGTTTTTTGATCCGGGCAACCTCATCCTTCTGCTTGTGCTCGGCGAAGGCCTCGTCGCGCTGGGCGCGCCGCTCGTCAAAGGCATCCAGCTGCCGCTGCAGGTCGCCACGGACCGTGTCCGGGTCATTGGCCGGCGGTGGTGCGCCCTGTATCACCTCGGCCGGTCTGTTGGGCGGGGGGGTCTGGGAGTAATGCAGCTGGCCATCCTCGTCTATCCATTTGTAGATACCCGAGGCATGGGACAGGGCAGCGGTCAGCAGCAGGGTGAGTAGCAGCGCAGGACGAGTGAGCATATTTTTTCCCTTTGTATATTTCGTGTTACAGAGCCATAACCGGAATCTATGCGGATATTATGGTTGTTTGGTGGCAAGAACAAGCGAATACGTCACGGTTTTTTGACCTCCTGCGACGGCGCCCTTTTCGTGTGCTAGCGGCCGCTTATCCCTTGACCTTTATCTTGAATATCAGTAGTTTCTACTATGCTATCGAAGTGCGACCTGCATGCCCGTTACAGCGGGCTTTTTTCTTGGCTACAGATAACGGCCCCAAGGCCAACACCAGGAGTGCATCCGACTTGGAACTGACCGGCGCAGAAATCTTTGTCCGCTCATTACAGGACGAGGGAGTCGAGTACATCTTCGGTTACCCCGGCGGTGCCGTATTGCACATCTACGACGCCCTGCACGGTCAGGAGAAGGTCAAGCATATCCTGACACGCCATGAGCAGGGCGCCACCCATGCCGCCGACGGCTATGCCCGTTCCACCGGCAAGCCCGGCGTGGTGATTGTCACTTCAGGTCCCGGTGCCACCAATGCCATTACCGGTATCGCCACGGCCTATATGGATTCCATTCCCCTGGTGGTCTTCACCGGCCAGGTGCCGACCCACCTGATCGGCAACGATGCCTTCCAGGAGGCCGACAACATCGGCATCACGCGGCCTTGCGTTAAGCACAATTTCCTGGTCCAGGACGTTGCGGATCTTGCCGAGACCATCAAGAAGGCCTTCTATGTCGCCACTACCGGCCGACCCGGGCCGGTGGTCGTCGACATCCCCAAGGACATCACGGCGCAGAAGGCGGAATACAGCTACCCGGACAAGGTCAGCATGCGCTCCTACAACCCGGTGCACGTCGGTCATGCCGGCCAGATCAAGCGCGCCGTGAGGCTGCTGCAATCAGCAAAACGGCCGATGATCTATACCGGTGGCGGTGTCATTCTCGGCAATGCCGCGGGTCCCCTGACCGAGCTGGCCGGCCGGTTGAATTACCCGGTGACCAACACCCTGATGGGACTGGGCGGCTTTCCGGCAACCGCACCGCAGTTCGTCGGCATGCTGGGCATGCACGGCACCTACGAGGCCAACATGGCCATGCATCACTGTGATGTCCTGTTTGCGGTGGGGGCGCGTTTCGATGACCGCGTGACGGGCAATATCGAGAAATTCTGTCCGAACGCGAAAATCATCCACATCGACATCGATCCCTCGAGCATCTCCAAGAACGTCAAGGTGGATGTGCCGATTGTGGGTTGTGTGGATAACGTCCTGCAGGCCATGACCAGGCTGCTGGAGAAGAGCAGCAGCGGTGCGGATACCGCAGCGCTGGATCAATGGTGGCAGCAGATCGGCGAGTGGCGCGCCATGGACTGTCTCAAGTACGACAAGGGCAGTGAGCTGATCAAGCCCCAGTTCGTGGTCGAGTCGCTCTACAAGGTGACGGGCGGCGATGCCTTCATCACCTCGGATGTCGGCCAGCACCAGATGTGGGCCGCGCAGTACTACCTGTTCGACAAGCCGCGGCGCTGGATCAATTCCGGCGGGCTGGGCACGATGGGCTTCGGCCTGCCGGCGGCCATGGGCGTGCAGCTGGGCAACCCGGATGAAACCGTGGCCTGTATCACGGGCGAGGGCAGCATCCAGATGTGCATCCAGGAACTGTCCACCTGCCTGCAGTACAACCTGCCGATCAAGGTCGTCAACCTGAACAACCGCTATCTCGGCATGGTGCGCCAGTGGCAGGAATTCTTCTACCAGGGACGCTATGCCATGTCCTACATGGAGTCGCTGCCGGATTTCGTCAAGCTGGCCGAGAGTTACGGTCACGTCGGCATGCTGGTCGACAAGCCGGGCGATGTCGAGGGCGCTCTGCAGGAGGCCATGGCCCTGAAGGACCGGCTGGTGTTCATGGATTTCATCACCGACCAGTCCGAGAATGTCTACCCGATGATCCCGGCCGGTGGCGGCCAGAACGAGATGATCCTGGTATGAGGCACATCATTTCCATCCTGATGGAGAACGAGGCCGGGGCGCTCTCCAGGGTCGCCGGGCTGTTTTCCGCGCGCGGCTACAATATCGAGTCGCTGACCGTGGCGCCGACCGAGGACCCGTCGCTGTCGCGCATGACGCTGGTGACCCGGGGCACGGACGAGATCATCGAGCAGATTACCAAGCAGCTCAACAAGCTGATCGATGTCGTCAAGTTGATGGATATGACCGAGGGCCCGCATATCGAGCGGGAAATGATGCTGGTCAAGGTCAAGGCAGAGGGTGACAGTCGCGAGGAACTGAAGCGGGTTTCGGACATCTTTCGCGGCCGCATTATCGATGTCACGGACAGGACCTATACCATCGAACTGACGGGTGCCGGGGACAAGCTGGATGCATTTCTGCTGGTGCTGGATCCGGTCGCCATCGTCGAGGTGGTGCGATCCGGCGTATCGGGCATTGCCCGCGGCGAGCGGGCGCTGAGGATCTGAGCCGGCAGGCAGGATATTTTTTATTCATCCGC
>JBFELL010000055.1:0-15669 GCA_041552135.1 Gammaproteobacteria bacterium
CAGCACGTTGGGCACTTTTGGCAGGTAGCGCTTCAGGCCGATCATGATGCCCAGCGCCAGGATGGCCATGAGCATGGTCTCGAAATGGGTCGAGTTGAACGCCTCGATAATGGTGTTGTAGACGGTCAGGTAGGTGTGATCGGTTTTCTCCACGCTGACGCCGAACAGCTTGCCGAGCTGGGAGGTGCCGATAATGATGGCGGCCGCATTGGTAAAGCCGATGACGACCGGATGCGACAGGAAGTTCACCAGCACACCCAGGCGCAGCAGCCCGAGGGCCATCTGGAACACGCCGACCATGAAGGCGAGCATGATGGCATAGGCGACATACAGCTCCGGACTGCTGCCGGCGATCGGTTCCAGTGCCGATGCCGTCATCAGCGAGACGACCGCGACCGGTCCGGTGGCCAGCTGGCGCGAGGAGCCGAATATGGCGGCAATTATGCCCGGCAGGAAAGAGGCATACAGGCCGTAGTATGCCGGCAGGCCTGCCAGCTGCGCATACGCCATTGACTGCGGCACCAGCACCAGCGCCACGGTAATGCCGGCAATCAGGTCGGCACGCAGGGTTCCGGGTTTTTTCAGTTCCCCGATCCAGCACATGAAGGGGGCAACACGGGCTTTCCAGCTTTCGCAATTTTCACTGTTTTTCATTGGGTTACTCTAGGATTTGAGGGCCACGACCCGGCTCCCTCGGGAGACAACGAGCCGGCTATTATAGCGGTTTTCGCACCATTCTCGAATTAGCATCCTCAACCGGCCCATAAAGAACGATGATTGACCGACAGCGGCGCTCGTCCTGCCATCAGCCTGCGAACATGGTAAGATTCGCCCCCTTTTTACTGTCACGCGCACAAAACACTGCAGGGCGAGGAGCTTTAATATGTCCAAAAAACATCCAGTTGTCGCCGTCACGGGCTCATCCGGGGCCGGCACCACCACGGTAAAGGTGGCCTTCGAACACATCTTCATGCGTGAAGGCGTCAACCCGGTTGTCATTGAAGGCGACAGCTACCACCGCTACAACCGTGCGGAAATGAAGGTCGCCATGCAGGAGGCCGAGGAAGACGGCAATACCAGCTTCAGCCACTTTGGTCCGGAGGCCAATATCTTTGACAAGCTGGAGGAGACCTTCAGGGCCTATGGCGAAACCGGCAGCTGCGAGCGCCGCTACTACCTGCACAGTGAAGAGGAAGCCCAGCCATTCGGCCAGCAGCCCGGTGAATTCACGCCCTGGGAATCGGTCAGCGCCGGCACCGACCTGCTGTTCTATGAAGGCCTGCACGGGGGCATCGTGACGGATGACGCCGATGTGGCGAAGCATGTCGACCTGCTGATCGGTGTTGTACCCATCGTCAACCTGGAGTGGATCCAGAAGATCCACCGTGACTGCGAACAGCGCGGCTACTCCGCCGAGGCCGTGACGGACACCATCCTGCGACGCATGTATGACTACGTCCACTACATCACGCCGCAGTTCTCCCGCACGGATATCAACTTCCAGCGTGTGCCGACGGTCGATACATCCAACCCGTTCATTGCCCGTGATATCCCGACGCCGGACGAGAGTTTTGTCGTGATCCGCTTCCGCGATCCGCGCAAGTTCGACGTCGACTTCTCCTACCTGCTGAACATGCTGGATTCCTCCTTCATGTCGCGGCGCAATACCATCGTGGTACCTGCCGGCAAGATGGGCTTTGCCATGGAAATCATCCTGGCCCCCATCATCCAGCGCATGCTGGAAAAGCGCACCGACTAGGACACCTGACGGGGCAGGCCCGCCTGCCCGTGCATACCCGCGCTCAATCTCTACCAGGGCGACTGACCGGTCCGCACCTGCCAGTCACAACCACCGCCGGCGCGCACCGTACCCGGCGCCTCCGGCCCGGCAGGCGTGTTCATCAACGCCATTGTCGCCGGCGGCACCCTGATCGCGGGCGGCAGCGTCCAGCACGCCATCCCGTTCCCGCGGGTGCACATCAGTGACGAGGCGGTGGTGAGGGGGCCATCCTGTTCGAGGGCGTCGAGGCAGTTGACAACGCCCGCCTGAGCAACTGCATCATCGACAAGGATGTCAGGATTCCGGCCGGTGAAAGGACAGGACTTGATGCGGCAAAGGATACCCGACGATTCACGATTTCACCGAAAGGCATCGTGGTCGTGTCAAAGGGCTACCGCTTCGGGAACGACGGCGGATTCAGAAATAGACGTAACCCTCGCGGGTCAGGCGCTCGACCTCCGCCGCACCGTTAGGCACCTGCTCGATAAATGCCGGGATATCGTCGGCCTCGATGCCGTAGTTTTTCATCATGGTCTGGCAAATCTTCACGTCCACCACGTGAAAGGCATCCAGCCTGGCGGCACGGTCGACGATGGCTCGATAGCTGTCATAGTTGGAGATTGCGAAGAATTCCACCTCCGGTCCGTGCAGCACCAGCACAATACTCTCCTCCCCGCCGAGCGGTTTGGGCCGCCTGGCATGCTCCTCCGCGCGGTCGAACAGGACCTCCAGTTCCTCGACGCTGTGCACGCTGATATCGAAGACCCCGCGGGTTGGGGTCGCATCCGAGTGCAGACTGTCCGGATTCACTGACGACCCGCTCTCCTCTGACGGCACCGTGGCCGCATCATCCGGCAGCGATTTCGTTGCACCCCCCCCGTACAGATAAGCCAGCAAACCCAGCAGCACCGCAACGGCCAGCAACGCCATACCCTGTTTCATCTTTTCTCCAAGGACCTGGATACCAGCCAACAACATACCGGATACGGTGAACTGTAGTACAGCACGGCAGAAACGCAGCTCCCGGACAGCAGACGGGCCGAGCGCCTTTGCGGTAGAATGTCCGCGCGGCAGAGAGGATCTGCTTCCCACACCGGAACTGGCACATGGACCCGACATCACAGACCTCCAGACGAGACCGTATCAATGATCGCCGGGTTGCCATCTGGCTGCTGGTTTGCTGCGCCCTCGTGTTCGCCATGGTGATACTGGGGGGCGTTACCCGTCTGACCGGTTCCGGCCTGTCGATGGTGGAATGGGACCCGATCTTCGGCTTCATACCGCCCCTGGATCAGGCTGAATGGGAAAGGGTATTCAGCCTGTACCAGGCATCACCTGAATACCAGAAAATCAATGCCGGCATGGACCTTGCGGGCTTCAAGAACATCTACTGGTTCGAGTTCGCCCACCGCGTCCTCGGCCGCGCCATCGGGACCGTTTTCCTGCTGCCGTTCCTGTTTTTCCTGGCCAAGGGCATGTTACGTCGGTCCCTGGTGCCGAAACTCGTTGTCATGTTCGTGCTGGGCGGCCTGCAGGGCCTGCTCGGCTGGTACATGGTGAAAAGCGGCCTGGTGGACAACCCGCATGTCAGCCAGTACCGCCTTACCGCACACCTGACACTGGCAGTCGTAATCTATGCCTACATGTTCTGGGTGGCGCTGGGCCTGCTGCGGACGGGCAGGCACGAGGCGGGCAGCGCCGCACCGGCCGGCCTGCGCCTGTCAGCCAGCCTGCTCGGCCTGCTGGTCTTTGTCACTGTCATGTCCGGTGGTTTCGTGGCGGGGCTGAAAGCGGGTTTTGTCTATAACACCTTCCCGCTGATGGACGGTCGCTGGATACCCGAGGCCATGTTCCTGCAGGACCCGCTGTGGCGTAACTTTTTCGAGAACGTGGCCACCGTACAGTTCGACCACCGCGTCCTTGCGATACTGACGTTGCTGGGGATTTGCATATTCTGGCTGGCGGCAAGGCGCGGCATCACCACGCCGCAGGCACGTATCGGCATTCACCTGCTGCTGGCTGCCGCAGTGCTGCAGGTGACGCTGGGCATCTCGACCCTGCTGCTGTATGTCCCGGTTGCGCTGGGGGCCGCTCACCAGGCGGGGGCACTCATACTGCTTACGGCAATCCTGTTCCTGAATCACCGGCTGCATCAGCAGTAGCCGGCTCCCTGCAGGCACGCAAGCCCCTGCAATACCCGGCCAGGCCCTCGACGCCGGCACCGCCCGGGGTCTTGGCCACGGGCATCATCATGGCATCACCGCGAATGCATCGCCAAGCGTGCATACGAATAAGCATGCCTGTTATACAGGCCAGGGATATTGGGTAGCGTCAATTTCCAGCAAACGCCATACCCTGTCGCTGCAGTTGTTGCCGTAAATAGGCCAAAAAAAAAGGCTGCCGAAGGCAGCCTTTTCTACAGCCATGAATATTGGCTTACTTGGCCTGATCCACCATGTACTGGACAGCGGCCTTGAGGTCGTCGTCCGAGCAGCTCATGCAGGCGCCCTTCGGCGGCATGGCGTTCTTGCCGTTCATGACGCTGGCCATCATGGCGTCCATCCCTGTCGCGATACGCGGCGCCCAGGCATCCTTGTCAGCCAGCTTGGGGGCACCGGCAACACCGGAGGCGTGGCAGGACTGACAGCTCTGCCGGTAGACCGCCTGACCGTCAGCGGCGGAAGCCAGGCCGGTGATGCCCAGCAGCGAGGCGGAAATAATGGCACTTGTGATTGTTTTCATCTTCATAAACTCCATGGTTACCTGTTTGGAAACTGTCTGCAGCACCTGGATCCGGGGTCACGCCGCCTGATTGCCGGCATATTGCCGCATGCCAGGATACTCGGGGTTGAAGAGTATATTTGAAAATCCTGATATACATCAAGTGGTTGTAAAATATACCAAGCAAATCAGTCAGTTATTCTGCCCAGTTCCGCCAAAATCAGTCCGACAGCCAGAACCACCAGATAATCAGCAGCATCAGGAGCAACCCGCCAAGGTTGATCCACAGATCCGCCATCAGCCCGCTCCCCCGCCGAGGCGCATGCGCCGCAACCGGTTGGCGTTGCTGACGACGGTGACGGAGGACAACGCCATGGCGGCACCGGCAATCACGGGATTGAGCAGCAGGCCGGTAACGGGGAACAGCACGCCGGCCGCCACCGGTATTCCCAGGCTGTTGTAGACGAAGGCGCCAAACAGGTTCTGCCAGATATTGCGCACCGTCGCACGCGAGATCTCGATGGCGTCCGCAACCGCATGCAGCGAACTGCCCATCAGCGTGATGTCGGCGCTCTCGATCGCCACGTCCGTACCGCTGCCAAGGGCAAATCCGACATCGGCCAGCGCCAGCACCGGTGCATCGTTGATGCCGTCCCCGACCATGGCAACGACCTCGCCACGCGCCTGCAACGCCGCCACATGCGCTGCCTTGCCATCCGGCAGCAACCCGGCCACCACATCGCGGATACCCACCTCGGCCGCCACCGCCTGCGCCGTGGCACGGGCATCACCGGTCAGCATGACGACCCTGAGACCGCGTGACTGCAGCCGCCGGATGGCGGATTTCGAATCCGGCTTGACCGGATCGGCAACCGTCAGCATGCCGGCAAGCACACCATCGACGGCAACGAACACGGATGACCGGCCAAGCGCGGCCTGCCCGTCGTAGGCTGCCTGCAGGGACATGACCGCCACGCCCCGGTCCTGGAGCAGGCCGGCATTTCCCAGCAGGATCCGCTGCCCACCGACATCGCCCTCGACGCCCTGCCCGGCTATTGCCCGGAAGTTTTCCACGCGCAACGGCTCGATACCGCGTTCACGCGACGCGGCCAGGATCGCGGCAGCCATGGCATGCTCGGAGCCCGTCTCGACACTCGCGGCAAAGGCCAGCAGCCCGGGCGCGTCACGGCCGGGCACGGGCGTGATCGCGGTAACACCCGGCTGCCCCTCGGTCACGGTGCCGGTCTTGTCCAGCACCACCGTGGTGACCTGCCGCGCGCGCTGCAGCGACTCGCCGTTTCGGATCAGGATCCCCTGGCCGGCGGCCTTGCCGATACTCACCATGATGGAAATCGGCGTCGCCAGGCCGAGCGCGCAGGGACAGGCAATCACCAACACCGTGATGGCGGTGACGATGCTGTAGCCGACCCGCGGCTCGGGGCCGAAGTTGAACCAGACCAGGAAGGTGGCGATGGCAATCAGCAGCACGGCCGGCACGAACACGCCCGCCACGCGGTCGGCAAGGCGACCGACAGGCGGCTTCGAGCCCTGCGCGGTGCGCACCATATCGATTATATGCGCCAGCACGGTGTCCCGGCCGATGTGCGTGGCTGTCATGAGGAAACTGCCGGCTGTATTCAGCGTACCGCCGACCACCCGGTCTCCCGCCCCCTTCTCGACGGGCAACGGCTCGCCGGTCAGCATGGACTCGTCGATACTGGAATGGCCCTCGATGATCATGCCGTCGACCGGCAGCTTTTCCCCGGGCAGCACCCGCACGGTCTCGTCCAGACCGACCTGTTCGATCGGCACATCGAGCTCGGTGCCGTCGCGCAGCACCCGCGCCGTGGCGGGCTGTATGCCGAGCAGCCGGCGAATCGCCTCGGACGAGCGCCCGCGTGCCTTCATTTCCAGCGCGCCGCCGAAGTTCACCAGCGCCAGGATCACCGCAGCCGCCTCGAAATAGGCATGCCGCGCCAGGCTGGGGATGGCGTCGGGGAACAGCACCACGGCCATGGAGTACAGCCAGGCACTGCCGGTGCCCAGCGCGATCAAGGTGTCCATGCTGGCGCTGTGCTTGCGCAGTGCCGCCCAGGCACCGCGGAAAAAATGACCACCCGAGTAGGCCAGTACGCCCAGGGTGGCGGCGCCCACGAGCACCCAGAACCATGACACGGCGGCCGTCGCCGGCACCGGCAGCCAGCCCAGCCAGCCACACACCATCAGCGGCACACCGACCAGCGCCGCCGCCACCGCCCGCCGGAGCAGGCCGCGGTAATGCGCGAACTCTGCCAGCTCGCGCCCGGCGGCGTCCTCCGGGCCGATCATCTGCGCCGCCTTGTAGCCGGCATCCACGACCGCGCCGACCAGCACATCGGCCGCGGCATCACCGGTGACCATGGCGCTGTGCTCGGCAAAGTTCACGCTTGCCGACTCAACACCGGCCACAGCCTGCAGCGCCTTTTCGACCGTGGCGACACAGCCGGCACAACTCATGCCGGCGATGGACAGGTGTATGGTGTGCTTGTCGGACATGGCAAATCCGCTTGTGTCAAGCCCAGTGTACGGCAATACCAGGCAGCGGAAGGGCGCGGCGCTCCACTACCGGTCAGGAACCGAGCAAACGCTGCCACCAGCGGCGGCGCCCGCCGGGCAACGGCATGTCGGCATTCATATCCACCGGCGCCAGCCTGGAAAGTATCCAGCCGGGTAGTGGCGGCTTGTCGCTGAAACCGCACGATACCCCCAGATTATTGGGGTCGAAGATCTTCACGAACTGTGGCGCATCCAGCGAGTCCGCATAGACAATACCGCAGTAGTCCTCGCCATGCTCCCTGCGCAACAGCTGCTCGATTTCCGACAGAAATGTCCTGAGCAGATCGCCACTGGCGGGTTCCGGGGGCGGTGCCTCGCCGACGGCATAGATATACCAGCCACCGTCCGAATCGCTGCGCAGGACCTCCCATAAACGCTCCAGCTGCTCCCAGCGAAGCACATTGTGAAAACGGCCGCGAAAGGCCTGGATAAACGGGTTGTCAGTATCGTTACTCATGGCAACTGTTAGGTCTGCAGCCGCAGTGGTTATTATAGGATCATATCATCCGGGCAACACAGGAATGTCCGCCCGTAATTGACAGGTAAAGACCATGACCCGCACACCACCCGGCGAATCATAGCGCCATGGACCCGGAATTCTGGCATGCGCGCTGGCAGGAAAACCGCATCGGATTTCACCTGCAGGAAACCAATCCATGGCTGGTGCGCTACTGGCCGCCGCCGCGCACAGCGCCCGGCGACAGGGTCCTCGTTCCCCTGTGCGGCAAGAGCCTCGACATGCTGTGGTTGCTGGACCAGGGCTACCGGGTCACCGGCGTCGAGATCAGCCGTATCGCGGCGGAGGCCTTTTTTGCAGAGAACAGCCTGGTGCCGGCCATTGACCAGGCGGGTGAGTTCATCCGCTACCGGTGTGATGCACTGGACATACTTTGCGGCGATTTCTTTACGCTGGACAGGGATACCGCGGGTGATATCGATGCCGTCTACGACCGGGCCTCGCTTATTGCGCTGCCGCCCGCCATGCGCGCCGCCTATGCGAGGCATCTGGCCTCGCTGCTCGAGCCCGGGACCCCCTGCCTGCTGATAACCCTGGACTACAACCAGCGGCAAATGGACGGGCCGCCATTCGCGGTCACCGGCGAGGAAATCACCAGCCTGTATGCAGACACATTCGCGATCGGGCAACTGTGCTCGGAGGATGTACTCGATGGCAACGGCAGGTTCCGCGATGCCGGCGTCACCCGCCTGCACGAGTGCATCTACCGGCTGCAGCGCAAGTGAATCAGCCAGACGGCATCAGGCAGACAGCAAGACAGCCACAGAGGACAAGGCGGGCTTGGGAGCGCGGCACCAGGGACTCGGCCGGCCGCGCAGTTGCACGTCATTGAACTCTGCAGCCCCACGATCGCGCAGCTCCGTGGCAATCACCGCCCCGAAACTCTCGACAGCGCCATTCACCTCACCCGGGTGCTACCGCAGAGAAGCGCCTTTTCAAGCTTACGGGTAAGGTAAACTGCACCGCCAGAGGCATCCTGGCCGGCAAGCCACGAACCCGAACAACATGTAAGCCGGATTGGCTGGCGCTTGATCCATGTCAATGCGCCGCTGCAGGGTGATTGCCAGAATAATGCTCAGGAAATCTGGTGAGGAAGTCTCCCACACTTTAAGCGGACCCCGACGTCCGCTATTTTTTTGCCGGCAGGAAAACAGGGGGGCCTACCGCCGGTGATTACCGCCAGGCGCTATTCCGCCGTGCGCACATCATGCAGGATCGACAGCAGGTCGCTTTCCCAGCGATCGAAGATGACGGGGTCTACCCGGTCACCGGAAATTTCTGCATACAGCGAAGGATGGGCTGTCACCAGGATGGTCTGATCTCCCTCGGCAAAGATCGATATCTTGGGCGGCATGTAGGCAACCAGCTCCGGCACCTTGTCGCTGATCTCGCGGATCTCGTCATATTTGCCGGCAAACACGATACGGTACTTGTCGGTCTTGTAGCCCATACCGGTGAGCCCGATATCGACCCGCTGCACACGCGATACCGTGTAGCCGTGATCGCGTATCGATTCCTGCAGGGCGAGCATGGCCTCGGGAAACGTCAGCGACGTGCGTACCATCACCAGGCCATCGGCACGCAACAGTGCCGGCCACTGGCAGGCCAGTAAGGCAATCAGCAACAGTCTCGAAAAGCTCATAATGTGGCATCCTCGATCAGCGACTGGTAGATCCGGTGCATCTGCTCGCAGGCCTCGTCCAGTTCACCATTATTGAACATACGGCTCAGGTACAGGGGATTGATGGTCGTGACCAGCACCTTGCCCTCGCGCTCCATTACCGTAACGCGGCAGGGCAGGAACAGGCCGACACGCGGATCCACCGCCAGCGCCTCGAAGAGAAAATTGAAATTACAGAAGTGCAGCACCACTTCCTGCCGGTTTTCCTTGCCTTCCTCCACCAGACCGTGCTCCAGGAAATCGGTCCGGATCAGCAGGAAGTTCTCGCCGGCGATGGCCTGCTTGAGGTTCTCGACCGTCTCCTCGACGGTGTAGGATGATTCGATGACAATTACCGGCTCGTTTTTTGCGCCCCCGGACCTCGCATCGGTCACCCGAGTGTCTTCAAACGAGCGCACAAAGCTCACCAGGTCATCGATGTCCTGCTCACTGAGCCCCTCGACCAGCATCGAGGTCATCGGTGTGCCTTCACGCCCGTAAACCAGGGTATGCCGGATCATGTCATCGGTTGCGGCCGCCAGAAAGCCGACATTGTTCAGGGCCGGCGCAATGATCGGCAGGTCGTGCCGGCGGGAGAAGGTCACCCCTGTGCCGTGCCCGCCTTCACCGTTGGCGCCGTGGCAGTCGGCACAATGGGAAGCGAAGAGTTCCCTGCCGTGCTTGCGATCACCCTTGACGGGTGTGTCGGAAAATTCGGGCGCGGGTTTGCCCGACCAGCCGCGGATATGCCCTACCAGCGCATCGAGCTGTGCATCGCTCAGTCTGGGAAATGCCGGCATGACCCTCCCCGGTCGTCCGATGCGGATGGTCTTGCGCAGAAAATCGTCATCAACGCTTTCGAGGAAGGATGGCAGTGCCAGCGGCGTTCCCACACCACCACCGCCCTTGTCACCGTGACAGACAGCGCAATGCTCGGCAAACAGCCCCGCACCATCAGGCGCTGCCCAGACCGTCATCGCGAATAGGCACAATATCGATAGTAATATCAACCGCATATGAATTCTGCTCGTCAGCACCACTGGCTTATCTGATAAGACCACGCGTATACCCTGTGTCGCGCCTCGACCGGCATATTGTAATTAAGCATATAATTATCCTCTAAATAACTACTTGATTCAGGTCAATAAATCGGCTAATCATTACGTGCACCATATGATGTGCTCGATTTAATAATCTTAAGACTAGGAGGTAACAAGCATGATGTTCAAGAAAACCTTAACTGCTGCCTTCATTGCAGGCATCGCGTCCCTGCCGATGCAGTCCGCCCAGGCCTGGTGGGGCGGCGGTCCCGGTGGCTGGGGCAACGAGTGGGGTCCCTTCGACGGTGACGGCTTCGGTGACTTCAACATGAGCATGAGCGGTGGCGGTCGTGGCCACGGTTACGGTCGCGGCTACGGCTACGGCTATGGCTACCCGTACTACGGTGGCTGGGGCGGCCCGTACGGCTACGGCGGTTATCCCGGCTACGGTGGCTGGGGCGGCCCGTGGGGCGGTGGCTACCCGGGCTACTACGGTGCACCCGCTGCACCCGCTGCACCGGCAACTGGCACCGCCCAGTAAGCCGGAACCGGGAAGCACAGGGATGTGCTTCCCTCACCCTGCATTGCAGGGTGACAGCCCCCCCCATCTGATGTATAAGATGGACTCAACAGGCCAGCAAATTCTCTGGCCTGTTGTCGTTCCAAAACATTACACAGGCATCGAGGGGGCACATGAAAGCAAACATCTGCGCTGTATTTATCATTCTCCTTTCCTCAGCATCCATGACCGTCGCGGCGACACCGTATTCGCCGTATCAGCAGGGCATGCGATCACCGGCTCAAGCCGTATCTCCGGCCACGATACTCGAGGAAGGCGTCAAGAAACTCACCACCTATATCCGCAGCAAAAACCCGCAGGACCAGGCCAGGGCTATCCGGTACCTGAAGTCGGAAATCGCACCGTATTTCGACTTCGCCTACATGACCCAGTGGGCCGCTGGTCCCGCCTGGCGCAACATGAATGCCGCCCAGCGCGGCAAGATGGAAGGTGAGCTGGCCAAGTCATTCCTGACCATCCTTGCCACCAACCTGTCTTCATACAAGAACCAGCAGATCCGCTTTTTCACACCACGAGGCCAGGGCCGGAGTGAAAAGACGGTAAGTGCATGGATCATGGAGCAGGGGAGTTACCCCACCAAGCTGGATTTCCGTTTCTACAGGAACAAGCAGGGCAACTGGAAGATCTTTGATGTAAAGGTTGCCGGCAACAGCGCCGTGAGCTATTACCGCAACATGTTCAGACAGAAACTGCGCCACAGCCAGGCACGCGCACGCAGCTAACCGGGCACGACCTGATTGCCGGCATGACCGGCAATCAGGTCAACTCCGGCAAACCGTCGGAAGCAAGACACGGTTAATGGTATCGCTGGCGCAACACCTGGACACACTGCCGCCCTATCTCGGCTACGGGCAAAGACTGCCGCCCTGCCTGCCACGCTCCCGAAGACCTTGAATAGCTGCGAAATAGCGCCATCAGTCGGCGCCTCCCCAACACGGCAACGGGATTCTTCCTGGACAATCCGGCAAATTCCCGTGCCTGGCAGGGAAACAGCCTCCGGACACCGGTTGCCTGCCGCGCACCCCCTCAACTTCTGGATCAAGTTTGCCGATATAGTGGTACAGTCAGGCATCCTGGATAAGGGCAAATCCTGTTTGCACCTTGCCTTTGCCTTGCAAGGCGCTGACGGGTCAAGGAAACCATACATCAAGCCAGAGGACTAACGGCAATGACGACATACACGAACACAAAGGTTGGCCAGATAACTGAAGTCCGGTCGGGAATGTTTACGGCCAGCCTGGACGTCGATGCCAACGGCGAGCTGCCCACGATTATTGTCGCCGGGGAGCAGGTACCGGTCGGCCAGCCTGGCAGCTACATGGCCATTACCGCCGGTGATATCCGCATCCTGGCCATGATCAGCGCCATTGCAGAATCCGAGAAAACCGTCGCCGCCAACAACCTGACTGGCCGCAATAACGGCAAACAGGTCACCATCGACCTGGTGCCGCTGGGCGAGGTCAACAGCGCCGGCGTGTTCGAAAGCGGCGTCAGGAACTTCCCGGTCTCCGGCAGCACGATACACCCGGTCAACGAGGAGGACATCAAGTCTATCTTCGTCAAGTTCCGTTCACAGGGCTACAGTGTCGGCAAACTCTCGAGTCACTCCGACCTCGATGTCTGTTTTGACCCGGCAGCGCTATTCGGACGGCACTGTGCCATTCTTGGCCAGTCGGGCGCCGGCAAGTCATGGACCGTCACAAATCTGCTGCAGCGCGCCGTCAACGTCATGCCGAAAGCGCACATCATCCTGCTGGACCTGCACGGGGAGTACGCCTGGCGTGACCGTGAAGGCGGCCAGCACTACGCCTTTGATGAAAACGTGGTGCGCCATATCGATGCACGCGAGCTGGAGATCCCCTACTGGCTGATGACCTTCTCCGAGCTCGTCGACCTGTTTGTCGACCGTAATGACCCGAACGCCTCCACCCAGATCGCGTACCTGCGCGATAGCGTGCACGACCTGCGCAACAAGGCCAACAAGGAACTCGGCATCGGCCACCTGTCAGTTGACTCGCCGGTGTGGTTTTCAATCGACGAACTCTACACGATGTGCGATGAAGCCAACAAGCAGACCCTGAACTTCGGCAAGGACAAGGCGCCACTCGCGGGCAAGTTCGACCAGTTCCTGCTGCGTCTGCAAAGCCGCATGAATGACCGACGTTATGACTTTATGCTGCGGCCGAAGAAGCGTACCTCCTCGGAATCACTCATCGACCTGCTGCGCGACTTCGTCGGCCTGGGAGACCCCAAGTGCCAGATCACGGTCATCGATCTCAGCACCGTCCCCTTCGATGTACGGCCAACGGTATCGGCACAGGTTGGCCGACTGGCCTTTGAATTCAATTACTGGAACCCGTATTACCAGGACTTCCCGCTGCTGCTGGTCTGCGAGGAGGCCCATGCCTACATTCCGCGTGACAACAACCCCCGCTACGAGGGCGCACGCCGCTCGATGCAGCGTATCGCCAAGGAAGGCCGTAAATACGGCGTCGGCCTCACCGTGGTAAGCCAGCGTCCGCATGAACTCTCGGAAACGGTGCTGGCCCAGTGCAGCACCTACCTGTGTCTGCGCCTGACCAACCCGGACGATCAGGCCTACGTCAAGGACCTGGTGCCGGAAGCCGAGCGTGACCTGACCGATGTGCTCGCCTCGCTGGGCCGTGGCGAGGTCCTGGCGATGGGCGCCGCGGTGCCACTGCCGACACGCCTGCAGTTCTACAAGCCGAATCCGGTGCCCAACAGTTCCGACGTCGATTTCTACCAGCACTGGATTGCCGGACCTGAAGATCTCGACGTGGATGATATCGTTGACCGCTGGCGGCGCCAGGACCGGATCAAGTCATTCGGCTAGACCGGTATCCCTGCGCGCCTCGCCCTGCTCCTCGATCAGTTCGTCATAACCCAGCAGGTGCAGGATCTGGTCCCGGGATTCCAGGGCATCCTGGTATCCCAGGTCCATCAGTTCCTTGCAATAGGGCGCATCGAACAGCAGATAGCTCATCAACGGCCGGCCTTCCCTGGCGAGCGCGCCGATACCCATGAGCAAGATACGCACGGACAGCGGGAAATTCCCCACGTAGCGCGCGACGATTTCGCGTATATCGCGACTCGGGGAGATTGTGAGGTAATCGATCTGCCTGAGCGCCGTGTCATGGAATTCGACCCGCTTGTCCCGGGTTTCGGTGATGGTGTGGTTGATGCGGCGCATGCGCTCGATGTCCGCGTCCAGGCTGTCCAGAAAGAGATTGTCGAAGATATAGCCGGCGATATGCCCGAATGAGGGATACGGCACCCGTGCACTGTCGGCCGGCGGCGTATCCGGCCGCGGATTTCGTACGCCGATGATGAGCAGGCGGTTGGCGCCCATGTGCAGCGCCGGGCTGAGCGGTGCAGACTCGCGCATGGAGCCATCACCGAAATATTCATTGCGCAGCTTCACCGCGGGGAACAGCACCGGAATTGCGGCTGATGCCATCAGGTGGTTCAGCGTCAACTCGGTCGGCTGGCCGATGCGACGGGTGCGCTTCCACGGCACCAGGTCACTGGTGCCCTCATAGAACGTCACCGACATGCCACTGGAGTAACCGGACGATGTGACGGAAACCGCGCGCAAGGCGCCGCTGTCGATCGACTGCCGGATACGGGCAAAGCGGATATGGCTCTCGAGTAACTCGCGCAACGGCGCATTATCGAGAACCGCTTTTGGCTGGCTCTTGAGCAGGCCCATGGAGGCAAACGTCAGCCCCCAGTGCAGGCCACTCTTGAAGGCCGTCCAGGCATCCGTGCGGAAGACCTTCTCGATCTGGAAATTCTCCCAGATACCACTGAGCCGGCTCACACCCTCCTGGAAACGGTTCGCATTACTGGCAAGCAGGACCGCATTCAGTGCACCGGAAGAGGATCCGCAAATGACCTTGAAGGGGTTCTCCGCATCCGCCGGCAGCATGTCGGCGATACCTTTGAGCACGCCAGCCTGGTAGGCGTTGCGTGCCCCGCCTCCCGGCAGAATCAGGCCCGTTACCGGCTGCTCACGTTTCTTCTTGAAAGATAACCAGTACATATACCTCCCGCACTTCCGTGCCCGCCGGGCGGATCAGCCGCGTCGTGCAGCCGGTCTATGGCTGCCATAATCACAGATGCAGCACCTCGTAAGTATATCGGCGTGTTGCGGAGTTTTTACAGCCGGGTGGCAACGCGAATATTCCCGTCGCTCACACCTTGCCCCGTCGACCGGCTGTTTACTTGAGACGCTCGGCAATCCACTTCGAAAGTGCCGCTACTGATTCGGCATCCCCGGCTTCGGCCGTAACGCTATCGCCCTGCTCGTCGGCCCCGGGCGGCTCACGTGACTGCAACTGGGCCTCCAGGACCGCGAGACCGGCTTCGGACGGGTCCGTATCGGCGGCCTGCCGCATCAGGATGCGCTGCCGCAGGATGTCCTCGGGGGCATGGCAGACCAGCATCATGAACGGCACGCCGGCAGTGATCGCCAGTTGCCGGAAGCGGTCGCGCTCCTGCCGTTTCAGGAACGCGGCGTCGATGATTGCCGTGAATCCCGCCTCGAGAACATGCCGTGCCAGCATCGCGAGCTGTTCATAGGTGCGTGTGCTGGCCGCCGCCGTGTAGATACCCGACTGGATACCGGAGCCGGTGTCGGCGTCCGCGGCATAACCGAACAGGCGCTTGCGCTCGACATCGGAACGGATCCTGATGGCGCCAAGCGGCTCGACCAGCCGCGCGGCGTGCCAGGACTTGCCGGACCCGGAAACCCCG
>JBFELL010000056.1:0-15623 GCA_041552135.1 Gammaproteobacteria bacterium
AACGGTGCAATGGCGTGCAGCCATTGGTTTGTCGAGAAACAAAGCGAACATGTCCTGGAGCCGGTGGTAAACCGACGGGCTGGGTTCCCGCCTGCGCGGGAACGACGAGAGTAAGTAACGCTATAATTCTCTTGTCATCCCCGTCTTCGCGGGGACAGCGAACAAACCGACCTCCGCATTCGCGCATGCCTGCGCTCCTGCAACAATAAGACATCCCTGCAGGAGCGGACGCTGTCCGCGAACAAGCCGGCCACCGCATTCGCGCATGCCTGCGCTCCTGCAACAATAAGACACCCCGGCAGGAGCGGACTTCATCCGCGATCATTTTTTATTCGTAGCGCAATGCCTCGATCGGCCTCAGCTGCGATGCCTTGCGTGCCGGGTGCAGTCCGAAGAACACGCCCACCAGTCCCGCAAACAGGAAGGCCACGAACACCGAGACGGGCGTCACGCTGACCGGCAGTGCGGAGAAGCGCGCCACCGCCAGGGCGCCGCCCAGGCCGAGGAAGATGCCCAGCACGCCGCCGGCGGTACTGAGTACCAGCGCCTCCAGCAGAAACTGCCACAGGATGTCGCGCTGGCGTGCGCCCAGCGCCATGCGGATACCGATCTCGCGGGTGCGTTCGGTGACCGAAACCAGCATGATGTTCATGATGCCGATGCCGCCCACCAGCAGGGACACGGAGGCGATGCTGCCCAGCAGCCAGGTGAATACCCGGGCACTTTCCTCCGATGTCTCGGCCAGCTCGGCCCGGTTGTACATGCGAAAGTCGTCGGGCTGGTCTTCTCTCAGGCGGTGGCGCTGGCGCAGCAGATCCTTGACCTCCTTGAGCAGTCGGAACGAGGCCTCGCGGTCAATGGCCATCAGCTCGATGCGCTGGACGTGGGTAATGCCCTTGAGCTTGCGCTGCACGGTGGTGAGGGGTGCAAAGATGGCGTCGTCCTGGTCCGTGCCCCAGGCGTTGGCCCCCTTTTCGGTGAGTACGCCGATCACCCGGCAGGCCAGGCCCTGGATGATAATGGATTCGCCGAGCGGACTGCGCAGCCCGAACAGTTCGCGTGCCACCGTCTGCCCCAGCACACACACATGGCTGGCACCCCGCACGTGGCGCCGGGTGATGTACTCACCCTCGGCCAGTGGCCAGTTGCGTACCGTGGTGTAGCCGGGGGTGACGCCATGGATGGCGGTGCCCCAGTTGGTGCCGCGATAGCGCGCCTGGGCGGTCGTGCGAACGGTGGGCGCAACCGCCACCACGTCCGGCAGTTCGGCAATGGCATCGGCGTCCTCCCGGGTCAGCGTGGGTTTGCCGCCGGCGCCGGTGCGCACGCCACCGCGGGTCACCGAACCGGGGCGCACCACCAGGCTGTTGGTACCCATGTTCTCCAGCTGGTCGGCGATGCGCTGCTGGGCGCCGCTGCCGATGCCCAGCATGGCGATCACCGAGCCCACGCCGATGACCACCCCCAGGGTGGTGAGCATGGCGCGGGTCTTGTTGCGTAACAGGGCGCGCAGCGCCAGTTGCAGCGCGGTGGTCCAGTTCATGCCTGCGACTCCAGCCGGCCGTCGCGCAGAAACAGCCGGCGCCCGGCGTGCGCGGCCACTTCCTGCTCGTGGGTGATCAGTACGATGGTCAACCCGTCCTCGCGGTTCAGCTTGTCCAGCAGGGCCATGATCTCGGCGCTGGTGGCGCTGTCGACG
The DNA here is from genome assembly GCA_041552135.1 of Gammaproteobacteria bacterium. GTDB lineage: Bacteria > Pseudomonadota > Gammaproteobacteria > UBA9214 > UBA9214 > SZUA-186. Next base: position 1,700 of record JBFELL010000056.1, read on the forward strand.
TTGCCGGTGGGTTCGTCGGCCAGCAGCAGCGACGGCTGTGTCACCAGGGCGCGGGCAATGGCGACGCGTTGCGCCTGGCCGCCGGACAGCTGGTTGGGCAGGTGGTACAGGCGCTCGCCCAGGTCCATGCGCTGCAGGGTCGCGCGCGCCCTTTGCCGGCGCTCGCCCTTGCCGATGCCGGCGTAGATCAACGGTGTCTCGACGTTTTCCAGTGCGCTGGTGCGCGGCAGCAGGTTGAAGTTCTGGAACACGAAACCGATCTCGCGGTTGCGCAGTGCGGCCAGCCGGTTGCCATCCAGGTGTGTTATATCCCGGCCGTGCAGCCGGTAGCTGCCGGCGTCCGGTACGTCCAGGCAGCCGAGGATATGCATCAGGGTGGACTTGCCCGAGCCGGAGGGTCCCATGATGGCGACGAACTCGCCGGGCTCAACGTCCAGGTCGATACCACGCAGGGCCTTGATGGTCACCCCGTCCAGCACATAGACCTTGTGCAGGTCGCGGATCTGCAGCAGGGACGTCATCGCCAGACCCTAGAACAGACTCAGGCCGAAGCGCCGCTTGCGCCTGGCGTCCCCGCGCTTGAGCGGCACGGCGATGGCCATACCGTCGGCCAGCTCCGGGCCACTGACCTCGGTGAGCTTCTCGCCGATAATGCCGGTGGCGACGGTGAGCGGCGTGAGCGTGTCGCCGTCCAGGCGCCACAGGATGGCCTCGCCGGACTCGAGCCCCTCGCGCAGCTGTTCCAGTTCCTGCTGCGGCCAGGGCGGCACGTAGCGCAGCGCTGCGCCGGGTGCGGTGAGTACGTTCTCCCGGTGCGCCACCTCGATGCTGACGGTGGCGGTCATGCCGGGCTTCAGGGCCAGGTCGGTGTTGTCCACGTGGATGATGCAGTTGTACTTGACCACGCCGGCCTCGACCGTGGGTTGCAGGCGCACCTGGGCGACGCTGCCGCTGAACTCGCGGTGCGGGTAGGCGAACACGGTGAAGCGGACCGGCTGCCCCTCCTGTATCTGGCCGATGAAGGCCTCGTCCACATCGGCCTCCACCTGCATGCGGGACAGGTCGTTGGCGATGGTGAACAGGGTGGGGGCCTGCAGGCTGGCGGCCACTGTCTGGCCCACGTCCACGTCGCGGGAGATGACCACGCCGTCGATGGGTGCGTGGATGCGGGTGTAGTCCAGGTTGACCTGCTCGCGTTCCAGTGCCGCGCTGGCCTGGGCCACGCTGGCCACCTGCACCTGGTGCTCCACCCTGGCGGCCTGGGCGGCGAAACGCGCCGCGTCCACCACGCTCTCGGCCACCAGCTTCCTCTGCAGCAGGCCGCTCTGGCGATCGTATTCACGCTTGGTGTCCAGCACGTCGATCCAGGCCTTGTCACGCGTGGCCTCGGCGTTTTCCAGATTGGCCCGGGCCTCGGCCCGCTTGGCAGTGAAGATGGCCGGATCGATCTGCGCGATGAGCTGGCCCTGTTTGACCTCATCGTTGAAGTCGGCATACAGGTGCTGGATGGTGCCCGATACCTGACTGCCCACCAGCACGGTGTTGATGGGGCTCAGGGTGCCGGTGGCCGACACCACGTCACTGATATCAACGCGGCGAACCTGCGCCTGGCTGTATGTCGGCATCTGGTCGGACCCGGGGGCGCGCAGCAGGTACCAGCCACCGCCGACAAGGGCGGCAAGCAACAGGATGCCGGCTGACAGTTTTATCATTTGATGTGCCATCTGCGTTTCAGAAACTCCAGGCGCTATTATGAAGGGTAGGGCGATAGAAGGGATAGGGGCCGGGCCCGTTGCGGTCGCGTATAATCAGCCTCTACAGTTGCAATTGGTTTCATGTATTCAGGGCCTTTATCGCGAACAAATCCGCTCCTGCGGCAACAGCATCAGGGTATCCGGGATTCCTGCCCCCGCGGGGATGACACATGGAAAGGTCCATCTGTAAACAGAAGAATCTGTGTATGGCATGTCACTGCTGTCCCTTTGACCCTGTCTGGATTGCTGGCAACATTCTGATTGAAAGAGGGGATTAAAACCATCATTACCCGCAGGATATGGATATCAGTCACTGCATAATGAACAGGGCGTTGCTTCTCCCTGCGGGACGCCTGCATGGATGCAGTAGCCGGTGCAATGCATGGAGCCATTGCCGGGAAGGACAGGATGAGGGGATGTAAAACCGGATGGTTGGCGTGCATCAAAGGGGACAGGTTTATTTTCAATCGGACAAATAAATCTGTCCCCTTTGGCACAAAGGAGGCAGGTATGCCGTTCAGGCATGTTGTGATTCTGTTCATGTTACTTGCCTCGCCCCTGCAGGCGGCGCCGCTGGCGCTGGAACCGGAACAGCTCAGGCAGGATCTCGGGTCTGCCATCAGGGAGATAACCGTGATCGAGCCGCACGACGAGTGCGCAAAGCGCAAGTGCCGGGTAACCTACATCGGGATACCGCTAGAGAGGCTGCTTGACTATTACTACCCTGAAGAATGGCAAGGCTTCAGCGGCGAAATACATTTTCTGGCACGGGATGGTTACCTGGGGATTGTGCAGGCGGTCAAGGTGCGTGACAAGCATGCCTACCTGACATTCGCACGCGCTGATGGACAGCCGTTCCGTGTGGATAACAACCAGCAGGGGGAGCGCGACGTGCCGCTGGGCCCGTTCTACCTGGTGTGGGACAATATCGACGACCCGGAGTTGCAGAAAATGGGCTCCTACGGCTGGCCTTATCAGGTCGATCGAATCCGGCTGGTTGCCGCATCGGTGTATCCCGGACTGATACCGCCAGGCGCCCCGGCTGCTGCGCAGGAGGGGTTCGCTGAGTTCAGGACCTATTGCCTGGGGTGTCATTACATCGATGGCACTGGCGGCAGGAAGGTGGCCGCGGAGATGAAGCTGCTGGTCAGGGGCAAGAGCCGTGATGAACTGCGCCGCTGGATCAGCGATCCGCAGCAGGTACGCCCGGGAAGTGCCATGCCGCCACTCAACAGGAACCTCGACCAAAACGAGAGGGAGCGCGTCATCGACCGGATTGTGACGTTCCTTGGCGTGCTCTGATATCTGTGATAACAGGACACTGCTCACCCGTACGGCGAAATGCCGATCACAGATTGTTTCGATTGCACAAGGACCTTTCGATACTTCCTGCCGGCGGCGCCATGAAAAACGGATGTCTTGCTGTTGCTGGCGCGCGAGCGTATCGATTCACCGTCATTGCCCGGGATGCCAGCCAGTCGCGACCAAAGTCGCTCCTGCGGAGGATGATGTTTATTTTGCGGGGCAGCTGTGATTTCAGCAACAACCCGGATCTGCGTACACCTGCTTTCATGAGATAATACGTCATTGGCCACCCAGCCGAGACGGCAAGCGTGGTCATCCCGTTCACCGGTTTTACGGAGACAGATATGCTGGACGCATTGGCACGAATCGGCAAAAGCGGTTTCTACTGGCTGGCACTGGCCCTGACTGGACTTGCGTCCGAGGCGGTTGCGCTGTTTTATCAGCACGCACTCGATGAAATGCCCTGCGTGCTGTGCATCCAGGTGCGTCTCTGGGTGATGGCCCTGATCATTGTTGCGTTGCTTGTATTGTTGCTGCGCCGGCTACGATACATACCTGTCGCGGGGCATCTGCTGACGGTTGTGATTGCGGCGGGACTGCTGGAGCGTTCCTACCAGCTGCTGGGCACGGAGCGCCATTTCGTGGCGGGGGAGTGTGGTTTTGACCTGGGCCTGCCGGCCTGGTTCACTCCCGACTTGTGGTTTCCGGCCATGTTCCAGGTGGAAACCACCTGTGGCTACACGCCGGAGTTGCTGTTCGGCATCACCATGGCGGAGAGCCTGATTGTGGCGTCTGCTGTTTTTGTTCTGCTCAGTATCGCCATGTCGGTGCCTGCCATCGCGCGGCTTCGTTGAATGCCCTCTGGCAGCAGGTATTCCTCGAAACAGGGTCAGGGCACATTTATTCCTGATACAGGCAGTAAATATGCCCTGAAACCCTTCTGCTCAACATGCAAAAACCCTCACTGCTGTCCCGTTAACTCCCTCTCCCTTCGGGAGCACCCAAACGGCAGGCATAAAAGGGTTGGGGAGAGGGGATAAATAAACGCCAACTGTCTGATTTTACATCCCCTCATCCTGTCCTTCTCCCGCAGGGAGAAGGAACGCCCAGTTCATCATGCAGTGACCCCTATTCATGTCCTGCGGGTCAGGATGGTTTGTATAACGGTGTTCATGCAGCATGTTGCAAACAATCCAGACAAGGTTAACGGGACATCAGTGAAAAACCCTGGTTATGATCTGTGAAATAGCCCGCTATACCCGTAAAACTGCGTGTGGACTCGATGGATGAGTTGTGCGAGTGTCATCGACTCATACTGCCAGCGTGCGCAGTGATCTTCCCCCTGGTCATTACGAGGCACACGAAATGAAACAGAATGTCCACAACATCGAAAGAGTCATCCGCATTCTCGTCGGTCTGGGACTGATCAGCCTGGTGTTTGTCGGCCCGCAGACGGTATGGGGCTGGATAGGTGCTGTACCGCTTGCTACCGGAATTATGGGCTGGTGCCCGCCGTATGCACTGCTGGGAATCAGTACCTGCCAAACAAAATAGGCTGCTCGATCAAGGATGCCCGCACGATACAGCCCGCTCATAACGGGCTTGTCGAGATCTGCCAGTCGCTCAATCTGACAATCCGGATGCCAGCCGGTGGGCATGCCGCGTGGTCTCCGGCAGCCGGTAACGGGTCGTGCAGCGCAGCGTGTAGTCGATGGCCGTTGCCAGGTTCACACGATGGCCAATCGAGACATACACCGGGCTGACGCGGGCCCGGGTGCGCAGGACCGCGCCGATCATTTCCCCCTTGTCCCGCAGTGGTACCCACCGGCCCTTGTCGGGTGGCACCTCGTCGTGGCTACCGATCAGCCGTGACTTGGCGACCCCGATACAGGGTATATCCGTCAGCACGCCGAGGTGGCAGGCCAGCCCGAATCGGCTTGGATGGGCCAGGCCCTGGCCGTCGCACAGGATGAGGTCCGGCAGCCCGGCGAGCCGGCCCAGTGCCTCCAGCACCGCGGGCAGTTCGCGAAACGACAGATACCCCGGGATGTAGGGGAATCGCGTCGGGCTGCGGCTGATGGCCTTTGCGGCCGGTTCCAGGCCGGGGAAGGCGAGTACGGCAACGGCGGCGCGGGTGGTGCGGCCGCCGTCCTGGAAGCCGACATCGACACCGGCCACGGTGCGGACCGGGCCGAGGCGGTCCTCGCGCACGACTCGCGAACGCAGGGCCTCCTGGATGGCCCGGGCCGCAGCGACATCCGTCGGCCACTCGATCGCGTTGCCTGCGGGGAAAACCGTGTCAGAGCACATTTGCCCCGAATACAGGCGACAACTGTGCTCTGACAGCAGTTACCCTCCATTCCTCCGGGAAAGATGCTGTGCTTTGCGGGCCCCTGCGGCTAGACGCCGTCAATGCGGATTGCTGCGTACCGGATAATCTGCAGGGGAAGAGACTGCCATGTTCCACCCCGGATGCCACAGGCAATGACCGCCGGCATTCTGACAGCCGGAATTTCACTGCAGTCGCCTCGCTTCGACCTGCAGCTTGTTATTCAGGAGATCGATCGCCTTCGCTGCCCCGTCATTGCCGTTGCTGTCGGCGAGGATCAGATAAACCGAGTGCAGCACATGTTCGCCTTTGACAATATCCGGTTTTGTCTGGATCCGGTACCCGGCTTCCACGGCCTGGCCGGCATCGTCAACCAGATGCGGCGCGATGCCGAAATAGTCGTCGATATTCGCGGGTATCCTGATGAGGGCGATGACCGCCAGCCCGTCACCGTACAGGCCCAGCCAGCGTGCGTCCTTGTGGTCCGCAAGCAGGTTGGTGTTGTGCTGATCACGGCCGATACCGATCGGTTCGTTGATTTGCGTCACCCTGGCGCCGTCAAACACGCCACTGCGGTACCTCGACGTCGCCAGGATCTCCACCTCCCTGATCGGAAAGCGCATGGAAAAAAGCATCGGCACCTCGGCGTGCCATGGGTAATAGTAATGATCGCAATTGACATCCGGTGAACGCATCCCGGCGCCGACCTTGACATGGTCAATGCTGCGCTTGATGACCCTGACCGGGCCGTTGATATAACCGGCATCGTAGCCATCAATGGCGCGCTCATCGAAATCCATGGTTGTCGCTATGGGTCCCAGTCCTGCCTTTACCTTGCCCCGTATACGACTCTGCTCGAGAATCGATACGTCATTGATCCTGAGATCGGCGAGCATGACGGAATGCTCGGTGGAATAGACAAATTCGTAATCCGGTGCGACAACACGTCGCTCGGCTTCATGATAGGTAAGGTAGCGTTGCGGTGACCGCGCCGGTGGATCCGATGCATGGCGGGCAATATAGACCCAGCCTGTTGTGCCTTTCTGCGGGTCCGATATCTCCAGCTCGAGCAGCAACGCGCCGGGCTCACTGACCGCCTTGGCATGACGGTCGCCAATGTCTCTGGCCATGAAGACCAGAACGTCGTTGGCGTCGAACACCGATTCACCCCGGGGGTCCTGGTCATCGACGGTTGGATCACCGGCTCCGGTCGCTGACAAATCCGACGTCTCGTCTGCCTGCATCGCGTCCGGTCCTTTCGCCTGTTGCGGGACTGTTGTCCAGACCCAGTCGCCGGCGGAATTCCTCTGGTCGATCTGAAACGCAATGGGCTGAAGCTGGTTGTTGCTTGATGCATAGACCCTGATGGTTTCCATGGCGGCGCCGCTGATCGGGGACAAAACCTCACCGGAGACCTCGACCGGATCAATATCGCGGTCAAGGTTGCGCATGTCACTGCCAGGGCTGACCTCTGACCGGGCGACCAGGGCAATCAGGGAAAGGGTGGCGAGCAGTCTCGCAGAGTGGATGCTCTCCATACACGCCTCACGGGTTGAGCGATAATTGCTGTGGGACTTCTGCCCAGTATAGCCTGTCGTTCGATTCCTGCCGGGCCAAAAAAATCGCAGTTTCACGATTTTATTAAAGGGGACAGAACGTGCTGTCCCGCTTGATTGCTTCTCCCCGTCAAGGGGAGAAGGCCGATGTACAGGGAAGTACACGTGCCGCGGTAGGCGGGATGCCGTGAGCGGCCAGGATGAGGGGGGGCATCCATGTTGCGCAACGGCCTGATTCAGCAATGGGGGACAGATTTATTTGCCCTCTGGGCCGGATAAATCTGTCCCCCCTGGCGCCATGAAAACTATGTCGCCGTACCAGGCCTCCGCGGATTCACCGGTGTTGTCCGTATCCGTCATGATGGCGACACCGGATATCATGGTGGGCGCTTCACCAAATGCCTTTCGGTAATCCCGGTAGACATTGCGTCGTTCTGTCACCCACTGCTGTAACTTGCCGCCGCCGCCCTGGAGGACAAACATCATGGTGCGGTTCGTGTAGGGATTTTCGGTCATGGTGCCCGCCGGGCTGTTGCTGCCCCAGATATAGGCAATGGCCCGGTACGGAACGTCCTGCCCGTAAACGAGCCGGGCTGCCTGCTGTTTCAGCCGCTCCAGGTAACTCGCCCGCTCCGGATCGAAGGCGAATGTGATGTACAGCCTTGCCGGGTAGTCGTCACCGTCCTTGCGGGTGACATCGCCCTTGCGCAGGAGGTTGTGCACTTTCCAGCGCCACTCGACGACGGGGTAGGCTGCCGGATCGATGGAGATGGCACGTCTCAGGCCGGAGGCCGACTGATGACTGACGGCCTTGACGACAACGGTGTCGCCGTCCTGTACCAGGGAATACGCGGTTTGTCGCTCGATCCGGCGGAAGGACAGCGGTTGCCAGTCCCCCGGCAGTTGCTCACCGGGGCTGGATGACGAGAACCTCCCCGCTGCAAGGGTGCCGGGTGGCTGTGCCTGTGCCTCTCCCGGTCGACCCTGCAGGCAGGCAAGCAGCAGCGCCAGGACGGTGCCGGTGAGCCGGGCGGCTGGCGAGGGTGTTGCTGGTGATTTTTTCTGCATGCCCAATAATACGCTCGTCACTGAAACGGGATCAGTTTCCACTGCCCCGTCATACCCGGCATGACCGGCGGACAATCCGCAAATTTGCCGGTGAGTGCGCCGCCTGGTCGCCGGGCGGGGCCGGCGTCGACCGCGCCCCCGGGCATGCAGTGCCTTGCATCCGGGCAGGGTGCGCGGGAACAATAGGCGGGTCGGCTATCCGGGTCAGCGATGCGGCCGGCGGCGTTTTCACATGTCGATGACTATGAAAAACAAACCGGTAATCGCCATTGGATGGGATGTGCGCGGCTGGCGCGGCGGCGACCAGGCCGTGGCAGCGCTTGCCTTTACACCGGGGCGTTCAACGCCCGGGTGGCTGGGTGTGTCCGGCCGGTTTCAGCTCGCGCCGGGCGAGCCGCTTGGCCTGCACTCGCTGCTGGCGCCGTTGCCGGGTGAGCCGCTGTCCGGGCGGGATCTGGCCGGCGCCACGGTCGTGATTGGCATCGATGCACCGCTGGCCTTCCCGAGGCGGTTTGTCTCGCTGATGAAGGCGGAAGACCAGTCCGGCTATTGCCCGCCGGCGCGGGAAATCGACAACGTGTTCGCCTACCGGGATTGCGAGCGGTGGATCTGCGCGCAACACGCCAGGAAGCCGTTGTCCGCCACGTTCGACCGGTTGGGGAATAATGCGACGCTGGCCATTTGCCTGGCGCAGGCCCTCGCTGCGGACGGTTTCCGGCTGGTGCCGCAGGAAGCGCTGGCCTCCGGCCGTGCGCTGATCGAGGTCTATCCGGGTATCGCCAAGCGCGGAAACACGAAGAGCGACCGGGCCATCGTGCCCGTCGAACGCTATCTGCCCGACATGCTCATGCCGGGCACCGATCCCTACGATGCCGCCATCTGCGCCATTCTGGCGGCCGTCTTTGCGGGCAAGGGTAGCGCCCTTGGCCTGCCCGACCTCGTGGGTCCGCAACCCGGATACGATCCGGTTGAAGGCTGGATCTACGGTTTGCCGGCGGAATACGTCCGGGCACAGTCCTGACTCCCTGTCGATTATGGTCAGCCGCTTCCTGATCCCGTTTGCCTGTCTCGTGCTGTTGTCCGGCGTCACGCCCGGCGGGCAGGCGGCTGGCGACAGGCCGCTGGAGCGCAGTGTCTGCGGGCTGCAGGAACCCTTGATGTTCTGGCTGTGGAGCGGCATGGCCGGCAGCCCGGATGCCGACCGGCTGGCTGGCCTGAGCAATGTCGAGGATATCGTGCATGAGACAGGCGATGGCAGGCAGTTGCGGGGCTATCGGCTGAACGCGACTGGAAGTGACGGTCAGGGGCGTGCGCCGAAGGGTTACCTGCTCATCATGCAGGGCAATGCCATGCTGGCGGACCGGATCATCGGCGAGTTTGCGCCTTTCGCCGCGGCCGGGCTCGATGTCTATGTCTATGACTTTCGCGGCTATGGCCGTTCCGGGGGCAAGCGCCGGCTCAGGGCCATTGTCAGCGACTATGAGGAAATCATTGCGGCACTCAATGCCTCGGGTTACGGGCGGCACTACGTCTATGCCATGTCGTTCGGCGGCATTGTCTTGCTGGACGGTTTTGCCTCGCACGGCCGGCTGGACCGTGTCGTTATCGATTCCACGCCGGGCCGTTTGTCGGATTACGGCTGTCCGCCACAATACGACCCCGTGAACCACCTGCCGGCGGACAGCAGCGGATTCCTGTTTATTGTCGGGGGGAATGACCAGGTGGTTACGCCGGCCATGTCGCAGGAACTGGTGGAGGCCGCGCATGAGCGAGGTGCCCGGATTTTAAGGGATGCGGCGTTTGCGCATCCCTTCATGGACCGCGACCGCGCTGTGCATCGGCGGCGCATGAATCTGGTTGAGGCGTATCTGCTCAGGTGAGCGCAACGGCTCGTTGATGCTCTCGTTGGTGACATCATGCTGTCCTGGCATCCTCACGGATGTGCCACGACCACGGGGACGGCACTGCGAGAGGGCGGTTGATTCATTGCCGGTGCGGTGGCATCGCCGCGATTGATGACAGCGACTGCGTTATACTGCCGGGCACGCAGTCATTCGGGCAGGTCAGATAACAACGAAAGCTGCGGGGCAGGCAATGTCCCGGGCAAAGGGGCAACCGATGCATGCACAGCACACACCGACAGTGCCGGCGCCAGGCTCGGGCAGGTCGCAGGCGGAGCGTTACCTGGAGGTGCGCCGCTGCACCAGGGCCCTGTGCGAACCGCTGGAGACAGAAGACTATGGCCTCCAGGCCATGCCCTCGGCCAGCCCGGCGAAGTGGCACCTCGCCCACACCAGCTGGTTCTTCGAAACCTTCCTGCTGCAACCCTTTTCAACCACGTACCGGCCGTTTCATCCCGGGTATCACTACCTGTTCAATTCATACTACGAGCAGCTGGGCGAGATGCACCCGCGGGCACAGCGCGGCCTGCTTTCGCGACCGACGGTGGACGAGATCTGCCGCTACCGCGGCCGGGTCGACGAGCAGCTGCTGGAGCTGCTCGAGCGCGCGGCCGTGGAACATCGCAGCGAGATCGGGCGGCGCCTGGAGATCGGGCTGCAGCACGAGCAGCAGCATCAGGAGCTGATACTCACCGACCTGCAGTACAACCTGTCTGTCAATCCCCTGCGCCCGGCCTACCGGGCGGACCTGCCGTCGCCGCCGGACACGGCGGCCGAGCCGCTCGGCTGGGTGGAATTTGCCGGCGGCATCACCGAGCTGGGCCACGCCGGCGAGGGATTCGCCTGGGACAATGAGCAGCCACGCCACCGGGTGTTGCTGCAGCCCTTCCGGCTGGCGTCGCGCCTGGTGAGCGCCGGGGAATACCTGGATTTCATGGCCGACGGCGGCTACCGCCGCCCGGAACTCTGGCTGTCTGACGGCTGGGCCGCTCTCCGGGAGTCCGGCTGGCAGGCGCCGCTGTACTGGGAGCAGCGCGATGACGGCTGGTGGCGTTTTACCCTGGCCGGCATGCAGCCGGTGCACCCGGCGTTGCCGGTCTGCCATGTCAGCTACTACGAGGCGGATGCCTATGCCCGCTGGGCGGGCAGACGCCTGCCGCTGGAGGCCGAGTGGGAACATGCCGCCGACGGCCTGCCCGTCACCGGCAACCTGGTGGACAGCGGCCATCTGCAACCGCTGCCTGCCCCCCCGGGTGGCGGTCTGCAGCAGATGTTCGGCGACCTTTGGGAGTGGACCGCGTCGCCCTATGGGGCCTACCCGGGTTTTCGCCTGCCGGCGGGTGCACTGGGTGAGTACAACGGCAAGTTCATGTGCAACCAGATGGTGCTGCGCGGCGGTTCCTGCGCCACGCCGCCCGGGCACATCCGGGCCAGTTACCGCAATTTCTTCTATCCGCACGAGCGCTGGCAGTTCCAGGGGCTGCGCCTGGCGGACAACGCCTGAAGCCGAACGGCGAGCCAGTCACAGGAGGGCCGATGCACTACGCGTTTCATGATTACCACCCCGATGCAGGAGACCTGCTGGGCGAGGTGTTGCGTGGCCTGGCTTGCCAGCCGAAGCACCTGTCACCGAAATTCTTCTACGACAGGCGCGGTTCGCAGTTGTTCGATGCCATCACCCGACTGCCCGAGTACTACCCGACCCGCACCGAGATCGGCATCCTGCGCGAGCAGGGCGAAGCCATTGCCGCGCACCTCGGGCATGACTCCGTGCTGATCGAGCTGGGCAGCGGCAGCCCGCTGAAGATACGGGTATTGCTCGATTCGCTGCGCCCGGCGGTGTACATGCCGGTGGACATCTCGGGCGAACACCTGCGCGACTCGGCCAGCCATATCGCCCGGGATTATCCGGACATGCGGGTCGAGGCGGTGTGCGCCGACTACTCCGCCGGGCTGCAACTGCCCGAGCTGCCGCTGGATGCCGACCGGGCCGCCTTCTTCCCCGGCTCGAGCATCGGTAACTTCGAGCCGCCTGCCGCTGTCGGTTTGCTGCGCGATGTGGGCGAGGAACTCGGGCCGGGCGGTGCCTTGCTGATTGGCGTGGACCTGAAGAAAGACAAACAGCAACTGGATGCGGCCTACAACGACAGCCAGCAGATCACCGCCGCCTTCAACCTGAACCTGCTCACCCGCATCAACCGGGAGGCCGATGCTGACTTCGATACCGACCGGTTCGAGCACCGGGCGTTCTACAACGAGTCGCAAGGCCGTATCGAGATGCACCTGGTCAGTAACTGTACCCAGCAGGTTCGCGTTGACGGAAATCGCTTCGCGTTCGGGACCGGCGAGAGCATCCATACCGAGAATTCCTACAAGTACAGCGTGGATGAGTTTCACGACCTGGGCGCGCAGGCCGGCTATGCGGCAGAGCAGGTCTGGACCGATGCGGACGGGTTGTTCAGTGTACACTGCCTGCGCGTCACCGCCTGAGGGGCTCTCCAAGCATTTATTCGTGTTTTCCCCGCTATTCGCGACGGTGGTGAGCCACGTTGGCTAATCGGAAAACATGCAACATTACGGTGAATCCATTATGAGAAAACTGCTTGCGACACTGCTGCTTGTCCTGTTTTTCGTGACGCCGGCCCCGGCCCTGTGTGCAGACTCACTCGAGGAGACCAGGAAATCCGCCGAACAGGGTGACAGGGACAGCCAGTTCAACCTGGGCCTGCGCTACGAAGCCGGAAAGGGGGGTGTGAAACGGGACCTGGACAAGGCCGCCGACTGGTACCGCAAGGCCGCGTCGCAGGGGCATGCCAAGGCACAGACGAACCTGGGGAATTTCCACCGGGGAGGCCGGGGCGTCGAGAAGGACTATGCCGAGGCCATGCGCTGGTACCGGCTGGCAGCAGACCAGGGCGATACCCGGGCCATGATCAACATTGCCATGATGTACGCCAGCGGGCAGGGCGTGGAGAAGGACGAGGCAGAGGGCCTGAAATGGCTCGAGCAGGCCGCTGCTGCCGGTGACACCCAGGCGATGGTCCAGCTGGGTACGCTGTACAAAACGGGCAAGGGCGTCGAGAAGGACGAGGCGATGTCCACCGAGTGGTATCGGCTGGCGGCCGCGAAAGGCGACACGGTTGCCCAGCACAGGCTGGGCCTCAGCTATTTTACCGGCAAGGGAAACCGCAAGGACTATGCGGAGTCGGTCAAGTGGCATCGCAAGGCCGCCGGCAAGGGCTACCCCCCCGCCGAGTACAGCATGGGCCTGCGCTATGCCAGGGGCAACGGTGTCAAGCAGAATTACGGGAAAGCGGCCGGGTGGTACGAGAAGGCGGCAAAGCACGGTCACATCAGCGCGCAGAACAACCTGGGCCTCATGTATCGCAAGGGTCAGGGTGTCGAGCGGGATTACGCCGAGGCATCGAAGTGGTTTCGCAAGGCCGCGGAGCTTGGCCATGCCCGCGCCCAGTTCAATCTGGGGAACCTGTACCTGAAGGGGCAGGGTGTAGAGCCGGACCGTGAAGAGGCCAGGAAGTGGTTCACCAGGGCGGCGGAACAGGGGCACAAGGGTTCGAGGCAGGCCCTGGATTCCATGTAAACGTAGTACCAAAGGGGACAAGTCGAAGGGATAGCCAAAGGGGATAGCCAAAGGGGATAGCCAAAGGGGACAGATTTATTTGACTGAGCAAATAAATCTGTCCCCTTTGGCGCTTTGGCATTGCATTAACCCTGAATCAAGCAGTGAATGGCCCCTGACAGCCGCGCTCTTTCGCAGGAAATGCATTCCGGGTGAACCTTCCGGGCGTGGTCACCGTAACAAGTCGCAGGGAATACATATCAACAGCGTCCTGACCCGAGGTCAGGTCAGCCGGGGGTTGGCAGTCCCGGGAAGTCCGGCGCCTGAATCCCGAGCCGGCGGGGCGCAAGGAAAGGTAACGGCCTGTTATGAAAACCGCGTCAAGCATCGATCCGCGCGAGGTCGCCTACTACGAGCGACTGGCGCACACC
>JBFELL010000057.1:0-15565 GCA_041552135.1 Gammaproteobacteria bacterium
CGAGCGGCCGAACAGGACGATGGACTCCGGCTTGATGCCACGATCCTCGACCAGATAATTCCAGGCCGCATCGACATCCCGGTAGGTACCCTGTTCGGTCGTGGTGCCGCTGCTGAGCCCGTAACCGCGATAGTCGAAAATCAGCACATTCAGGCCAAGCTCGTGAAACAGGGCGATGGTATCCAGCCGGTGCGAGATATTGCCGGCATTGCCGTGACAGAAAAGCAGGGTGGCGCCTGCAGACGGGTGCGGCACAAACCAGCCGTGCAGGCGTTCACCGTCTTGCGTGGACAGGGTGATGTCCTCGTATTCGAGTGCAACGGTCTCGGGCGTGATTTCAATGGCACGTCCCGGCATATCGGGATAATAGATCAGCCGTGGCTGCATGAAGAACACCCAGGCCGCCAGCACGGCATAGAGCAGTACAGCGGCGAGAAGTATGTAGATTATGTTGTTCATCGCAAGTCCGGGGCATCCGGCGTCAGCTTGTACCGATGGCGCTTTTCTGCTGCATGCGCCAAGGGTATTCTAGCCGGTATGACGAAGCACAGGCACTCACACATACCGGTCATCAAGCACTTTGATATCAAGGCCGGGCGCGTGCTGGCAGGCAAGTACGAAGTCATCCAGCGGCTTGGGCGCGGCTGGGAAGGCGAGGTGTTCCTCGTCAGGGAAGACCCCACGGATATCGAGCGCGCCGTCAAGCTGTTCTATCCGCACCGCAACCCGAGGGACCGGGTCGCCAACTTCTATGCCCGCAAGCTGCACCGGCTTCGGCATTGCCCGATCGCCATCCAGTACCACACGCGCGACACCATCATCTACCGCAAGGTCCCGATCACGCTGCTGGTCTCCGATTTCGTTGAAGGCGAGCTGCTGTCGGACTTCCTGAAGCGCCAGCCCGGCCGGCGCCTTACCGCCTTCCAGGCACTGCACCTGCTGCATGCGCTCGCCTCCGGTATCGAGTGCATCCACCAGATGAAGGACTACCACGGCGACCTGCACAGTGACAACATTATCGTGCAGCGTTACGGCCTTGGATTCGAATTGAAACTGCTGGATTTCTTTCACTGGGGTATGCCGCGCCCGGAGAATATACGCGACGATGTGATCAACCTGGTGAAGATCCTCCACGAGGCCGTCGGTGGTGCCCCGCGCTACCGGAACCAGCCAGCGGAGATCAAGGCCATCTGCTGCGGCCTGAAACACGGCCTGATCCTGAAGAAATTCCGCACCGCCGGCCAGCTGCGCGAATACCTGGAGAGCCTGCAATGGACCTCGCGTGCATGAAGCCGCAGCTCTACCTGGAAATGGACATGGTGGCCCCCAAGATCCTGCCGCTGGCCGGTGGCGAGGCCTGTGTTTTCACGCAACGGCGGCCGGGCCGCGAAACCGCCAACGAGGATGCCGCCGCCATCATACCGGGCAACACGGATAGCGGCGTTATCGCCGTCGCCGACGGCCTGGGCGGCCTGCCGGCCGGCAACCTTGCCGCCGGGCTGGCACTGCAGCTCCTGAGCGAGCATGTCGAGCACCAGCACGGCGATGCCCAGCGTGAGGCAGTGCTGGACGGGCTGGAGCTGGCCAACAAGGCCATCCTGGCAAGCGGGCAGGGCAGTGCAACCACCATCGCCGTTGTCGGCATCGACGGCACCACGCTGCGCGCCTACCACGCCGGTGACGCCATGATCCTGATCACCGGCCAGCGCGGCCGCATCAAGTACCAGTCCATGGCCCATTCGCCGACCGGCTATGCCGAGGCATCCGGCATGCTGGACGAGGAATCGGCGATGTTCCACAAGGAGCGCCATCTGGTCTCCAACATGGTCGGCATGACGGACATGCGTATCGAGATGAGTCCGCCGGTCGAACTGGCCCCGCGCGACACGGTGGTGGTCGCCAGTGACGGACTGTTCGACAACCTGTACACCGGCGAAATCGTCGACATGGTGCGCACCGGTCCCCTGGCGGATGCCGGCACACGGCTGCTGGATCGCTGCCGCGAGCGTATGGCAGGCCCCGACAGTAACCACCCGCACAAGCCGGACGATGTGGCATTTGTCCTGTACCGGCGCAGCCGCCACCGGTGACAGAGGCAGGCATGTCCGGCTAGAGCGGCGCGTGGTTGCGTGCGAACGCCGCATCCCGGTCCATCATGATGCAGCCGGCATCACAGGATATGAGTGACTGGCAACAGTCTCCACAAGGCTCTGCAGGCCGGTGAGAGTGTGAATATAATCGCCCTATGCCGAGCTACCTGATCCAGCGCGTCGGCGGTGCCGTGATTGTCGTCATCGGTGTCGTCTGCATCGTGTTCCTGCTCATCCACCTGATTCCCGGGGACCCGGTCGATGTCATGCTGGGGGAGGGTGCCACGCCCGCGGACCGCGAGTCGCTGCGCAGCTCCATCGGCCTGGACCGGCCGGTGGCGGTGCAGTTCGCGGCCTACCTCGAGGGACTGACGCGGCTTGATCTGGGTACCTCGTTTCACTCGCAGCGTCCCGTCGCGGACGTGCTGCTGGAACGCCTGCCGGCGACCGCCCTGCTGGCGGCGGTTTCGCTGTTGATCGCCACCGTGCTGGCCCTGCCGCTCGGCATGCTGGCGGCGGTGCGGCGTGACACGCCCTGGGACACGGGCAGCATGGCCTTCTCCATGCTGGGCGTCTCGATACCGAATTTCTGGCTGGGACCGCTGCTGATCCTGGTGTTTTCGCTGTGGCTGGGCTGGTTCCCGGTCAGTGGCCGGGAGGGCGCGGGTGCCGTGGTGCTGCCGGCGCTCACCCTGGGCACCGGGCTGGCGGCGATCCTGTCGCGCATGGTGCGCAGCAGCCTGCTGGAGGTGCTTGGCGAGGACTACATTCGCACCGCGCGCGCCAAGGGCCTGCCGCCGTACCTCATCCTGCTGCGGCACGGCCTGCGCAACGCGCTGCTGCCGGTCATCACGCTCCTGGGACTTCAGCTCGGGGCGCTGCTGGCCGGTGCCGTGGTGACCGAGACGGTGTTCTCCTGGCCGGGCATCGGCCTGCTGACCATCGAGGCGATCCAGACCCGCGACTACCCGGTGGTGCAGGCCTGCGTGCTGCTGATCAGCCTGACCTATGTACTGGTCAACCTGCTGACTGATCTCGCCTATGCCTGGGTCGACCCGCGTATCCGCCTGGGGGCGACGCCATGACCCGGGGCTGGCTGCCGGCCGGTATCCTGCTGGGCTGGGCGCTGCTGGCGCTGGGGGTTCAGTTCCTGTCGCTGTCGCCCAACCAGATCCGGCTGGAGCAGATCCTGGTGCCACCGGGCAGCGAGGCCCTGCTGGGCTTTGACGACCTCGGACGAAAAATCGGCGATCGCCTGCTGTTCGGTGCCCGCACCTCGTTCCTGGTGGCCGCCTGGGTGGTCTGCCTGTCGGCAATACTCGGCACCCTGATCGGTACCTTCAGTGCCTGGCGCGGCGGCTGGTGGGACCGGCTGCTGGTCCAGCTGATCGACATCTTCCTGGCCTTTCCCGGCATCCTGCTGGCCATCGCGCTCGCCGGCCTGCTGGGGCCCGGCATCGACAACGTGGTCATTGCACTGACCGTGGTCGGCTGGGTAGGCTATGCGCGCCTGTCACGCGCACAGGTGCTGTCACTCAAACACCGGGAGCATGTCATGGCCGCAGAGGCACTTGGCAGCAGGAAACACGTCATCATGCTCAGGCACCTGTTGCCGCTGATGGCCGCGCCACTCATCATCGAGGCCACCTTCGGGGTGGCGGCCGTGGTGATTGCCGAGGCGGGCCTGTCCTTCCTCGGTCTCGGCGTGCAGCCACCGGCGGCCTCCTGGGGCGCCATGATCCGCGACGGCACGCGCTACCTGCTGGTCGCACCGCACATGGTGCTGGCACCGGGGCTGGCCATCTTTATCGTGGTGCTGTCGGTCAACCTGCTGGGTGATCGCCTGCGCGACCGGCTGGATACCCGGAGCCTGTCCGGGCGAAGGGCCGCGGCATGACGCTCGGACCACTGATGCTCGATATCGAGGGCTGCGAACTGAACGCGGAGGACCGCGAACTGATTGCGCACCCGGCGGTAGGTGGCGTCATTCTCTTCACGCGCAACTATGACTGCCCGGAACAGCTCACGCAGCTCATCGAAAGCATCCATGCCCTGCGCGAACCGCGCGTGCTGGTTGCCGTCGACCAGGAGGGTGGCCGGGTGCAGCGGTTCCGCGACGGCTTCACGCGTCTGCCGCCGCTGGCGTGCCTGGGCGTGATGTATGACAAGGACAGGAAGCGGGCACTTAACCTGGCGCAGACCGCTGGCTGGCTGATGGCATCCGAGCTGCGTGCCGTCGGTGTGGATATCAGCTTCGCACCGGTGCTTGACCTGGATTACGGCGTGTCGACCATCATTGGCGACCGTGCCCTGCACAGCCGGCCCGAGGCGGTGGCGGAGCTGGCGCATGCCTACCAGCGCGGCATGCAGGATGCCGGCATGGCGGCAACCGGCAAGCATTTCCCCGGGCACGGCGCGGTGGCTGCCGATTCGCATGTCGCCCTGCCGGTCGATGAGCGTCGCTACGAGGACATCGCGCAGTGGGACCTGGTGCCGTTCGAGCGCATGGTCCATTACGGCCTCGCTGCAGTGATGATGGCGCACGTGGTGTATTCCGCAGTCGACCGTGAGCCGGCCGGCTTTTCCGGTTTCTGGGTGCGGGCGGTGCTGCGCGACACGCTTGGATTCCAGGGGCTCGTGTTCAGTGACGATCTCAGCATGGAAGGCGCGGCCTGTGCCGGCGATCATGTGGCCCGGGCGCAAGCCGCACTCGGGGCCGGCTGTGATATGGTGCTGGTCTGCAACGACCGGGACAATGCCGCGCGCGTCGCCGAGTCATTCGTGGAGTATGCCAACCCGGTGCTCATGACGCGCCTGATGCGCCTGCACGGCCGCAAGGCGCCGGGCATGGCCGGGCTGCACGCCAGTCCGCGCTGGCAACAGGCCGTTGCCGCCGTGCGGGGTTGTGAGGAAAACCCGGAACTGGAGCTGGACCTTGAGTAAAGAGCTTGCACGCCAGCCGGCGGGCCTGCGGAGAATACCCGATGGAAGCTGAACACAACCGGATCCAGGCGTTGCGGGACAACGCCGTCAT
Source organism: Gammaproteobacteria bacterium (assembly GCA_041552135.1). Lineage (GTDB taxonomy): Bacteria > Pseudomonadota > Gammaproteobacteria > UBA9214 > UBA9214 > SZUA-186. The sequence goes on from JBFELL010000057.1 coordinate 5,125, forward strand.
GCTTTACAGCCCGGAGGACATTCATGCCGCGCTGGACCGCATGGCGGCCGGGATCGAGGTCGCGGTCGCCGGTACGGTTCCGGTCGTGCTCGTGGTCCTTACCGGCGGCATCATCCCGGCCGGGCATATCCTGACGCGGCTGGCGTTTCCGCTGGAAATCGATTACCTGCACGCGACCCGCTACCGCGGCAACACGACCGGTGAGCCGGATGTCCGCTGGGAGTGCGAGTCACGCATCCCGCTGGAGGGACGAACGGTGCTGGTCATCGACGATATACTGGACGAGGGCAATACCCTGCAAACGGTCACGGACTACTGCCGGCGCAGCGGTGCCAGCCGGATATGCACTGCCGTGCTGATCGAAAAGCATCACGATCGCCGGCTGCCGGGTATCAAGGCGGATGTCGTCGGCCTGGGTGTGGAGGACAGGTATGTCTTCGGCTTTGGCATGGATTACCGGGGCTACCTGCGAAATCTCAACGGCATCTATGCACTCGGATCCGGGCAGGAATAGCCGGCCCGGACCGATGGCCGCAGCCGCAACAAACACAAACAACAGCCAACCTGGAGATCACATGGTCGATCTTGCAATCATCGGCGGGACCGGACTGACGTCACTCAAGAACCTGGAGATTGTGCGCCGCGAGGTCGTGCACACCCCGCACGGGGAGCCTTCCGGTGCCCTGACGTTCGGCAACCTGAGCGGCACGGAAGTCGTCTTCCTGGCCCGCCACGGCTATGGCCACACCATACCGCCGCACATGGTGAACTACCGGGCCAACATGTGGGCGCTGAAGTATGCCGGTGTCACGCGTGTCATTTCCATCTGCTCGGTCGGCGGTATCCGCAGCGACATCGGCCCGGCCGCCCTGGTCATTCCCGACCAGATCATTGATTACACCTGGTCACGCAAGCACACCTACTACGAGAAAGACCTCACCCATGTCACCCATATCGATTTCACCGAACCGTATTGCGAGGAGATGCGCCAGGCCCTGATCGCCGGTGCGAACCACGCCGGCATCGATGTGATTGTCGGGGCGACCTACGGGGCTACCCAGGGGCCACGGCTGGAGAGTGCGGCCGAGATCAATCGCATGGAGCGCGACGGTTGTGACATTGTCGGCATGACCGGCATGCCGGAAGTCGCGCTGGCACGCGAGATCGACCTTTGCTATGCGGCCTGCGCGGTGTGCGCCAATCGCGCCGCCGGGCGGGGCGAGGGCGCCATCGACATGGATCAAGTCGAGTCCACCCTGCACAGCTCCATGGCGCAGGTGCGCAACCTGCTCGAGCGCACCATCAATCCGGTCTGATTCAGTACGGCGCCTGCCGGACGCGGTGACCGGGGACGGGAACGGGTGTTTCCGCCGCAGGGCCGGCGATCTCGCCATTGCCTGGATCTTGCGCGAGCGGTGCCGTTTCACTGGCCGGTGTTGCAGGTTCCGGCGGCACATAGGGGTTCACTTCGGCGATAACCCCGAACATGGGATGGTCGAAATAGTGCCGTTCACCGCTGCGCAGGCGTCGTTTTTCATCGAGGGAGTAGGTGGACTGCAGTACCAGGTCGACATTGAGGTGCAGGAAACGCTCGCGCACCAGCGTGACTGTGCCATCGAGTTCATCTCCCGTCGCATTGACCGGGAAGGGGGCGGCCTGCGCACGATCGCGAGCCGTTTGCCTCCAGGCCTTGTGCGCAACGACACGGTAGGCACCGGAACGGTTCAGCGAATCGGCGATGCGCTGCATCCGGTAGCCCGATTCCGGCAAATCAGTCGGCGTGTCCTCCGCACGGAAGTGTCCGGCAGGATCAGCCGGTGCATCGCCGGCATGCGGCCATTGCTCGCCGTCGGTCTGGCCGGACAGGTTGCGAAACACAATGATCTCGACATCGTACTGTGCCGGTGTCTCGCCAGTGCTGGCAGACTGCGTGCCGGCTGAAGTAACCAGCAGTGCCAGCATCAGCAGGCCGCTCGTCAGGCGGCATGAAAAACCTTTCTCAGGCATGGTGCATTACCTTTTCCTCGGGTTTGGCCACCGGCGAGAGCAGCGACAGGATATCCACAACGGCGGTAAACCGGTCCTCTGCCTGCTCGAAGTCGCCGCTGAAACGCAGCTTGTTGCCGCCTTCAAAACGGTAGCGCTGCGGATGCAGCTGGATCAACTCTACCAGCTTTTGCGTGTTGATATCAGGCTCGTCGCCGAACAGGATGCGACCGTCCAGTTTGCCGATTTCGATCCGGGTGACGCCCATGGGCTCGGCGTCCAGCTTGATCGCGGTTATCCGGAACAGGTTCTTCAGCGCCTCCGGCAGCAGGCCGAAACGGTCGATCATTTCCACCTGCAGATCACGCAGCTCGGCCGGCGAGGCCGCACCGGCCACGCGCTTGTACATGACCAGTCGTGTGTGTACATCCGCTATGTAGTCATCCGGGATCAGCGCGGGCACCAGGCAGTCGATCTCGGGTCCCTGGTGCAGCGGTCTGTCGAGTTCCGGCTGCCGGCCCTCGCGTAAGGCCCTGACGGCGCGCTCCAGCAGGTCGGTATAGAGCGTGAAGCCGATTTCGTGGATCTGGCCGGTCTGTTCGTCACCGAGCAGTTCACCGGCGCCGCGGATTTCCAGATCATGCGTGGCCAGGGTGAAGCCGGCACCGAGTTCCTCCATGGACTCGATCGCCTCCAGGCGCTTTACGGCATCGGCCGTCATGACCTTGCGCGGCGGCACCAGCAGGTAGGCATAGGCGCGGTGATGCGAACGCCCGACACGGCCACGCAGCTGGTGCAGCTGGGCCAGCCCCAGCTTGTCCGCGCGGTTCATGAGTATGGTGTTGGCGGTGGGGATATCGATGCCGCTCTCGATGATGGTCGTGCACACCAGCAGGTTGAAGCGCCGGTGATAGAAATCCATCATGATCTGTTCCAGTTCGCGTTCGCGCAGCTGGCCGTGCGCGACCCGCACCGAGGCCTCGGGAACAATCTTCTCCAGCTCGCCGGCGATGCGCTCGATCGACTCCACCTCGTTGTGCAGGAAATACACCTGACCGCCGCGCTTGATCTCGCGCTGGCAGGCCTCCTTGATGGTGGCGTCGTTCCATTCCGAAACAAAGGTCTTGACCGCCAGCCGGTTTGGCGGCGGGGTCGTGATAAGTGACAGGTCACGCAGCCCGGACAGCGACATGTTCAGGGTGCGCGGGATCGGGGTGGCAGTCAGGGTTAGAATGTCGACCTGGGTGCGCAGGCTTTTCAGTCGCTCCTTCTGGCGTACGCCGAAGCGGTGTTCCTCGTCGATGATCAGCAGGCCCAGGCGTTTGAAACGCACGCCCTCCTGCAGCAGCTTGTGGGTACCGATGACGATGTCGACCGTGCCGTCGGCGATGCCCTGCAACACGTTGTCCTGCTGCCTGGTGCTGCGAAAGCGCGACAGCACCTCGATGCGCACCGGCCAGTCCGAGAAGCGGTCGAGGAAGTTCTCGTAATGCTGCTGGGCCAGCAGCGTGGTCGGCACCAGCAGTGCGACCTGCCTGCCGTCCTGCGCCGCCAGGAAGGCCGCCCGCATGGCAACCTCGGTCTTGCCGAAGCCGACATCGCCGCAGACGACGCGGTCCATCGGGGTCTGTGCCTGCATGTCGGCCAGCACGCCGGCGATCGAGGCCTCCTGGTCCGGTGTCTCCTCGAACGGGAACGAGGCGGCGAAGCTGGCGTATTCGTCCTGTGGCGAGGCGCAGGCATGGCCCTTGCGGGCCGCCCGGCGGGCATACACGTCGAGCAGTTCGGCGGCCACGTCGCGCACCCGCTCGGCGGCCTTCCTGCGGGCACGCTGCCACTGGTCGCCGCCCAGCTTGTGCAGCGGGGCATGCTCCGGTGCCGCCCCGGTGTAGCGGCTGATGAGCGCAAGCGCGGCAACCGGCACGTACAGCTTGTCACCACCACTGTATTCCAGGGTGAGGTATTCCGACGGGATGTCGTTGACGGACAGGGACTCGAGCCCGAGAAAGCGACCGACGCCATGCTCCTCGTGCACCACCGGTGCGCCGATCTCCAGGTCGGCGAGATTGCGGATGATGCTCGCCGGATCACGCTCCGGTCTGCGGCGGCGGGACTGGCGGGCATGTTCACCGAACAGGCTGGTTTCGGTGATGATGGCAATGGCCGGGTCATTTATGACCAGCCCCTGTTCGAGTGGCGCCACCGTCAGGCCTGCGGGAACCTCGTCGTCGAGAAAGGCCTGCCAGCCACTGGTCACGGTGGCCGGGATGCCGAAGCCGCGCAGCTGCTCGGCCAGGGTCTCGCGACGGCCGGCCGACTCCGCGGTAAACAGCACCCGGCCGGGATGTTCCCGCAGGAAGGCCTGCAGTGGCGCTGCCGGCTGTTCTGCGCGCTGGCGTATCTTCAGGTCACCGGGCAGGCCGGTGTTGTAGCGAATGAGTGTGCCCGGGTGGTCCGGCTGCCGGAACTTCGCCACGCGTACCATGGGATAGCGGCGGCTGAAAGCCTGCAGTTCCCCGGCATCGATAAACAGCGCATCGGGCGGCAGCAGGGGGCGCTCGCGGTCGTGGCGACGCGATTCGTAGCGCTCCGCGGCCTGTTCCACGAAGTCGCTGCCGGCCTCGTCCGCGCCGTCCAGCATGACCAGCATGGCGCCCTGCGGCAGGTAGTCGTAGAGCGTCTCGGTGGCGTCGAAAAACAGTGGCAGGTAGTACTCGATACCGCCGGGCGCGATACCCTCGCTGATGTCCCGGTAGATGGAACTGCCCTGCGGATCGCCCTCGAAGCGGGCGCGGAACTGCCTTCTGAACAGCCGTATCGCCCCGGCGTCCAGCGGGAATTCACGTGCCGGCAGCAGGTTGATCGAGTCGCGCGCCTCGATGGAGCGCTGGGTTTCGATGTCGAAGGTCTTGATGGAGTCGATTTCGTCATCGAACAGGTCGATGCGCAAGGGTACCTCGCTGCCCATGGGATACAGGTCGAGCAGCGAACCGCGGACGGCGAATTCACCGTGTTCCATCACCTGTGAAACACAGCGGTAGCCGGCGCTGTCCAGCCGCCCGCGCATCGATTCGAGATCGAGCCGATCGCCTTTCTGCATGACCAGGCTGTTGCGATAGAGAAACTCGCGCGGCGGCAGGCGCTGCATCAGTGTGCTGACGGGGATGACCAGGACACCGTGCCGGATACCGGTCAGGTGATACAGGGTCGAAAGCCGGCCGGAAATGATGTCCTGGTGTGGTGAAAAGACATCGTAGGGCAGGGTTTCCCAGTCGGGAAAGACATGCCGCGTGGTGCCGCTGCCATCGAGAAAAAAACCGAGCTGGTCGTATAACCGGTCCGCGGACTGCATGTCCGGCGTCACCACGACCAGCAGGCCGTCGTATTCCTGCGTGGCGCGCGCCAGCACCAGGGACAGGCTGTCTCCCTCGAGTTTGCCCCAGGACAGGGTGCCACTGGACGGCAAGACCGGCGCAAACGGGCTTGCCGGATGTTCGCCGTCTGTCTGGTGGTTGCTTTTGGACATGTCGTGCCGGGAAGAAAGGGAATTGCGATGTGGTTTTGAAGAGGGCGTATTATCACACAAGAGCGGCGGCACGGGGTGTTAACCGCGTACCAGACTGAAAAGGCCCCACGTGCAGGGCAGGCAGGGCGCCTTCGTCCAGGCGGCTGCCCGGATGCGCTTGCCGGGCAGCTGAGCCCTGATGCCGGGGCCGCTGAAGATAGCCAGCCGGGGCAGGTGCCGGTAAACCCGGCGAAGGCAGCCGTCGCTGCCGGTAGGGTGAGGGGCCAGTGCGCCGTCTGGAAGCCGGTCAGGTACATAGCCATCAGGATCAGGGCGAAAAAGGCCATCATCACCCTGCGCATTGCACTCCCGACGGGCATCCCCCCTGGCTATCGCCGGTGATCAAGGACGTTGCATGCGTGCGTCGACGCCCGTATACTACAGACCATCCAGTCGGTATGCCAATAACCTATTGTCTGGACTGGTTTATTTTCGTTATTCTCGTCGAGGTGATCCCCGGCAATGCCGGCCAGAGCAACCGTACAATCCGTTGATCGTGACGCCGAGGCCACCCGGCAGCGGATCATCGAGGCCGCGTTCCGGGAAATGCACCGTAACGGCTACCAGGGTATGCGCCTCGACCATGTCCTTGCCGCCGCGGGGATTACCAAGGGCGGCCTGTACCACCATTTCCAGAGCAAGAAGGTGCTGGCCCACGCGGTGATCGATACCACGATCCGCGCCCACATAGAAGATATCTGGCTGCAGCCCCTGCAGTCGACCGATCAGCCTGTGCGGACGCTTATCGACATTATTCGCAACCAGGATGACGCGATCACCGATGACATTATCAGCCTCGGCTGCCCGCTGAATAACCTGGCGCAGGAAATGTCACCGCTGGACGAGGACTTCAGGCAACAGATCGGCGACATATACCAGTTGTGGAGCGCCGGTATCATCGGTGCGCTGGAACACGGCAAGCGCTGTGGCAACATCCGGTTGTCGCTCGACTCCCGGGAAACCGCCATGTTCATCCTGGCGGCACTGGAAGGCTGCATCGGCATGGCCAAGAACGCCCAGAGTCGCGAGGTACTGGGCAGTTGCACCGCCGGACTGATCAGTCACCTCCAGTCTCTCGAACCGGATGCCTGACTGATGCTCGACAATACCCGTCATGGCCGTCCACAGGGGTAAGCGTTACGGGGAATGGCTGGTGCGCTGGCGCTACCCGGTGCTGGCCATCTGCCTGCTGCTTGTCGCCGCGGCCGGCAGTGGCGGTCAGTTTCTTGCCTTCAAGACCGACTACCGTGTCTTTTTCAGCAAGGACAACCCGCAGCTGCAGGCCTTCGAGCAACTGCAGAACACCTACACCAAGACCGACAATGTCCTGTTCGTTCTGGCGCCGAAGGATGGCCGTGTCTTCAGCAACGACACACTGGCCAGCGCCATCGCGCTGACCGAGGCGGCCTGGCAGATCCCGTATTCCATCCGCGTCGATTCGATCACGAATTTCCAGCATACCGAGGCCGATGGCGATGACCTGACAGTCGACGATCTCGTGCCCGAAGCCGGTGAGCTGGATGCCGCGGCGCTGCGGCGGATCCGCGACATCGCTCTTGCCGAACCCCTGCTGAGAAACCGGCTGATTTCCGCAAATGGCCAGGTTACCGGGGTGAATGTGACGGTGCAGTTGCCGGATCCGGATATGCAGACCGGGCAGGAGGTGCCGGAAGTCGCCACCTATGCCCGCCAGCTCGTCGAGACGCTCGGCGCTGCCAATCCGAACCTCGACATCTATCTCACCGGCATGGTGATGATGAACAACTCCTTTCCGGAAGTCAGCATCCGTGACCAGCAGACGCTCGTCCCGACGATGTTTGTGGTGATAATCCTGACGCTGGCACTGCTGTTGCGATCCTTCACTGCGACGCTGGGGACAGTATTCGTCATTGTGTTTTCCGTCATCACGGCAATGGGGCTGGCGGGCTGGGCCGGCATGAAGCTCACGCCTCCGTCGGCCACGTCACCCACCATTATCCTGACGCTGGCGGTGGCGGACTGTGTGCACATCCTGGTGACCTTCCTGCACGCCATGCGCCGGGGGATGGACAAGACCAGCGCCGTGGTCGAGAGTCTCAGGATCAACCTGCAACCGGTCTTCCTGACATCGGTGACAACCGCGATTGGCTTCATGAGCCTGAACTTCAGCGATGCACCGCCGTTTCGGGACCTTGGCAACATCGTCGCCGTGGGTGTGATGCTGGCCTTCGTCTACTCGGTTACCTTGCTGCCGGCACTGATGCTGGTGATGCCGGTGCGCATCAAACCGGGCGAGACACGCCATTCACGCTTCATGGACCGCTTTGCCGATACCGTGGTCGAGCGCCGCAAGTTCCTGTTCTGGGGCACCGGTTTTATCATCGTTTCCCTGGTCATGTTCATTCCGCGCAACGAGCTGAATGACGAGTTCATCAAATACTTTGATGAAAGCATCGATTTTCGCCTTTCAACCGAGTTCACCTCTGACAATCTGACCGGCCTCTATACCATTGATTACTCGCTTGGCGCCGGCGAGAGCGGCGGCATCAGCAATCCCGACTTTCTCCGGGATGTCGAGCACTTCGCCAACTGGTACAAGACGCAACCGGAAGTCCTGCATGTCAACATGCTGCCCGACATCCTCAAACGGCTCAATATGAACATGCACAGCGACAGGGAGGAATGGTACCGCCTGCCGGAGCAGCGAGATCTGACGGCACAATACCTGCTGCTGTACGAGATGTCCCTGCCGTACGGGCTGGACCTGAACAACCAGATCGATGTCGGCAAGTCGGCGACCCGCATGACGGTCACCGTCAGGAACATCTCCAGCAACGAAATGCTGGCACTGGAGCACAAGGCGCAGGACTGGCTGGCGAAGAACGCGCCGTCCATGAAGTCAGCCGGGGCCAGCCCGTCGGTCATGTTCGCCCATATCGGCCAGCGCAATATCATCAGCATGCTCACCGGCACCACGGTTGCACTGGTGCTGATTTCCGGCATCCTGATCCTTGCCCTGCAGTCATTCAAGATAGGCGGCATGAGCCTCATCCCCAACCTGGCCCCTGCCGCCATGGGTTTCGGCCTGTGGGGGCTGCTGGTGGGTGAAGTGGGGCTCGGCCTTTCCGTGGTGGCCGGCATGACGCTGGGTATCGTGGTCGATGATACCGTCCACTTCCTGAGCAAGTACCTGCGCGCGCGGCGTGAACAGCAGCTGAGTCCGGAAGACGCCGTACGCTACGCCTTCTCTACCGTCGGTACCGCGCTGCTGGTCACTTCCGTGGTGCTGATTGCCGGCTTTATGGTGCTCAGCCAGTCGCCGTTCAAGCTAAACTCCGACATGGGCGTGCTGACCGCAATCACCATCGGCTTTGCGCTGATTGCCGATTTCCTGTTCCTGCCACCGCTACTGATGAAGGTCGAGAAATGAAACCATACAGGATTGCACTGTTGCTGCTGCTGGGCAGCCTGGCCCTTGCCGCCCTGGCACAGACACCGGAGGAACAGGGCCTGGCCATCGCCACGGAAGCCGACCTGCGCGACAAGGGTTATGGCGATTCCACTGCCACCATGAAGATGGTCCTGCGCAACAAGCAGGGTGACGAGAGCACCCGGGAGGTGCGCGTGCGCACCCTGGAGATCGAGGGTGATGGTGACAAGAGCATGTCGATCTTCGACTCGCCCGCGGACGTCAAGGGCACGGCCTTCCTGACCTTCTCGCATGTCAACACGCCGGATGACCAGTGGCTCTACCTGCCGGCACTGAAGCGCGTCAAGCGTATCGCCTCGAAGAACAAGTCAGGTCCCTTCATGGGCAGCGAATTCGCCTACGAGGACATCTCATCGGACGAGGTCGAGAAGTACACCTATAAATACCTGCGCGATGAAGCACTCGACGGAACCGACACCTTCGTTATCGAGCGTGACCCGGTCGACAAGAATTCCGGCTATACCCGCCAGGTTGTCTGGTTAGACAAGGCGGAGTATCGCCCGCAGAAGATCGACTACTACGACCGCAAGAACGATCACCTGAAAACCCTGACATTCCACGAATACCGCCAGTACCTGGACAAGTACTGGAGGGCCATGCGCTATGAAATGGTGAACCACCAGACCGGCAAGAGCACCACGCTGCTATGGGAGGAATATAACTTCCGCACCGGTCTGAGAGACCGTGACTTCGACAAGAACAGCCTGAAACGGGCGAAATAGTCCGGGGCCCTGGAATGGCCGGCACCCGGGCTAGCGAATCTCCTCGACGGCGTATTTCTTCTCCATGACAAGCGGGGTGATCAGGGCGTAGCCCTCCAGCTGCCAGTGAGCAAGATCGGTGATTGCCGAGGGGACGACCTTGATGAAGTCGTAGAAGGCGTCGGTGTCGTAATCATAATCATGTGCGGCGAGACCGCAGACCCTGAAATCGACACCCAGGCTGGCGTAATAGCGCATGCGTTCCACCGCCTCGCGGTATTTTTCGTAGTTCTTGCGTGCCACGGTGACGATCTCGGTGCCGTGTATGATGACCTTGATATCCAGGAACTCCGGCGCCATCCCGTAGGGTTCCTCCATCAGCGGGTTGGTCAGCGAGCGGATCCAGTACAGGGCCGTATTGATCTTCTGCGGATCATCGAAATAGAAATCGAACACGACCTTTTGCTCGGAATAGGGCGTTTGCTCGAGCCTGGAGGCGGCTTCACCGGCCTGCATGGGTGCAGAAAGCAGCAAAGCCAGCAGTAAGGTAACGGTTTTCATAATCAGACGCATAGGTACCTGCATATTGCCGACAAGTGCTATTTGAACAGAGTATAGACTGTGTCGTTGTATAAATCCTGATCCGTGAACGGGTTCCTCAGCGTGATTTGCAGGACAGAATGAGGGTCTCGGCCTGATTCTGTAGGAGCGCCGCCCCCG
>JBFELL010000058.1:0-15422 GCA_041552135.1 Gammaproteobacteria bacterium
CCGCAGCATGTGACGGGTGTGGAAGACATCGCGCACCAGGCCGTTGTTCTTGCGCAGATGCAGGCGTCCACCGTCGCAAGTGATGATGCCCGCCGCGTCCTGGCCGCGATGCTGCAGCACGGTCAGTCCGTCGTAGATTGCCTGGTTGACGGGGGCACCCCGTGAAACGATGCCGATAATGCCGCACATGGTCGTGTCAGCCCGCTGAGTGTTGACGCTATAACGCTAGACGTAGGAGATGTTCTTGGAGAATTCTGCCGGCAGGAAATCACGCATCCAGAGCGCAAATTCCTGGAAGTAGCCGATCAGTCGTGACTCCTGCCACCAGCTGTCCTGTGGCACCGGGGTCAGCCCGGCCAGCAGCACCAGGATCGCAACGATAACGCTCCCGCGCGCCACCCCGAAGACAACACCCAGCATCCTGTCGGTCCCCGCCAGCCCGGTTTTCGATACCAGCTTGCCGGCCAGGTAATTGATGGCTGCACCGATCAGCAACACGAGGATGAACAGGACGGTGAAGGCGATGATCTTCTGCAGTGACGGTTCCGCGATCCACTGTGCCAGGACAGCCGCGAAGTCTTCGTAGAACACCAGCGCAATCCAGAGCGCAACCAGCCAGGACGCCAGTGCCAGTGCCTCCTTGACGAATCCGCGGAACAGACTCAGTACGGCTGACAGAACAATCAGTGCAAGTATCGCGATGTCGATCCAGGCCATTGCTGTGCATCCCTCGAGGTGCTCGGGCCTAGATGCTACAGCCCTTTGACTTTAATGGGAAAATGAATAAGACGGATTCTAGCAGATATCCATTTGCCGTCGCCATGCCAATTACGGACAGTTAGCCCTTGTTTTGAATCACAAACCCTTTCAGGTGGCGCTTGCTGGCCAGCTCGTCGCGTATCTTTTCAGCATCGCCGCGTGTCTTCAGCGGGCCGACCAGGACCTGCCAGCTCTGCCCGCTGTCCGATTTGTCTTCCCGCAGGAAGGCGGCGTAACCGGCCTTCTTCAGGCGGTCTCGCAATCCCTGTGCATTCAGGCGCTGAGTGAACCTGCCGACCTGGATGACCCAGTCGCCACTTGCGGCAGGCACGGGCGGGGGGCTTGCCCTGACTGGCTGCGGAGCAGGTGCCGGCGCGGCGGCTGCCGGCTCGTTCCCGGACGACGGCTGTATCGCTGTTGCGCTCCCGGCATCGACCGGTGAGCGCGACTGCGGTTCGGCTGTGACCCCCCCGGGTGCCGGGCCCGCTGCTTCCGGCGGCGCCTCGACGGGCAGCGGCAGTTCGACGTCATCTTCCGCATGGTAGGTGATCTGCGGGGGTTCCGGCATGCCCTGGGTGCGCGGTGACCACTCATGTTCCGGCCCTTCCAGGATGATGGGGATGAATATAACGGCCAGGGAAACCAGTACCACGGCCCCGACCAGGCGTTGCTTGAGTAGTTGATTCATCGTATGACGGTTAACTCACCTGAAAACCGCTGAAGGAGCGCGTGACTATACCCTACATGCCATGGCTGCCGCCACGGTATGAAACGAACCGCATACCACCACGCGATCGCCCGCAATGGTATTGGCAAAGGCCTGCCGCAAGGCAGCGGCCACATCGGCAAAGCAGCCGCCTGCCGTGTTTGTCAGCTGCTGGGCTGCGAGTGCCTGCAGCTGCTCCGCAGCGAGGCCGCGCCCGGTCTCGAGACCGGCGAAATACCACTGGTCTGCCACCGGGGCCAGTGCCGTTATCGTCCCGCCGACGTCCTTGTCCTGCAGCATGCCGATCACGAGGTGGGTATGGCCACGGCAGGGACGTCTGGCAAGCATGTCAGCCAGGGCCGCGGCACCGTGCGGGTTATGTGACACATCCAGTACCAGCTCAACCGGCCCCGGCATGACCTGGCAGCGTCCCGGCAAGGTGGTGCCGGCAAGCCCGGCGCGGACGGCTGCCGCACTCACGGGCAGTCGGTGCTGCAGGCATTCGAGCACCATAAGCACACCGGCGGCATTGTCCAGCTGGTGACGGCCGGGAAGCGACGGCAGCGGCAGGTCCCCCAGGTGTGAGTGCGGACCGTGCCATTGCCACATGTCAGCCTGCATGGCGTAGTGGAACTGCTCACCCAGGCAGTACCAGTCTGCGCCCAGCCCGGCCGCCACCGAATGCAGGCTGTGCGGTGCCGCGGGATCGGCACACACGGCCGGTCGCCCGGCACGGAAGATGCCGGCCTTCTCGCGGCCGATGCTCTCGCGGTCTTCGCCCAGCCAGTCGCGGTGGTCGATGTCCACGGCGGTGACCAGGGCAACATCGGCATCCATGACATTGACCGCGTCAAGCCGCCCGCCCAGGCCGACCTCGAGCAGGATGACATCCAGCGATGCCTGCCTGAACAGCCACAGGGCCGCCAGGGTGCCGAATTCAAAATATGACAGGCTGGTGTCGCCGCGCTGCGCATCAACGGCCTCGAAGGCATCGCACAGCGGTGCATCGTCGATGGCGGCAGCATTGATCCGGACCCGTTCGTTGTAGCGCAGGAGGTGCGGCGAGGTGTAGCAACCGACGCGGTAGCCGGCCTGCAGCAGCATGGACTCGAGCATGGCAACACTCGAACCCTTGCCGTTGGTGCCGGCGACCGACACCACGAGCGGCTGCATGTCCTGCAGTTTCAGCCGTGCAGCGACCCCGGCAACCCGCTCCAGACCAAGGTCGATTGTCTGCGGATGCAGGTTTTCCTGCCAGGCAAGCCAGTCCGGCAGCGTGGTAAAGCGTGGCATATCGGCAAACGGCCCCGCTGTGTCGGTCGCCGCAGCCAGCGACCGTTCGTGTCAGGAGGCGACTGCCGGCTTGCCGGTCAGCATGCCGAGCAGGCCGGCGATGGTCTCGCGCATCTCGCGCCGGTCCACGATCATGTCGATGGCGCCGTGCTCGAGCAGGAACTCGCTGCGCTGGAAGCCTTCCGGCAGGGTCTCGCGTACGGTCTGTTCGATGACCCGCGGTCCGGCAAAGCCGATCAGGGCATGGGGCTCGGCGATATTGATGTCGCCCAGCATGGCAAAGCTGGCGGACACCCCGCCCATGGTGGGATCGGTGAGCACGGAGATGTACGGCAGACCGGCTGCCGACATGCGTGACAGGCCGGCACTGGTCTTGGCCATCTGCATCAGCGAAAACAGGGCCTCCTGCATGCGTGCACCGCCGCTGGCGGAAAAACAGACCAGCGGCACACGTTCCTCGAGGCAGGCATTGACCGCCCGCATGAAGCGCTCGCCGACCACGGCCCCCATGGATCCGCCCATGAAGCGAAATTCGAAGGCCGCGGCAACCAGGGGCAGTTCCAGTACCGTGCCACGCAACACGACCAGCGCATCATTCTCGCCCGTGGCCTTCTGCGCAACATTCAGGCGGTCGCGATACTTCTTGCTGTCCCTGAACTTGAGCACGTCGACCGGCTCGAGGTTATCGCCGATTTCGCGTGTAGAGCCTTCGTCGAAAAACATTTCCAGGCGGTGGCGTGCACCGATACGCATGTGATGACTGCACTTGGGGCAGACATCGAAGTTGCGCTCCAGCTCGGAGCGGTACAGCACGGCGCTGCAGCTGTCGCACTTGATCCACAGGCCTTCGGGCACGGTCCGCTTGTTGCCACCGGCAGTGCGGATCTTGGAAGGCATGAGTTTTCTGAACCAGCTCATGGGATGATTATATCCTTCGCGGGTGATGATCGTGGATCGGGAATCTGTCCGGGCGCATCAGCCGGCCTGCCGGTCGATGGCGGTACGCATGCCCGACAGGGTTTCCGCCAGTGACGCCGGGATGGCCTCCGGCCGCGCCACCAGTTCGGGTATTTTACCCACCAGCGCACTGCCTACCACCACAGCATCGGCAATGCGCGACACCTGCGCGGCTGAGTCCGGGTCACGAATACCGAAACCGACGCCCAGCGGCAGTGACGTGTGCCGGCGCAGTTCGTCAAGCTTGTCCGCGACCGCCTCGACATCCAGCCGGTTCGCCCCGGTGACGCCCTTGAATGACACATAGTAGACGAAACCGCTGGCCGATTCGCTGACCCTGCGGATGCGCTCGTCGCTGCTGGTTGGCGCCAGCAGGAAAATGGCGTCCATGTCCGCGGCACGCAACGCAGCGGTGAGTTCACCGGCCTCTTCCGGTGGCATATCGACCGTCAGGACACCGTCCACGCCGGCAGTGCTCGCCGCGCCGGCAAAGCCTGCATAGCCCCAGGCCTCGATCGGGTTGAGATAGCCCATGAGTACAATCGGTGTTTCACTGTCGCTGCGGCGGAATTCGCGCACCATGTCGAGCACGTCATGCAGGCTGACATGGTGTTCCAGGGCGCGCTCGCAGGCGGCCTGGATCACCGGGCCGTCCGCCATGGGGTCGGAGAACGGCACGCCGATCTCGATCAGGTCGGCACCGGCCTCAACCAGCGCGTGCATCAGTGGCACGGTCACGCCGGGCTGCGGGTCCCCCGCGGTGACATAGGGTATCAGTGCCTTGCGCTGCCGGCTGCGCAGGTCGGCGAAACGTTTCCCGATACGGCTCATATTTCGATCCCCTCGATGCGGGCGATGGTCGCAACGTCCTTGTCGCCGCGCCCGGAGAGATTCACGACAATGCTCTGGTCCGGCGACATCTGTGCTGCCAGCCTTGCGGTATAGGCCAGTGCATGGCTGGACTCCAGTGCCGGCAGGATGCCTTCCGTGCGGGTCAGGTGATGGAAGGCGGCCAGCGCCTCCTGGTCGGTTATGGCGACGTACTTCGCGCGACCGGTATCCTTGAGCCAGGCATGCTCCGGACCGACACCGGGATAGTCCAGTCCGGCGGAGATGGAATGGGTTTCGATGATTTGCCCGTCGGGATCTTCCATCAGGTAGGTCCGGTTGCCGTGCAGCACGCCGGGTTTGCCATCACACAGCGGCGCGGCATGCCGGCCGGTTTCCAGCCCGTCACCGCCGGCCTCGACACCGTACATGGCCACTGCGGTGTCATTGATAAACGGGTAGAACAGGCCGATGGCATTGGAGCCGCCACCGACACAGGCAACCAGGGCATCCGGCAGTCGCCCCGTCATCTGCATTGCCTGCTCGCGTGTTTCCCGGCCGATGATGGTCTGGAAGTCACGCACCATGGCGGGATACGGATGCGGCCCGGCAACCGTGCCGATGATGTAGAAGGTGTCGTCGACGTTGGTGACCCAGTCGCGCAGTGCCTCGTTCAGTGCATCCTTCAGGGTCTTGGAGCCCGAATCGACCGGTACGACCTCTGCGCCCATCAGTTTCATGCGGTAGACATTGATGGCCTGGCGCTTGATGTCCTCGGAGCCCATGTACACCACACAGTCCATGCCAAGCCGGGCCGCGACGGTGGCCGAGGCGACGCCGTGCTGCCCTGCCCCGGTCTCGGCGATGACGCGCCGCTTGCCCATGCGCTTTGCCAGCAGTGCCTGCCCGACGGTGTTGTTGATCTTGTGAGCGCCGGTATGGTTCAGGTCCTCGCGCTTCAGATAGATACGCGCACCACCGATCTGGTTGCTCCAGCGTTCGGCGTAGTACAGCGGCGACGGCCGGCCGACGAAATGGGTCAGGTCCGAGTCCAGTTCCGCCAGGAATTCCGGATCCCTGAGGTATTTCTCGAATGCCGCGGTGAGTTCATCCAGCGGCAGCATAAGTGTCTCGGCGACGAACCGCCCGCCATAGGGGCCGAAGTGCCCGGAGGCATCGGGGAGTGATGCGCCGGTGCTGTCAGCGCCTGTCACTTGTGTCTGTTCCACTGTGGCTTACTCCTTTCATGAAAGCGGCTATCTTGTCAGCCGACTTGATGCCTTTCCCGCTCTCGACACCCGTGCTGACATCGACCGCGTAGGGGCCGACCTGCCGGATTGCTGCGGCGACGTTTTCGGCGGACAGGCCGCCCGCCAGGATCAGCGGCACCGGCACCTGGCCCCGGATATACTGCCAGTCGAAGGCCACGCCACCACCACCGTGGGTCCGGGGCAGCCAGGCGTCCAGCAACAGGCCGGCGGCATCCGGGTAGGCCCGGGCAACGGCCTGCAGGTCCGTATCCTCGCGCATGGCGACCGACTTGATGAACGGCATGTCGAACTGCCGGCAGTCGGCGTTGCTTTCCTGACCGTGAAACTGCAGCAGGCTTAGCGGCACCTGTTCGATGGTCGCCTGCACTGCTGCCGGTGCCGCGTTAACGAACAGCCCGACGATGCTGACAAACGGGCCAACCTGCAGGGCAATGTCGCGCGCAAGCGCCGCGTTCACATGGCGCGGGCTGGGTTCATAGAACACCAGTCCGATGGCATCCGCGCCGGCCGCAACGGCACTGGCCGCATCCCCGGGGCGGGTGATACCGCAAATTTTAACGCGAGTCCGCATCCTGAGACCATATGGGAAATCAGCCGCCTGCAAACGCGCTAGCGTAACAGAATACCGGCAAAGGCGGGAATACCGTCCGGCTCAGTTGGCGTAGGCCGGCAGCCAGCCGCGGTCCGGTACCGCGTAACGGTTGGGGTATTTCACGGCAACCAGGTAAAGGCCACCGGCCGGCGCTGTCACGCCGCCCAGTGTGCGGTCTCTTGCCCGGAGGGTCTCCTGCGCCCAGCCGGGCCTGCGATCGCCGCGCCCGATGCTGAGCAGGACCCCGGCGATGCAGCGCACCATATGATGCAGAAAGGCGTTCGCGCTGATGTCGAGATAGAGGAACGGCCCCTGCCGGGTAATATCCAGCTGATAGACCGTGCGTACCGGGGATCTTGCCTGGCAGGCGACAGCGCGGAACGAGGTGAAGTCGTGTTCGCCAACAAGGTGGGTGGCCGCTTCGCGCATGCGGCAGACATCGAGGTCCGCATATTCCCAGCAGACCCGCTTGCGCAACACGGCCGAGGCGTGGTCGCGGTTGAGGATGACATAGCGGTAGTGACGCCGGCGGGCCTCGAAGCGGGCATGGAAGGCTTCATCTACCGGCTGCGCCCACTGGACACGGATGTCGGCAGGCAGATTGGCGTTACTGCCCAGGATCCAGGAGCGGGGGCTACGCATGGCCGGGGTGTCGAAGTGGACCACCTGGGCCGTGGCGTGGACACCGGTATCGGTACGCCCGGCACACACCACGGACAGGTCATGGTTGGCGACGCTGGCCACCGCCTGTTCAAGACAGCCCTGCACCGTTCGTCCGCTGCGCTGCCGCTGCCAGCCGCAGAAGTCGCTGCCGTCGTATTCGATGCCCATGGCGATTCGCATAATCGGCGAATGATAGCAGGCCGGGGGTTCGGTGCTGCCGGTTGTAGTGGCTAGAGGCCTGCCAGCAGGGCAGCGGCAATACCGAGCAGCACCGGCAGCAGCCACTGCAGCCGTGGCGGCGGGAACGGTTCGTCAAACGCCAGTGTTGTGCCGGCAGAGCGTGACGCGGTCTCGAGGATTGACATGTAGACCGTGCGCACGCTGCCGGCCAGACGCTGCAATCGCGGACCGGCCGCAGACTGCTGGCGGTGGCTGTCGGCCAGCATGTCCTGTACCCGTGGCACGGCCTCCAGCGTCAGCAGCAGCCTGACGGCGAAGCGCTCATGCAACGCCGGTGTCAGGATTGGCCTGGTGAGGGCATACAGTGCCGCCAGCAGCTGGCCGCGCGGGGTTGTCCTGACCAGCAGGTTGACCGCGCACACGATCAGGATCAGCGCCGCCACCCGCAGCAGCCCGGTGTACAGGCCATCCCGGGCAGGTGAAAAGTCGCCTGCAGCGGGCACCAGCTGCTCGCCCGGCGTCCACCAGCCATAGACAAGCAGGATGGCGAGAAACAGCCAGCGCAGGCGCAGGATCATGCGGCCGAGAGAAGCGAAGCTGTCGCGAGCGGCGCGTGCATAGGCCATGGCCAGCAGTAGGGCGCCGGCCAGCAGGATGGCGGGCCTGGCGGTCGCGGTGGCCGCGATAAAGACCAGCAGTATCAGGACCCGGATCTGGGGGTGCAGCACGCCGCGCTCAGCCGGGTGTTCGCCAGCCGGCCGGTACAATGACCGGTACGGCCAGTCGTGTCACTTTGGCCGTGTGCGGACGGCACCTGTCAGGCAAGCTTTGCAAACAGCCCCTCGGCCTCGCTCTTCTGCGAGTCATTGCCCTCTTCCAGCACTTCCTCGAGGATGCTGCGAGCCCCGTCCGGATCACCCATATCGATGTAGGCACGTGCGAGGTCCAGCTTGGTGCTGACCTCGTCGGTGCTGTCGAGCAGACCCTCACCGGCATCCTCCTCGTCGCTGCCGCCAAGCTCGTCAAGGTTGAACTCGAGACTGTCGGGGTGTTCTGCCTGTTCACGGTCGCCTTCCGCATAGTCGACGCCCAGCACCTTGTCTTCGGCAGTGCCTTCCGTGCGGGGTTCATCCAGACCTGAAAGGTCCATGTCGAAATCAACACCTGCCGCTGATGCGCTCCTGCCGCTGCCTGCCTGGTAGAGCGGGTTGTCCGGTGACATTTCATAGCCCATTACGGCGATCTTCTGCCACTGCGGATCGTCCTCGTTGACCAGGTTGCGGAACGACTGGGCGTGGCTGTTGAATGATTCGGTATTCCCGCCGGCATGGTAGACCTCCATGAGCTTGAGCTTGAGTTCGTGACTGGTCGGGTCTTTTTCCAGGCCTTCCAGAATCACGTCCTCCGCCTGCTGTACCCTGCCGTAGGCGAGGAAGATATCCGCCTCCTTGACAGGGTCGGTCTCGGTCAGGCCTGCCTCGTCGGTGGCGGTGTCACTCAACATCCCCCGGTCGCTGATCTTGACGGATTCCTGCTTCGCCGGTTGGCTGGTGGCGGCAGCCATCTGGCTTTCCAGGGTGGGTTCGTTACTGAATATGTCGTCGGGTCGCCGCTGGCGGGTCCCGGCCCAGATGATGCCGCCGAGCACCATGGCGACGATTACCCCGAGGCCGGTGAGCATGGGGTTGTTCATCATGCGGTCAACCAGACCAAGCGGCTGTGAGGCAGGTGTCTCTTGCGGCGTGACTGCCGGCTCCTCTGCGGTCGCCTCGACCGAGTCGGCACTCTGGAGCGATTCTTCGCCTGCAGCGGCGCCAGCCGTGCTGTCGACGGCCTCATCCGGGGGGGCTTCCGCCTCGCTGCCGGCCGGGTCGGTCAGCCCGGCCTGGATCGATGCCAGCTGCTCGTCCTTGAGTTCCAGCAGGCGCTGCATGTCGGACAGCTGTGACTCCAGCTCGCTGACCCGTGACTGGAGTTCATCGGCCTGTGCCCGTCCAGCCTCGGCCTCTTCGTTGGCCAGCGCCAGTTCCTGCCGAAGCTCATCCGCTGCAGCGAGAGCAGCGCCGGCCTCTGGCGGTTCGCTGCCCGTGTCCGTATCCCCGGCCTCGCCAGGGACTGCGGTGCCTTCAACCAGCTCCTCCTCCGGTGCAACCAGCTGCAGGCGGGCCTCCGGCGCCGGTGCCGCGGCGACCTCGGCAACCGCATCGTCCGGCTGCCCGGCCGGCTGGCTGCGCCCGTCGCGCCATTCCGCATGCTGGCGGCGGGCCTCGTCCCTGGCCTCTGCTGTGCCGATGGCAACAATCTCATCCCGGGTCGGCACCTCGAGTACGGCGCCGCGTCGCAGGTTATTGATGTTGTTTCTGATGAACGCGCCGGGATTGGCACGCTGCAGTGCCAGCATCATCTGCTCCATGCTGATGTCGCTGTCCGGCCGAACGCGCCTGGCGACTTCCCAGAGTGTTTCGTTGCGTTTGACCGGTCCATAGGTCGAGCGGGTCGTGTCAGGGGCCGGCGTCACGGTCACCGGGGCCGTGGCGGGCGCCGTCACCGGTGCCGGTGCCGGGCGTGGTGCCGGCGGAGGCGGTGTAGCGGCGCGCGGCGGTGTCGGCGTGACCGGGGCAACCGGTGCGGGACGGGATGCCGGCATGGTCATCGGTGGATCGATCAGTACGGTGTACTGCCTGAGCATACGACCGTTTGGCCAGGCGGCCTCCAGCAGGAAGTCCAGGAAGGGCTCGCGTACCGGGTCATCCGAGGAGATCCGGATGACCGGCGTGCCGGTCGGGGTACGTCCGACGGTGAATTCGAGATCACTCAGGATCAGCGGGCGGGAGATGCCGGCCCTGGAGAACGCCTCGCGCGAGGCAATGGCGACCTTGAGTGTCTTGAGTTGTTCGTCGGTTGCCGAGGTCAGTTCCACCACAGCGCTGAACGGCTCATTCAGTGCCGAGCGAACATCGATATCGCCCAGTCCCAGTGCATGTATGCGAGTAGATACTGCGAGCAACAGAATACCTGCTGCAACGACCGGATTCCTGAACATATGCCTCCCCTCTGCTGTGCTTCCCTGAAGACGTGCGTCGGTTGCCCGCGCGGTCAACTGCCCTGTGCGGACAATCAGCCAGAATATAACTTACAAGTACTCTTTCACCAACATCTCCGCGATCTGGATACTGTTCAATGCCGCGCCCTTGCGGACGTTATCCGCCACAACCCACATGTCCAGCCCGCGGGGATGCGAGATGTCCTCGCGTATCCGGCCGACATAGACCGGGTCCTGGTTGGCGCCCTCCGTTACCGCCGTCGGGTAGCCACCATCCTTGCGATCGTCGAGAACCACAATACCCGGGCTGCTGGAGAGCAGATCACGTGCCTGGTCGGCGGTGAGTTTGTCGCGGGTTTCGATGTGCACCGCCTCGGAGTGGCCGTAGAACACCGGCACGCGGACCGCCGTCGGATTGACCTGTATGGAATCGTCGCCCATGATTTTGCGGGTCTCCCAGACCATCTTCATTTCTTCCCTGGTGTAGCCGTTGTCCTGGAAGACGTCGATGTGCGGCAGCACGTTGAAGGCGATCTGCTTCGGGTAGACCCTGGCTACCGCCTCCTTCCCGTTCAGTAGCTGCGCGGTCTGGGCGGCGAGCTCCTCGATCGCCTCCTTGCCGGTGCCGGATACGGCCTGGTAGGTGCAGACGTTGATGCGCTCGAGTCCGGCGGCATCCTGGATCGGCTTCAGCGCCACCAGCATCTGGATGGTCGAGCAATTGGGGTTGGCGATGATGCCGCGGCTGGTGTAATCCCTGATGGCCTCCGGATTGACCTCGGGCACGACCAGCGGGATGTCCTCGTCATAGCGGTACTGCGACGTATTGTCGATCACTACGCAACCGGCCGCCGCTGCCTTCGGGGCATACTTTTCGGAGACCGAGGCACCGGCGGAGAACAGTCCGATCTGCACCTGCGAGAAATCAAAGGCCTCGAGGTCCTGCACCGTGAGCTGTTTGCCCTTGAAGGCGATCTTTTTGCCGGCAGAGCGGGCGCTGGCCAGCGGATAGACAGTGTTTACCGGAAAATCCCGTTCGGCCAGGATTTCCAGCATGGTTTCGCCGACGGCGCCGGTTGCACCCACAACGGCAACATCATATTTACGTGTCATCTCTGCCTGCGTTCCTTCCGTCATCTGCGCGCCGTGCGCAGTGGTTAATCAAGCCGGCTCGCCGGCAGCGCGCAATGCCGCGACCACCGCATCGCCCATCTCACGGGTGCCGACGCTCTGCATGCCCGGTGGGGCGATATCCGGCGTGCGCAGCCCCTCGTCAAGCACCTTCCCAACGGCCGCCTCGATGCGGCCTGCCAGCTCGGGCTGATCGAGACTGTAGCGCATCATCATGGCAACTGACAGGATTGTCGCCAGCGGGTTGGCAATCCCCTGTCCGGCGATGTCCGGTGCCGAGCCGTGGATTGGTTCGTACATGCCCTTGCCGCTGCTGTCCAGCGAGGCCGACGGCAGCATGCCGATGGACCCCGTCAGCATGGCCGCGGCATCCGAAAGGATATCGCCGAACATGTTGGTCGTTACCATGACATCGAACTGCTTTGGTGCGCGGACCAGCTGCATGGCGGCATTGTCAACATACATGTGGCTCAGCTCCACGTCACGGTACTCCCGGGCGCCGAGCCGCGATATCACCTCGCGCCACAACTCCGTGCATTCAAGCACGTTGGCCTTGTCAACGGAGCACAGCCGGCCGGAGCGCTTGCGGGCGATCTCGAAGGCCGAGCGCCCGATACGTTCGATTTCCATCTCGTTGTAGACCAGGGTGTTGACGCCGGTACGCAGTCCATCCTCACCGCGGCTGATGCCGCGTGGCTGCCCGAAGTAGATGCCGCCGGTCAGCTCCCGCACGATCATCAGGTCGAGGCCACTGACAACCTCCGGTCTGAGTGTCGAGGCATCGGCCAGCTGGGGATAGAGGATGGCCGGGCGAAGGTTGGAAAACAGTGCCAGGCCGGCACGCAGGCCAAGCAAACCCTGCTCGGGCCGAAGCGGCCGCTCAAGTGTCTCCCACTGCGGTCCGCCGACGGATCCCAGCAGAATCGCATCGGCCTCGCGGGCTAGCGTGAGGGTCTCGTCGGGCAGTGGCTTGCCGTGTGCGTCATAACCGGCCCCGCCAACGGGGCTTTCTTCCAGTTCAGCGGCGAAACCAAAGTCGGCCTGCAGGCACTGCAGGACCTTGACGGCCTCGTGCACGATCTCCGGGCCGATTCCGTCGCCCGGCAAAATTGCTATCTTTCTCATAATTTCAGTTTGTTATGTCTTGTATCTAAGGTAGATTATCGAAAAGCCAGGGTGCCGCCTTGCGCCGCTCGGTCTCATAGCGGCGGATGGCATCGGCCTGCTGCAGCGTCAGGCCGATATCGTCCAGCCCCTGCAGCAGGCAGTCCTTGCGGAAGGGATCGACGTCAAACGCGATCAACTGCCCGTCGGGCGTGCGGATCTGCTGCCCCGCCAGGTCAACCGTCAGTTGATAGCCCTCGCTCCGGTTGATGGCCTCGAACAGCTGCTCGACAACCGCCTCGTCCAGCACGACCGGCAGGACGCCGTTCTTGAAGCAGTTATTGAAGAAGATGTCGGCAAAGCCGGGGGCGATGACAACCCGAAATCCGTAGTCCAGCAGCGCCCAGACGGCATGCTCGCGCGAGGAGCCGCAACCGAAGTTCTTCCGCCCCAGCAGGATGGAGGCTCCCTGGTAGCGCGGCTGGTTGAGGACGAAGTCGGTGTTCAGCGGCCGGCTGCTGTTGTCCATGCCAGGCTCGCCACTGTCCCGGTAACGCCACTCGTCAAACAGGTTTGGCCCGAAACCGGTGCGCCGGATCGATTTCAGGAACTGCTTGGGGATGATGGCGTCGGTGTCGACATTGGGTCGATCCAGCGGCGCGACAAGGCCGGTCAGGGTGGTGAACTTTTCCATGGTTCTATCCGCCGAGCGACGGCCTGACATCGACGAAATGGCCGGCAACCGCCGCCGCGGCCGCCATTGCCGGGCTGACGAGGTGGGTACGCCCGCCCTGCCCCTGCCGGCCCTCGAAGTTGCGGTTCGAGGTCGAGGCGCAGCGATCGCCCGGTGCCAGCCGGTCGGCGTTCATCGCCAGGCACATGGAGCACCCCGGCTCGCGCCATTCGAAACCGGCCGCGGTGAAAACCCTGTCCAGTCCCTCCGACTCGGCCTGCTGTTTCACCAGACCGGAACCCGGCACTACCAGTGCCTGCTTGATGGCGGCATCCACGTGGCGCCCCTCGACCACCGCGGCGGCGGCCCGCAGGTCCTCGATGCGGGCATTGGTGCAGGAACCGATGAAGACGTGGTCGGGACGAATCTCGCTGATCGGCGTGCCGGGGGCAAGGTCCATATACTCCAGCGCCTTGCGCATGCCCTCGCGCTTGACCGGGTCCGGCTCGTTATCCGGATCCGGCACCAGCGCGTCGATGCCGGCGACCATTTCCGGCGAGGTGCCCCAGCTCACCTGCGGCGACAGTGCGCCGGCGTCCAGTTCCACCGTGGCGTCGAACCCGGCACCGGCATCACTGTTCAGGTCCTGCCATGCCGCCACCGCCTGGTCCCAGCGTTCACCCGAGGGGGCATACGGCCGGCCCTGCAGGTACGCTATGGTGGTGTCATCGACGGCGATCATGCCGGCGCGTGCCCCGGCCTCGATGGCCATGTTGCACACCGTCATGCGTCCTTCCATCGACAGTCCACGAATCGCCGTGCCGGTGAACTCCAGCGCATGACCGGTGCCGCCGGCCGTGCCGATACGGCCAATGACGGCCAGCACGATGTCCTTGGCAGACACGCCCGGGGCCAGCCGGCCGTCAACACGGATTTCCATGCTGGCGGATTTTTTCTGGATGAGGCACTGGGTGGCCAGCACATGCTCGACCTCGGAGGTGCCGATGCCGAAGGCCAGTGCGCCGAAGGCGCCGTGCGTCGAGGTGTGCGAGTCGCCGCATACCACGGTCATGCCCGGCAGGGTGGCGCCCTGCTCCGGGCCGATCACGTGCACGATGCCCTGGCGCAGGTCGTTCATGCTGAACTCGGTGATGCCGAATTCCCTGCAGTTGCGGTCCAGGGTCTCGACCTGCAGGCGCGAGACCGGGTCGGCGATACCTGCGGCCCGCTCGGTGGTCGGGACGTTGTGGTCCGGTACGGCCAGTATGGAAGCGGTACGCCACGGCGTGCGGCCCGCCAGGCGCAGGCCCTCGAAGGCCTGCGGCGAGGTGACCTCGTGCACCAGGTGCCGGTCGATATACAGCAGCGCCGTACCGTCGTCGTCCTGGTGAACGAGATGCGAATCCCAGAGTTTGTCATACAGGGTCTTGCCGGACATCACACCGTTACCGTGGGTAGTCTGCGTTCAGGCGGGGCATTATATCGGATGGTCGATATGAAATCAGTCGCTTGCGCCAGACATTCAATATTCACCGCGCATGCCGCGCAGAATCACCAGCAGGGCCGTCAGGCTGGCAACGGCGGCGAGCAGGAACATCGCCGGCGGGTTGATGCCGTTCCACAGATAGCCGCTCACCAGGCTGCCAATGGCGCCTCCGGCCCCGAAACTCACGCTGCTGTACAGGGCCTGGCCCCGGCCCTGGTGCGTACCGGTGAACAGCCGGTGAATGAGATAGATGGCGACCGCATGATAGACGCCGAAACTGGCGGCATGCAGGGTCTGGGCAAACAGCACGACGCCGAGACTGGATGCGTACAGGGCGATCAGCAGCCAGCGCACGGAGGTCAGGGCCACGGCGACCAGCAGCAGGCGGCGCGCCCCGTAGCGCGGCAACAGCCTGGACATGACGAGGAAGACGACGATTTCGGCAACCACACCCAGCCCCCAGAGCTGGCCGATCAGCGCACGCGAGTAACCGAAGTCCTCCAGGTAGATGGTAAAGAACGCGTAATAGGGGCCGTGGCTGGCCTGCATGAGGAAACAAACCAGCAGCAGGGAAATGACGAAGGGCCGGCCAAGTACCTCGCGCAGGGGGCCCTGCTGCAGTGGCAGGTGTCCGGCGGCGGATTCGGGCACCAGCAGGCTGCTGATCCAGATGCCGGCGAACAGCGCCAGCACGACGGCCGGCAGCAACCCGGCACCATAACGGTCGAGCAGCGGC
>JBFELL010000059.1:0-15156 GCA_041552135.1 Gammaproteobacteria bacterium
AAGGGGACAGATTTATTTGGCAAGCCACACCACTAAAGGGGACAGATTTATTTTGCAAGCCAAATAAATCTGTCCCCTTTAGTGTATCCCCTTTTGTTTGTCCCCTTTGGGATGCTGGTGATAGTGCGGTAGGTTAGGCAAAGCGCAGCGTGCCCAGCAAAGCCGCTGAAGCCGCTCCTGCCCGGGATCGTGACAACCGACCGTAGGAGCGAATTCATTCTCGATTGTTCCTGTCCTCTCCCAAAACGGCGCAGGTCGGATCAGGTGCACAGCACCGTAATCCGACACTCCCTGGTTGGGATAGGCCCTTCGGCTCACCCAACCTGCAACAGTACAGTGCCCTGTCTGAGCGTCAGTCACGAACTCTCCGACTGCTCGCTTCACCGATGGTCATTACTGTTGGTCGACATGCTGTTTCCCATGTCTCGATTGATTTAATGTGTATAGTGTGTATAAATAGCAATGCGTAGCCGGGATGTCATCAGGCGGCTGGAGGCCGAGGGCTGGGTGCTGAACCACGCCAAGGGTTCGCACTATCAGTACAAACACCCTGCCAGATCCGGCAAGGTGACCGTACCCCACCCGAGGAAGGACATACCCGTGGGCACATTGCGCAGCATCTATCGCCAGGCCGGCTGGCGCCGGGGTGAGTGAAATGAGATATCCAGTCGTCATCCACAAAGACAAGACGTCTGACTATGGCGTCACGGTTCCGGATCTGCCCGGCTGCTTCTCCGCGGGCGATACCATGGAGGATGCACTCACCAATGTCATCGAGGCGATCGAGTGCCACCTGGAAGGTCTGTTGCTGGACGGGGATGGAATCCCGCAGGCACAACCGGTCGAGTTCCACCTGAAGGACAGGCAACTTGCCGGTGGTACCTGGGCACTGGTGAGTGTCGATCTTTCAAAACTCGCCAGCAAGGCGAAGCGCATCAATATCACGCTGCCGGAGCGGGTGCTGACACTTGTCGATGAACAGGCCAAACGCGAGGGGGAATCGCGGTCCGGCCTGCTGGCACGCGCGGTGATGGAATACATCGGACGTCACAAGGTGGCGTCAGGGTAATACCTGCCAGAGCGGCACGGCCGCGCATGGTTTTTTGTCGGATTACGGCCTTCGGCCTGATCCGACCTGCCTGACTGCAGCAGGCGCGTTCTCCCCGGCGCGATCACCCCGTTACCGCAACGCGGCGCAAGCCGCTCCTGCCCGGTATCGTGACAACCGGGGCAGGAGCGAATTCATCCGCGATCAGGCTGAAGACAGACCCGGAACAATCGTAGCTGGAGCCGCCTGTCGTCATGCACAGACCGGGTTTGGCGTGTTGCACCGGGATGGCAGCGGAATCATCAACCCGCTTTACTCGCGTGCCTTGCCTTCAGGTGCTCCACGTGTTCAATGAGTGAATCCGTGGTTTCCTTGAGCAACTCCAGTTCCTCGATGGACAGATCATCCAGCTGCTCCAGGTTGTATTCGATGGTATCGACGATCTGCGTCGAGGGACGCTGCAGGGGGCGCAGGAAATAGGCGGTCACCGTGGCCACGATTGCCCCGAAAAAAAGCAGCGACCCCACGATGATCCAGATAGCGCCAATCACCTCCGACAGGCCGTTTACCGGCATATCGGCGATACCGGCCGTCGAAAAGGCGGCAATCCCCCAATACAGGGCCTTCCCGTAGGAGGTAATGCTGGTGCCCTCGGCGTCCTGCTCGCCAAGATAGATACCGGCGGCAAAAAGCATCCATAGCACCACCAGCAGAACTGCCATCTTGATAACCGGCGTGTGAGTGACCACATCATGTATGAACTTCTTGCTTCGCCTGTTCAGGCCGCTTTTCCTTCTTTTCATTGTTCCTTTTCTCGCATCCGATCGAAACGCCGGTCCGCCGTCCGCCTCCGGGCCAGTGCTGCTGAATATCTTACAGAGACCGGTCTGTATCAGAAAACCGGGGTCACGGTCATGTGCCAGGCCCTTCGCAGTAGCGGACCCGACCGGCCGGCTGGCATGTTTACTTGATCGAGGCCAAATTACCAGTGGATTATATGTGATAGTTTTTTACCTGTTCAGCGGCAGTCCGGGCATCGAGTCCACGGCTGTGTTTTGCGGCATGACCTGGCACCCTGGCTTCCTGCCCGAACCTGAACACGGGGCATGCTGGTTGCGGCAGGCCTCGCGCTGACATCCCGGGGCCCGTAAGGAGCACCGCTTGACTGACGAAGACCTCAAGCTTTCCTCGCTGTTCACCCCGGCGCAGGTAGTGTGTCATCTGGAGAATATGACCTGTCATGAAATCTTCAGGCACCTGCTTGAACTGCTTGGCAGGACGAACCATTCCTTCGATGTCGAGCGCGCCTATGCACAGATCCTGAAACGCAACAGCTGCGGGATCACGTTCGCCACGCCCGAAGTGGCTGTCGTCCATGTGCGCGTCGAGGGGCTGGAGCGACTGCACATGGCGGTCGGTACCAGCCAGCAGGCACCCCGCTGTGTGGCATCACTCGAGGGCGGCGACTGCGCCGCGGGCGGGGAGGATGCGATAAAACTGGTTGTGATGATCCTGGCACCCCTGGATGATCCCGCAGGCTATCTGCGCGCCATCGCCGCGCTGTCCAGGACCTGTCGCCAGCCGGGCTTTGTTGAGCGCGTCATCACCCTCGATGAGCCGGAGCAGGTATGGCAAGCGTTCGACAAATCGAACGAGCATCTTCCTTCCTATGTCAAGGCAGCTGATATCATGCGCTGTGATTTTCCCCTGCTGCATGAAACCGATTCACTGAGCAACGCCATCGATGCCTTCTGCCAGCTCGACGTGAGCGAGCTGCCCGTTGTCGATGCTGACGGTGACCTGGCCGGCATCGTCACCCAGGATGAACTCATCCGTGTGTGCCTGCCGGAATACATCACCTGGATGGAAGACCTGTCACCGATACTGAACTTCGAGCCGTTTGCCGAGGTCCTGCGGCGGGAGTCCAGCGTGCCGGTGATCGAGATCATGCTGTTTGAAGACCGCTATGCGACAGTAGGCGAGGACAGTCCGGCAATACAGGTCGCCAAGCTAATGATGCGCCGCAATGTTCGCCAGGTCTATGTCGTCCGCGACAAGAGGCTCATGGGCGTCATCACCATTCAGGATTTCATACACAAGGTCCTGCGGGCCTGAGACCGGAGGGAAACTGGAATTGCACGGAAGCAGTGCTGATAACCCGCTGTCCGGTGTCGAACTGGCGGTGCGATTTGGCATACTTGCATTCGCCAGTGCCATTATAGGCGCCCTTGTCCATTACGCCTGGGGCCTGAGCGGCGCACAAACCATATCGGTTACGGTTTTTCTGATCATCATCCTGGCCACCCTGTTCTTCTGGAATTTCAGGCTGGCCATTGCCTTCATCGGCCTGCCGGTCCTGATACTGACCGGGACGCTGGAACTCGAGTGCTTCAGGCAGCACTGTTCACTTGAGGTAATACTTTTCCTGATCGGCATGATGGTGGTCGTCGGCGGCTTGCGTGATCTCGGCTTTTTTACCTGGATTATCCAGTCCATTCTCAAGATGAAGGGCATGACCGGTATGCGCTTTGTGCTCGTCTCGGCCGGCGCCTCCGCCTTGACGGCATCCATGGTGGACGAAGTCACGAGCATACTCTTCATGGCCGCCCTGATATTCCAGGTTTGCGATGTCCTCAAGGTGCGGCCGGTCCCCTTCCTGATCATCTGCGTCATGGCAACCAATGTGGGCAGCGCGGGCACCATGCTCGGCAATCCGGTCGGCATCCTCATCGGCAGCCGCGCCGGCCTGACATTCGAGGATTTCATGCTCTGGGCCTTCCCGGTGATGCTGCTGTCCCTGATTGCAACCATCGCACTGCTGATCGTCTGGTACCGGCCGGAAATAGGCGAACTCGACAAACGCCTGAAACAGCGACGCAAACACGCCCTGCCGCTGGGGCCGACGGTTGCCGTGCCCTTCCGGGCCGGCCTGCTGCTTATCGGTGGAACGATCGGACTGGTGGCACTGCACCACAGGATCGAGCTGCTGCTGGGGCTGGAGACGAACACCGTGCTGTACATGGCGCCCCTGCTCGCCGCGGGGATCGTGATGATCTGGCGCCGGGGACGGGCCCGTTACTACATCGAGCACGATGTCGAGTGGTGGACACTGCTGTTCTTCCTGATGCTGTTCGGCGTCGCAGGAACACTGCAGTACACCGAGGTGACCGGTGAAATCGCCTCGTCGCTGAAGAACATCGTCGGGACGGATATCAATATCATGGTTCCCCTGGTCATGTTCATGGCCGCGATCGGATCGGCCTTTATCGACAATGTGATTTTTGTTGCCGCCTTCATACCGGTATTGCAGGAACTCATCGGTCATGCACCGGCCGTGCATCCGGCATGGTGGGCCCTGCTGTTCGGCGCCTGCTTCGGCGGCAATATCACCATGATCGGCAGCACCGCCAATATCGTCGCCCTGGGCATGATGGAAAAGCGTTACCGGACCCGGATCAACTTCCTGGAATGGTTTCGCGTTGGCCTGGCAGCGGGCACCACTGCCTGTCTGATCGCCTGGCTGGCACTGCTGGTGACGGGGCCGCTCATGCCCGGCGCCCAGGCCTGAAGCAGCCCGTCTGCCGATTCGCAATGGGGGTTATTGACCGGCGTGCGAATCGCTGCGCATGGCCATGCCCAGCATCAGCGGCGTCACCAGCGTGGTAACCACCACCACAAGCACCACCACAGTGAACATGGCAGCGTCGATCACTCCAAGACTCTTGCCGATGAAGGCAAACGCCAGCCCCACCTCCCCTCTTGGCATCATGCCGATGCCAACGGCAGTCCGGTTGACCCTGCCACGCGCACCCAGGCCGCTCACCCACTTGCCGATGACTGCCGCTGCGAGCAGTCCCGCCAGGATATAGACGAGCTGCCAGTCAAGCAGTGTTTCCAGCTTGACCTGAATGCCCATCAGGACGAAAAAGACGGGAACGATAATGACCTCGAGGGGTGCGAAAAGCTCCTTGATGGTGTGCTTTTCCCGATGCCGATCACCCCATGTCCTGAAGTGGCTTTCATGCATCAGCAGTCCCGCGGCAAACGCGCCGACGATAGGCGACAATTGCACGAGCGCTGCCATGCCGGCAAGCAATATCACCAGGATAAACGAGACGAACAGCTTGGCCTCCAGCACACTGAGACGGCGCAGCATCGAAATGAGAAATCTCAGGAAAACCGGACCCAGGCCAAAGGCACACACCAGAAACAGGCTGGCCCGTATAGTGGTGCGGCCAATGTCACCGAGCGCTGCGCTCCCGGTGACCGCTATGCCCGAGGCGATGGCAAGCATGACAAGCCCGAGAAAATCGTCCATGGCCGCTGCGCCGAAAATGATCCGGGCCTCCCTGGAATCGTTCTTGTGCAATCGGGAAAAAACGCCTGAAGTCACAGCAAAACCGGTTGTACCCAGTGTTGCGGCGATAAAAATATGCCCAACATGGGATATGCCGGAGGCAAGCACCAGGACAACCATGAATCCCAGCACCATGGGGGTGAACGCCCCGATGACCGCCACTTTCAGCGAGTCTGAATCGAGGCTGCGCAACTGCGAGATCACATAGGTGCCGAGCCCGATGTGAAACATGATAAATATCAGGCCATAGCGCAAAAACAGGTCAGCCGCCTGGGAGATTTGCAGATACTGGCTTCCGCTGTGGCTGCGGAGAACATCAATGGCCTTGCTGCCGGCCTCATCGCCCAGCACCATCCGTGTCGCCTCATCCCATGAGTGACCGGAGAGCGCCAGCCGCGCCACTTCGACACAACTGGTTCCCTCACGCAGTACCACCATGAGTTCATAGCCCCAGAAGTAGAAGAGATTACCGATGAGTATTCCTGTCAGCAGCTCGCCAAAGACTGTGGGCAGTCCGAGTTTCCGCGCACCGATTCGGCCCAGCAGCGCCAACGACAGGATCATGACGATCCCGAACAGGAGCGAAACCGTGGTAATGCCTTCAGCGACAGGAGTCATAGGCAGGCATTCGAGGTCATGTTGATGAGCCGGGTTAACGGGAACCGAAGCGTGCTGCAACCGCTATCCATGGCGGTTGAAAGCAATCCTGCGGGATTTTCATGCCCGCCGCACCTGGCAACCAGCTGCGATATTCAGCGATTGCGGAATATTTTCCATTGATTCATATCAAGAAACGGCGTGTATCCCTGTACAAAAACGCAACTGAAATCCTCGTTATGCCAGCCGCCTTCCTGCACGCTGACGGCATAGCCACCTCAGGGGAATTATGCGCTTCACCCGCTGCCGGGCAGTGAATTCCCGGTATCGGCAGGGAGACCGCCCCGCGGGAATGCCGTATGCCTTGCTGCAGGAACGAAATCAGCCGCGCCGGCCCGTCAGGGCAGAAACCCGCAACGGCACATCGCGACAACCCCTCGTCGGGTTACGCCCTTCGGGCCAGCCCAGGCCGAGCAGGAGCGAATTCATTCGCAATGCTCACTGGACCTCTGCTGCAGAAACTCGCGCAGGAACTCCGCGGTATGCGACCCCTTGGTCCTGACGACATCCTCCGGTGCACCCTCGACAACGATCCGGCCGCCGCCATCACCGCCCTCGGGGCCGAGGTCGATGATCCAGTCGGCCTCGGCGATGACATCCAGGTTGTGCTCGATGACGATGACGCTGTTGCCGGCCTCGACCAGGCGGTGCAGGACGCGGATCAGTTTCTCGACATCGGCCATGTGCAGGCCGACGGTGGGTTCGTCCAGGATGTAGAGCGTGCCGCGCGCTGTCGCGTCGACACGGGGGACAGAATTCAATTCTGTCCCCGATGGTATGACGGTGCGTGCCTTCGCCAGCTCGGTCACCAGCTTGATGCGTTGGGCCTCGCCGCCGCTCAGGGTGGGGCTGGGCTGGCCCAGGGTGAGGTAGCCGAGGCCGACGTCGTCGAGCAGCTGCAGGGCGCGGTGGATCTTCGGGTGGGCGCGGAAGTACGCCGTGGCATCGCGCACGTTCATGGCCAGCAGGTCGCCGATGCTGCGCTCCTTGTAGAGGATATCGAGCGTCTCGGGGTTGAAGCGCGCCCCGCTGCAGACCTCGCAGGGCACCTTCACGTCCGGCAGGAAACTCATCTCGATCTTCTTGATGCCCTGCCCCTCACAGGCCTCGCAGCGCCCGCCCCGCACGTTGAAGGAAAAGCGCCCGGGGCCATAGCCGCGCAGGCGCGCCTCGGGGGTGCCGGCGAAGAGCTTGCGAATGGCGTCACATATACCGACGTAGGTCGCCGGGCAGGAGCGCGGCGTCTTGCCGATCGGCGTCTGGTCGACCTCCAGCACGCGCTGCAGCGGTTCGTGGCCGCGGATGCCCCGGCAGCCGAGGGTGAGAACGGCGCCGCGCCGGCCATTGCCGCTACGCGCCAGCAGCAGGTGCAGGTTATCGTGCAGCACATCGCGCACCAGTGTGCTCTTGCCGGAGCCGGACACGCCGGTGACGCAGCTCAGCCGGCCAAGCGGGAGGCGCACCGTGAGGTTCCTCAGGTTGTGCAGGCGCGCGCCCTGCACCTCGAGATACGGGTCGGCGCCGCGGCCCTTGAGCCTCACCGGCCGGCGCGGGAACAGGGGGTGGCGGAGCGGGTCGGCGAGAAAGCGACCCGTGATGGACTGCGGCTTGCGCATGAGCGTCTTCACCGTGCCGGCCGCGACCACCTCGCCGCCGTTGACGCCGGCGCCGGGGCCGAGGTCGATGACGTGCTCGGCACGGCGGATGGTGTCCTCGTCGTGCTCGACCACGACGATGGTGTTGCCCTTGCCCTCGAGCTTGCCGAGGGTGTCGAGCAGCATGCGGTTGTCGCGCGGGTGCAGGCCAATGGTGGGCTCATCGAGGATATAGCACACGCCACGCAGGTTGGATCCAAGCTGCGCGGCCAGGCGGATGCGCTGCGCCTCGCCGCCGCTGAGCGTGGGCGCCGCGCGGTCCAGGGTAAGGTAGGCAAGCCCGACGTCGGCCAGGAACGCCAGGCGCGCGCGCAGCTCCGGCAGGATGTCGCGGGCGATGCCGGCCTCGCGCCCCTTCAGCCTGAACGATTTGAACAGGGCGCCGGCCGCCTCGACTGTCAGGCCGGTGAACTGCGCGATGGAGCGGTCGTGGAAGCGCACGGCGAGTGCCTCGGGATTGAGGCGCCGGCCCTCGCAGGCCGGGCAGGCGGGTGTCTCGCCCTCCCACCAGTCGGTCCACCAGATCTCCTCGCCGCTCTGCTCCTCGTCGAAGCCGCTGAGCGCCAGGCCGGTGCCGAAGCACACCTCGCACCAGCCGTGTTTGGAGTTGTAGGAGAACAGCCGCGGGTCGAGTTCGTCGAAGCTGCGCGCGCAGCCCGGGCAGGCGCGGTGGGTGGAGAAGGTGGTTTCTGAATTACTGCCCCTCACCCCGGCCCTCTCCCCGGGGGGAAGAGGGGGTATCTTTGTGCTTCCAGATTGGGCAACAACAGGAGATGCGATGACCACGCCCTTGCCGTAGTCGAGCGCACGCGTGAGCAGCTCGCGCAGGGCGGACTCGTTTTTGGCGGTCACCTTGATACTGCCCACCGGCAACTCGATGTTGTGTTCGCGGTAGCGATGGAGGCGCGGCCAGTCGGCGGTGGGCAGCAGCTCGCCGTCAACGCGCAGCGCCTCGAAGCCCTTGCCGGCGGCCCAGGTGGCCAGCTCCGTGTAGTAGCCCTTGCGCGCGACGACCAGCGGTGCGAACAGGGTGATCGCCCTGTTGCGGTGCGCCCGGGTGAGCTGGGCGAGAATGGACTCGGCCGTCTGCGGCTCGACGGGCACGCCGCAGTCCGGGCAGTACTGCGTGCCGAGCTTGACGAAGAGCAGGCGCAGGAAGTGGTAGACCTCGGTCAGGGTCGCGACTGTGCTCTTGCGGCCGCCGCGGCTGGTGCGCTGCTCGATGGCCACGGTCGGCGGGATGCCGAAGATGGCATCGACATCGGCGCGCGCGGCCGGCTGCACGAACTGGCGCGCATAGGCATTCAGCGATTCCAGGTAGCGGCGCTGGCCCTCGTTGAACAGGATGTCGAAGGCGACCGTGCTCTTGCCCGAACCGGACACGCCGGTGACCACGGTGAACTTGCCTCGCGGGATGTCGACGGTGACGTTCTTCAGGTTGTGCTCGCGCGCATGCAGGATCTCGATGCTGTTGCGGGCCACGCCGGAACGGTCCGGTTCCATCGCCTTTTCAAAAGCGGATTTATCAAGCGCGCCATCCCCCGTCGATATGCCCTCATCAGCGCGAAAGCGGGGATCGCTGAACGCGGTGCTGCGATTCTGAAGGGATCCCCGCCTGGTCGCACCGGGCGTCCTGCCCTCTCGCGACACGTTTACGTCCTGTACCTCGCGCGGGGATGACGTGTCTGCAGATTCGTTGATTGCCGGCAGTGCCGCCTGATAGGCGCGCAACGCCGCGCCGGTATCACTGGTCGCGTGTCCGGCGATCTCCTCAGGGGTGCCCTCACAGACGATCTCGCCACCCGCCTCGCCGCCTTCCGGTCCGAGGTCGATGACCCAGTCAGCGGCATTGATGACATCCAGGTTGTGCTCGATGACCACCAGCGAGTGGCCCTCATTGATCAGCCGCCGGAAGGCGTCGAGCAGCTTGCGGATGTCGTCGAAGTGCAGCCCGGTGGTCGGCTCGTCGAACAGAAACAGCGTACCCGCAAAGGGGACAGCAAAGGGGACAGATTCAGCAAAGGGGACAGATTTATTTGGCGAGCCAAATAAATCTGTCCCCTTTGCCTTTGTCCCCTTTGCCTTTCTCCCCTTTTTTCCCTTTGCCGCCTTGGCCAGGTGACCGGCCAGTTTCAGTCGCTGGGCCTCGCCGCCACTCAGCGTTGGCACGGGCTGGCCCAGCGTCAGGTAGTCGAGCCCGACGGCGGCCAGCGGCTCGAGAACGCGCTGTACCGCCGGCTGGTCGGCGAAAAAATCCAGCGCCTCGTTGACGGTGAGTTCCAGCACGTCGGCCACCGACTTGCCGTCCAGGGTGATCTCCAGCACCTCCGGCCGGTAGCGACGGCCGTTGCAGTCCGGGCAGCGCAGGTAGACGTCGCTGAGGAACTGCATCTCGACGTGCTCGAAACCGTTGCCGCCGCAGCTCGGGCAGCGCCCGGTGCCCGTATTGAAACTGAAGGTACCGGGTTTGTAGCCGCGCTCCCTGGCCTCCGGCAGCGCGGTAAACAGTTCGCGAATGGCATTCCAGGCACCGACGTAACTGGCCGGGTTGGAGCGCGTGGTCTTGCCGATCGGCGACTGGTCGACCAGCACCACTCCGCCGATCCGTTGCTGGCCGCGGATGGCCTTGTGGGCACCGGGTGTCTCCACCGGCTTGCCCTTGAGCTTGCGCAGCGCGTTGTAGAGCACGTCCCGGATCAGGGTGGACTTGCCCGAGCCACTGACACCGGTGAGGCAGACCAGCCGGTTGAGCGGCAGGCGGACATCGATGTTTTTCAGGTTGTGTTCCGTCGCACCGCGCACCTCGACAAAGGGGACAGATTTATTTGCCGGGGCAAATGAATCTGTCCCCTTTGGGGCATCCAGCCAGACAGTTTTTTCGCCGCGCAGGTATTGGGCGGTGAGCGAGGCCCTGGAGCGCATCAGCTGTTTCGGTGTGCCGAAGAACACCCGCTGTCCGCCGCGCTCGCCCGGGCCCGGACCCAGGTCGAGGATGCGATCCGCGGCAAGCATGATCTGCGGATCGTGCTCGACCACCAGCAGGGTATTGCCGGCATCGCGCAGGCGGCGCAGCACGCCGATGACGCGCTGGATGTCGCGCGGGTGCAGGCCGATGCTTGGCTCGTCGAGCACGAACAGGGTATTGACCAGCGAGGTGCCGAGCGAGGTGGTGAGGTTGATGCGCTGCACCTCGCCGCCGCTCAGGGTGCGTGACTGGCGGTCCAGGCTCAGGTAGCCGAGCCCGACATCGACCAGGTAGTTCAGGCGCGCGCGGACCTCGGCCAGCAGCAGCTCCGTCGCCTCGTCCAGCGGCTTCGGTAATTCCAGCGTGGCGAAGAACTGCGCGCCGCGCTCGATCGGCAGGCGCATCACGTCGTGCAGGGTCAGCCCGGGCAGCGTCTGCCAGGTCCTGTCGGCAAGCGTCTGGCCGACCGGTTTGAAACGCGCTTTCCACGACAGTACGGCGTCGGCGTTCTCCCGGCTGCCCAGTCGCCAGAGCAACGCCTCCGGCTTGAGGCGCGCGCCGGCGCAGTCCGGGCACTCGTCGTAGGCACGGTAGCGCGACAGCAGCACGCGGATGTGCATCTTGTAGGCCTTGGTCTCCAGCCAGGCGAAGAAGCGCCGCGCGCCGTACCAGACACCGTCGTCCCAGTCACCCTCGCCGTCGATCACCCAGCGGCGCTGGGGCCTGGTCAGTTTTTTCCACGGCACGTCGGCCGGGATGCCGCGCTGGCGGGCAAAGCGCAGCAGATCGGCCTGGCATTCACGGTAGGCGTCGCTCTGCCAGGGCCTGACCGCGCCGTCGGCGATGCTTTTCGTCTCGTCCGGCACCACCAGATCGTAGTCGATGCCCTGCGTGCGGCCGAAACCGCGGCAGGTCTCGCAGGCGCCGATGGGCGAGTTGAAGGAGAAGTGGTTCGGCGTGGTCTCCTGGTAGGGGATGTCGCAGTCGGCGCAGTGCAGCTCGCCGGAGAAACGCCACGGGTCCCCGGCATTTCGCTCCTCGTCCAGCGGGTAGACCGTCACATGGCCGTGACCGTGCCTGAGTGCCGTCTCCAGCGCCTCGACCAGGCGATCGCGCCGGTCGGGCGTGAGCCGCAGCCGGTCCTGAACGACCTCCAGGTGCTTGCCGTGGCGTGAATGCAGGCGGGTGTAGCCCTGCTGCGCCAGCAGCCCCTCGACCTCCTCGCGGCTGAAGTTCTCCGGCACGTCGATGGCGAAGGTGATCACCCCGCGCGGCGCATTCTCACCGGCGCGCCGGAACAGTTCATTGGCGATGCTGTCCGGCGTGTCGCGCCGCACCGGGGCACCGCAGTCGCGGCAGTACAGCCGGGTGGCGCGCGCGAACAGCAGCTTCAGGTGGTCGTTGAGTTCCGTCATGGTGCCGACCGTGGAGCGCGAGGTGCGCACCGGGTTGGTCTGGTCGATGGCGATGGCCGGCGGGATACCCTCGATGCGATCGACACCCGGCGCATCCATGCGATCGAGGAACTGGCGCGCATAGGGCGAGAAGGTCTCGACGTAACGGCGCTGCCCCTCGGCGTATACCGTGTCGAAGGCCAGCGACGACTTGCCGGAGCCGCTGACCCCGGTCACCACGATCAGCTCGCCCAGCGGCAGGTCGAGATCGAGGTCCTTGAGGTTGTTCTGGCGGGCGCCGCGAACGCGTATGGCTTCCCTGGGCATGGTGATATCGTGACCGGGCTGTAATGGGCTAGCATTGTAACAACTGCATCGCGGCGGGACAGCGACCCGTCGTATTGCCCGGCATGGGGGGCTGGTGATGCATTGGCAGGAACGAATTCATTCGCGACCGGGCTGGATTCGCATCGCGGCTGAAGCCGCTCCTACAGCCAAACACATACACCAAAGGGGACAAACAAAGGGGACAGATTTATTTATCGCGGTAAATAAATCTGTCCCCTTTGTCTTCAACAGCCGTCATCACAGCCGCTGTAATCAGCATCACTTGCGCTGCCGCGCACCTTGTCCGCCGGGTATTTCCGTTCGTTGATGGCGATCTTCTCGTCGACGGCCTTCTCGATGTCGACACCAAGCTTGTCGGCGATGCGGACGAGGTAGATCTGGATGTCGGCGATTTCCTGTGCCACCTCGTTCAGCTTGTCGGACGACAGGATCAGGCTCTCGTCCTGCTTCAGCCACTGGAAATGCTCAACCAGTTCACTGGCCTCGACGATCAGGGCCATGGAAAGGTTCTTCGGGGAGTGAAACTGGTCCCAGTCGCGCTCGGCGGCGAAGTCGCGCAGGCGGGTCCTGATCTGGTCAAAGGGATTCATGGTAACGGGGGAATCGTTTCCTGAGGTTGCGTTTGTCGGTCCGGGCTCTGCCCTGATATAGTGCATCCCGGCAGGCCGGGCGCCGTATCCGGTTCATGGTAACACCGTTGATAAATCGGGAGAATGAGAGCGGTTTTGAGGGACCGGTTGGCGAAGACGGCTGGCCGGACTACCCGGTCGCCGTTGTAGCGGCTTCGGCATGTCCCGTGTGGGCGGCAGAGCAGGCATTGAAAGCCTTTATATTCCCTAAATCCTGCCGTCAATGTGTAATACTCTGTCCGTACAATACAGCGTTCGTATGCGTCAGCGAGAGCGCGGCATAATTTTTTTGGGGGTAAATCATGAAGTTAACTGTAACCGGGCGCATTCGCACCTTGCTACTGCTGGCGGCCTTCCATGGCGGCGCTGCCCTGGCCTGCGACCCGGCCGAGGACGGTTGCCTGGGCTGCAACGACGAAGAACTGCAACTATACATGAATGCGTTTGTCTCCGATGTCTGCAATGCCGGGGGCGGCATTGCCCGGTGCGATCATCGACGCGTCTACGACGATGCCGAACGGCATGTCCTTACCAGCACGGGCCGTCACATGTCACGCGTGCGCGCCATGATGCGCAGTGCGCAGAAGTACCAGTTGCGCTAACCGCCCAAGAGCAGCCCTGACGCGGTTCGTCCCGCAACCGCCGTCACAATTCCGGTCACCCCACCCTCCCCGTTGCCGGGGTGATATGCAGCAACTGCCTTTATCCGTTCGATTCGTCTGATGCTGTCTTTCGCCAGCGCCGGCCGCATCGCGGGCAGGCCGTGCGCACGGACAGCAGTGCCGCAGCGGTAATGGCAATCGACGGCAGGATAAAAAACGGCCACAGCCCGGCCAGCAGGAACCCCAGCGGTATCAGCCACACCAGCCCGGCCAGCCAGGCGAGCCACGCCGGCCTGAGTTGCGGTCTGCCTTCGTAGTCGCAGTGCGGGCAGGTGTCCATTGGGTGAGCATAGCGCAGCGCCGGCATTGCGACGAAACAATCGCGGCGGACGCCGCTGCTGCGGGAGATGGCACGGTACGGGCAGGCGCGAATTCATTCGCGATTGCAGACCACGCGTTTTCCAGGCGCCCCCCTGGCATCCCCGCGAAGGCGGATCCATGAACACGGCATTTCGATTTTCAATGGATTCCCGCCAGAGGGAATGACGCGGGAAATGATCATTGCATGCTGGCTGCAGGCCGGGTGATGGTGATCAGCGGCATCCCGCCAGCGCATCCTGATCACATGGGTGCCGCCATGGGCAATGCGGCAAGTTCGTCGGCTGCATCCGGCTCGGTGGCCTGTTCTGTGTTCAGCGGCATTCCCTGCATGGCGGTTTCCAGCACCGCGACACGTTCCGCGGGCGAGATGCGTCGGCTGAGACGTTTCACGCGCCGCTGCAGTTCATCATCGGCCTCGGCACGTTTCCAGAAGGCCAGCAGCGCGCGGGGGGAATACTCCGAGCGCGCCAGGATCAGCAGCGCGATGTCGGCCATCTCCTGCACCTGCTGCTCGTCGTAGACGCGGTCGAGGTCGTCGAGGTCGGCGGCCTCGACATACAGCCAGCGCGACATGCCGGTGCCGCTGACGGCGACGGCGCCCTGCGACAGCACCAGCAGGCCGACACTGGCGGCCAGGTCGGTCACCCCGAACAGCATCTCGGTGGCCATGCTGAATTCGACCGGCTGGTTGTGACGCGCCAGGCCGTGGGCGATCTCGCAGGCCAGCAGGCCGGCGATTTCGTCCCGGTCCTGGACGACGTCAAACACGCCAGACCAGACGAACAGGTAGTTGCCGCGGATGGCCCGCACATCGACCATGCCCTCGTCTTCGAACAGGTGCAGGTTCCACTTCAGCGGATCGATGTTCGCGGCCGCGGCCAGGCTGTTGAACATGCCCTGCAGTTCGTCGTGCTGCAGGCTGGTGGTATCGACGGTGTAGTCCTCGCGCAGGTCGATGAAGATCGCCTCGGCCTGGTCCTCCTCCTCGATGCTGGGGACGTAGGCCATGGGGATGGTGCCGGGCGGGATACGCGCCTGCTGTATGGTGCAGGCCGCGAGGCAAACCAGCCCGATCAGGGCCAGCACCGCCGGCGGCAGGATGTGGCTTGATGTCCGCATT
>JBFELL010000060.1:0-15099 GCA_041552135.1 Gammaproteobacteria bacterium
ATCCGGCGTCGGCAAATCCGTCTCCCCCACCTGGATCTTCCACACATAGTCCTCGACCCAGCGCTCGGGCCGAAAGCGCTGCATGACGATTCCACCAAACCAGGCGACCACCAGACCCGCCAGGACATACAGGACCGCAAGCTTCCATCCCAGGATACCCACCAGGATGACCGCCGCTACCTCGTTGATCATGGGACTGGCGATCATGAACGAGAAGGTCACCCCCAGCGGAATGCCGGCCTCGACGAAACCGATGAACAGCGGTACCGAAGAACAGGAACAGAACGGCGTGACGGCACCCAGCGACACCGCCAGGCCCCGTGCCTGCCAGTCGGGGCGCCCGCGCACGAATTCACGCACGCGCTCCGGGGCGACCAGGGCCCGCAACAGGCCCATGACATAGATGACCACGACCAGCAGCACGAAGATCTTCGCCACGTCCATGATGAAAAAGTGCAGCGCCGCTCCCGTGCGGGAGGACGGATCGAGTCCCAGCATGCCGTAGGCCAGCGCGTTGGCAAACGCCTCAAACATGGGCCGCTGGCCTGCCGGCCCCGGCCGGTGGTTCGACTGCGGGCAGCCTGAAGGACAGCACCCCAGCCGCCAGCACGAAGGCCGCGGACCACCACAGGCAACCGCTCAGCCCCTGCGTCTGGTAGACCCAGCCTGAGAGCACCGTCCCGGCCAGACGACCACCGGCATTGGCCATGTAATAGAAGCCGACGTTCATGGACACCCTGTCGAAGTCCGAGTAGGCCAGGATCAGGTAGGAATGCACTGCCGAGTTGATGGCGAACACCACCCCGAAGAGCACCAGCCCGGTCACCAGCACCAGCGCCGGATCCAGCCCGTACTGCAGCGCCAGGGCGATGGCGAGCGGAAAGCCGGCCAGGACAAAGGCCCACAGCCGCGCCGTCCCGCCACCGGGTCCCCGGCCGTGATGACTGCGACGCAGCAGCCGCGGGGCGCTGGCCTGCACGATGCCGTAGCCGATCACCCACAGGGCAATGAAGCCACCGACCCGGGTGAAACTCCAGCCAAGCACCGAGTAGAGATACACCGGCAGGCCCACCACGAACCACACATCACGCGAGCCGAACAGGAAAAAGCGCGCTGCCGAGAGCCAGTTGATCGCCGGCGTGTTGGAGAATACCTGGGTGAACTTCGGCTTCGCCTTCATCTTGCCGACGCCCCGGGGCAGCAGCAGGGCGGTGACGATCAGGACCACCGACAGCATCCCGGCCAGCACCGCCAGGGCGCCGCGAAAGCCGATCCCTTCAAGTAATGCCGCCCCGACAAAAAAGCCCGCCCCCTTGAGGGCGTTCTTGGAACCCGTCAATGCCGCGACCCAGCGGAACAGCTTCGACTCGCCGCCGTCCCCGGCCAGCATCTTGACACTTGCCTTCGCCGACATCTTGTTCAGGTCCTTGGCGATGCCGGACAGGGCCTGGGCGGCCATGACATACGGCACCGACAGCCAGGCATCGGGCACGGTCAGCAGCGACAGGGCCACGACCTGCATGCCCATGCCGATATGCATGGTGAGGTTCAGCCCGATGCGCGCGCCCAGCCAGCCACCGACGAGGTTGGTGACGATGCCGAAGAACTCGTAGAACAGGAACAGCATGGCCACCTCGAAGGGCGAAAAACCCAGCAGATGGAAGTACAGCACCACCAGCATGCGGATGGCGCCGTCGGTGACGGTGAAGGCCCAGTAGCCGCCGGTGACGACCAGGTAATTGCGGGTCGCAGCGTCCACGCGCTACAGGTTCCCGGCGACCTTGCAGGCCAGGTCCATCATGCGGTTCACGTATCCCCACTCGTTGTCATACCAGGCATAGACCTTGACCTGGGTGCCGTCGATCACCATCGTGGAGGGCGCATCGACGATCGACGAGCGCGGGTCGTTCAGATAATCCGCCGACACCAGTGGTCGCTCCTCGTAACCGAGGAT
The DNA here is from genome assembly GCA_041552135.1 of Gammaproteobacteria bacterium. Classification (GTDB taxonomy): domain Bacteria; phylum Pseudomonadota; class Gammaproteobacteria; order UBA9214; family UBA9214; genus SZUA-186. The sequence goes on from JBFELL010000060.1 coordinate 1,955, forward strand.
GCCTTTCAGTTCGCCCCCGGCCGCCGCCCTGAAATACCCGTTGACCTCCTCTGCCGTGACCGGGCGTGCCGCCTCGAAGACAAAATCGGTCAGCGAGGCATTGAGCAGGGGCACGCGAACGGCGTGGCCGTTCAGCTTGCCGGCAAGCTCCGGGAAGATCCCGGTGATGGCCCTGGCGGAGCCCGTGCTCGTCGGGATCAGCGACTGGCCGCAGGCCCTGGCCCGGCGCAGGTCCGTGTGGCCCTTGTCGACGATGGTCTGGGTGTTGGTGATGTCGTGGATGGTGGTCATGCAACCGTGGACGATACCGATATGCTCATGCATCACCTTGACCACCGGTGCCAGACAGTTGGTGGTGCAGGAGGCCGCGCTCAGCAGATGGTGCCCGGCCGGATCGTACAGCTGATCGTTGATCCCGTAGACGATATTCAGTGCACCCTGCGTCGGCGCCGCCACGATGACCTTCTTCACGCCCTGGTCGAAGTAACGCCGCAGGGTCTCCGGCTGCCTGTGATGCCTGCCTGTGGCCTCGATCACGATGTCACAGTCTGACCAGTCGGTCTCGTCTATAGCCACATTGCGGCTGCAGGCAATGCGCTGGCCACCGACGATCATCGCTGCACCCTCGGCCTCGCACGCCACGGACCAGGTGCCATGCACCGAGTCGAACTTCAGCAGGTGTGCCGAGCCCGCGGCGTCAGTCGCGATCTCGTTCACCCGAACGATCGACAGCGCCTCCCTGCCCCAGCCGGCCCGCAACCCCAGCCGGCCCATGCGCCCGAAGCCATTGATACCTGTACGAACACTCATTCCACTTGCCTCATAATTGATAACGCACCGGATTGATCAGGGACAGCAGGCACTCTCCGGCCGGTCCGGCATATCCGTGAGCGCCTGCAGATCCTCGTTGAAAGGGGACTGCGTGATCATACCCCCGGACGTTGCCATGAGGGCCTCGCGGGCCCACGCCGGCAGATCCGGATTGAGTCGGTAATAGATCCACTGGCCCTGGCGCCGGTCCAGCACCACACCGAGTTCACGCAGCTGCGCCAGGTGGCGGGATATCTTCGGCTGGATCTCGTCCAGCGCATGGGTCAGTTCACAGACACAGAGTTCCCCCTCGCAGCCCAGCAGCACCAGCATGCGCAGGCGAGTGAGGTCGCTCAGGGCCTTGAAGAACTGGTCGGGTTCCATACACCGGAATTGTATATGAAATACTGTATATACGGGTACTCATATATACCCCGAAAGCAAAGGGGACAGATTTATTTGGAATCTGGTGAAACAACAAACCGGGGACAGAATTGAATTCTGTCCCCATCCCTTGATAGCCGGCTGAAAGCCGGCCTAGACGAATGCCCAGGCGAGGAAGGCGTAGCGCGCCAGTTTTCCCAGCCCCACCAGGATGACAAACCGCACGGGATCAACGCGCAGCAGGCCGGCGAACAGACACAAGGGATCTCCGATCACCGGCAGCCAGGCCAGCAGCAGCACGGGAAGCCCCCAGCGGTTGAACCCGGACTCGGCACGCGCAAGATCGTTTTCATCAATGCGCAGCCAGCGGCGATGCAGCATGGTATTGCCGGCACGCCCCATGGCATAGGTGACAAGGCTGCCAAGCAGGTTACCGGCAGTTGCACTCAGCACCGGCATGAGGGCCCCGCCACCCTCACCAAGCCGGTACAGCAGCAGTGCCTCCGAACTGCCGGGCAACAGGGTGGCAGACAACAGCGCGCTGGTGAAAAGCGTCCAGTCCAAGAGCGCATCACCCAAAGGGGACACACCCAAAGGGGACAGATTTATTTGGAACCCAAATAAATCTGTCCCCTTTGGGTTCTAATAAATCTGTCCCCTTTGGGGGCTTTTTCTGGTGTATCCACTTTGCGTGGTCCATTGCGCCGCGGGGGACGCGCAGCGCAGCAGGAACAGAACCGGGGTCAATCAGGCGGCCAGTGGCGGGGTTCGTTCGACCAGTTCCAGCGCATCATGGCGCAGGTGGTTCTTCGCCATTTCCTCGCGCAGCAGGTCTTCGCCGAATACACCCTTGTCGAGGCATTCCCGCACCAGCCCGAAGAAGAAACGCTCCTGGTTGGGATCGGGGTGCGCCTTGTATTTACCGGTGAAGCCGTAGTCACCAAACAACGCACGACGTGCACGCCGCACCCAGTGCCTCGGCGGGAACAGCTGGAAGGTATCTGCGGGCCGGAAGTCCACCGGCAGGCCGGTCTTCCACGGCTGGGTCCAGCGCTTGGTGTTATGCAGCATCCGGGTCTGGTCAGTCAGGTGATCGAAGTCGTTCCACTCGGGTTCGAACAAACCGATGCTGTCCGGGTCCTCGTATTTCAGGCAGACCCATTTCATGTAGTCGCGTTCAAAGTCGAACATGGCGTTGAACTGTTCCTCGATCTTCCAGTGGGTCAGCTTCGCGTTATCCAGCAGCATGACGCTGGTCGCGAGGCAGCCGCGCCTGCCCTTGCGGCCGGATTTCGGCCGGCACATGATGGCCTTGCCCTGCATGTCCCGGGAAAACAGGTCCCAGACATCGGCGATGGCGAAGACATCCGGGTCGATCACCACGGAACGTCCCTGGTAGTTCATCAGCTGTGGCGGCAGGAAACGGGTCGGGGTGAAGGACTGCAGGTCATCAGCCACCCAGACCCGCTTGCCGCCGTCGCGCAGGTAGAGGTCGCCCTCGCGCTCGTGCATAAACGTGAAGTCCCTGTAATCCATGATGCGGATATCGAACTTGTCGTTGTGCGCCGAATTGCGTCGCAGGGCGTATTCACCCACCCGGGCTCCCAGCATCTGTTTGTCATTGGCCTGGATAAAAACACAATGGTCCATAACACACCCAACCTGTATCGCCAGCTTCGGAATGCGCAAATTTTATCATGTCTGCGGGTAGCGACCGTATTGATCCAGCGCAATGACATCCACATCGCCGGCGGGCACCATAGCCGAACCGGGCACGCAACCCCGCCCCGGGACCGTCAACAGGAATGTAATTATTTGTATATACTTCAGTTGTTTACAGGTATTTCCGGCAACCGCGGCTGTCGCTCACGGCCAGCAGCTTGCCACCGCTCGAACAGCACGCCCCGAGCCGGCCACCCTGTATAATGCAGCGCTTTCATTCGTAACCACGGCCGTTGCACCATGCTGAATGCACTGCGAGACAAATTCCGCCGCCAGGGCAGCAAACCCCAGCCTCGCTGCATTGCCGAGCTGGAAGGTTTCGGCTACCGGGGCAAGACGGCCGACAGCGACATCGTCGACTTCCCGCCGAGTTTTTTTGTCATCGGCGCCCCCCGCTGCGGCACCACGGCCACCAGCAAGGCGCTGGCCCGCAACCCGTACATCAGCTTTTCCAAGCCCAAGGAGCCGCATTATTTTCTCGAACCCGCACCCGGCCGGACGGCCGAGCTGGCCCGCCGGGAATACATCGGGCGCTACCATAACGGGCTGAATGATACCCACCAGGCGATTGGTGACGGCTCGGTGTCCTACCTGTATTCACCGGACGCCATACGCCGCGTACTGGAGTTTGACCCGCGTGCAAAATTCATCATCCTGGTGCGTGACCCGGTGGAAATGATGCGTTCCTACCACAGCCGCATGCTGTTCCAGCTGGACGAGGACCAGCTCGATTTCGCCCGCGCCTGGGAACTGCAGGAAGCGCGCGCCGCAGGGCGCAACGTGCCGAAGCGCTGCCGCGACGCACGCCTGCTGCAGTATGCCTTCCTCGGCAGGCTTGGCGAGCATGTCGAACGGGTGTTCGAGACGGCCGGGCGCGAGCGCTGCCGTGTCATCGTGCATGACGACTTCGTCAGGGACCCGCGGGCGGTCTACCTGGAGACCCTGAAGTTCATCTGCGTGGATGACGACGGCCAGGTCAAGTTCAAGCGCACGCGCGAGACCAGCAGCTTCAAGTCCGCCTGGCTGCAGCAGTACGTCATGAACCCGCCACCGTGGACCTATCGCCTGCTCAGGGTCAGCAACAGCCGCGTGCTGAAGAACCTCAAGCAGGTTCGCAAACGCATCAAGAAGTACAATGCCGCTGACAGCAAGCCGCGACAGATCATGACAGAGGAGACGCGTGCCATGCTGCGCGCGTACTTCGCCGATGACGTTGCCAGGCTCGCCGGCCTGCTGTCGCGCGACTTGAGTGAATGGCAATAACCGGAAAGGCCCATGTTTACCGTCAGCGATAGTGCAAAAAAGGTTTCCATCCTGGTCCCGACGGCGCTGCTGCCGCGCCCGATGCGCGTGGCTGCCCGCGAGCGACTGCTGGCGCGCCTCGAGGTCGCTATTGCCCGGCGTGCCGGCCTGCTGATCATCGGCCATCCCAAGAGCGGCAACACCTGGCTCAAGGTCATGCTGGCGCGCCTCTACCAGGTGCGGCATGGCTTCAAGGCCTCCGAACTGATCGGCTCCGACGAACTCGCCCTGCGCAACCCGGCCATACCGCGCCTTGCCGCCACCAACGCCGTCTACAGCTACGAGGGCGCGGTCGGCCGGATACTCGCCGCCGATGCACCGGATGATCCCCTGCGCCACAAGCCGGTCATGCTGCTGGCACGCAATCCCATCGACATCGCCGTGTCCTGGTTCTTCCAGTTCACCAAGCGCCAGTCGGCGCACAAGCAGGAGCTGGTCAACCACTTCATCGAGCATCCCGTCGACCGCCGCAGCATCGGCATGTGGGACTTTGTCCGGCACAGCGACATCGGCCTGCCGTTCCTGATCGACTACCTGAATACCTGGGAGTGCAACATCGGGCAGCTCGACAATGCCATGATCATGCGCTACGAGGACCTGCGCAGCGACACGGCCGAATCGCTGAAGAAAGTCACCCTCCTGATGGGCGAGTCCTTCAGCGACGAGGAGATCGCCGGTGCCGTCAGCTTCGGCAGCTTCGACAACCTGCGCAAGCTCGAGACCAGCGGCTTCTTCCGGCGCGGCGGCATGCGACTGCACAACGCCAACGACCCCGAGACCTTCAAGGTCAGGCGCGGCAAGGTCGGCGGCTACAGCGACTACTTCACGGAAGACCAGACAGCCGAACTCGAGGAACTGATGATGACCCGGCTGTCCCCGGTGTTCGGCTACCGGCCCGCCGCCCGGCCGGCTGCGGACTGACCCCCCCCGCAGTGCCAGGCACCGCGCCGACAGACACCGCACCGCGCATCTGGGTCGTACTCGGCGACAAGCAGGGTGACAATGCCCAGGTCGAGTCGATCGTGCAGGCGCTGCCCTGGGAGAGTGAACGCAGACACATCCAGGTGCTGGATGAATTTGTCTTCGGCAAGCCCAGGGTCGCTCCGACGCTGTATCACATCGACCGGCAGCGCAGCGACCCGCTGGAACCACCCTGGCCCGACCTCATCCTGACCAGTGGCCGGCGGCCGGCCAACGTCGCCATGTGGATACGGGAACAGTCCGGCGGCCGGACGAAAATCGTTTTCATCGGCAAGCCGTCGAGCATGCCGAAGGATTACGACCTGATCATCTACAGCGCCGAACACCAGTTCCCGCCGCTGCCCAACCTGCAGCCGATCACCCTGCCGCTGATGCGTGTCGACGAGGCGCAGGTCGCCGCTGCCGCAGATGAATGGGAGGCACGCTTCGCCGACCTGCCCCGCCCGCTGACGGCATTCATGGTCGGCGGACCGACCGGGCCCTTCCTGTTCAACACCGAGGCCACACATCGCCTGAAGTCCACCATCCGTCGCGTTATCGAGCAAACCGGCGGCACGGCCTACATCACCACCAGCCGCCGGACACCGCCGGCCGTGGTCGAGGCGCTGCAGTCGGACCTGCCTGCGGCCGCCCGCTTGTATACCTGGGGCGCCGACGCCAGCGAAAACCCCTACCGCGCCCTGCTGGGGCTGGCAGACGGCTTTGTCGTCACCGGAGACAGTATCTCGATGATGGTGGAAGTCGTGCGCCTGCGAAAGCCGCTGGCCATCCTCGGGCTGCCGGTGGGAACCCTCGGGGCGATCGACCAGCTGAGGCGTTCACTGACCCGCCGGCTGTTTGCGCCACAGGCTCGCGGGCCGCTGGAGCGACTGCGCCAGGCCGCCGGCCGGACGCTCTACCGGCTGCGCATTCTTACCCATACCCGGGACTTCGTCGCCTTTCACGACATGCTGGTGGCAAGGGGGCTGGCGGTCCATGCCGGTGAACCGTTGCGGCCGCCGGGCGGCGAGGTGCCGGACGACCTGGCGATCGCCGTGCAGCGCGTCGTGGCGCTGGTGGAAAATCCCTGAGGGACCGGACGCCTGGCGGCGACAGGTTTAATACGCCGGGTCAGCTATCGCGCGCCGCACGCTGCTGCTCGACCACGGGCGAGTGCAAGACGAGATCCAGCGCATTCCAGCCATCGGTATCGACGTAATTGCGCTTGCCCTGGATGTCCTCGAGCACGATGCTGCGACGCTCACCGGAAGCGTAGACCATGGCCCGCACCTGCAGGAGCTGCCCGGAAAGATTGCTGTACCAATAGCCTGGAATAGGCTTCTGTTGCAGATACATTCTGCCTCCTCGGCCGCGGGTATACCCCGTGACTGTTATTGTTATTGCCGTCCTGTCTGACTGCTGCCGGCCAGACAACACTTATATTTATACACCCTGGGACCGCATTCGGGCAATAACCCCAAAGTCCAGTATCGCCATAGCCGTCGGGTTACGGTGCTGCGCAGCCAATCCGACCTGCCGGTATCAAGTGCAGGCCGGATCAGGCCGCAGGCCTTGATCCGGCACCCCCGCTCAGGTCAGCCGCACTTGGAATCGCCGCAGTTCAGGCAGGTCAGGCAGCCGTCCATGACAATGGCCGCCTTGGTATTGCACTTGCTGCACAGCTGGGCGCCGTCCGGGAAGTCGCCCGGATCCTCCGACTCGGCCACGTCGACCGCCGACTCGTACTGGGCGCGCTTCTCCTCGACCAGCTTGCGCTGGTGCTCGTCCAGGCCATCGTCCTTCAGCAGGCCGATCATGCGCATGTGGCACTCGATGGCATCACCGATCTCCGCCACCAGCGACGGCATGTACTTGCCGCCCTTCTTGAAGTAGCCGCCGCGCGGGTCGAACACCGAGCGAAGCTCCTCCACCAGGAAGGTCACGTCACCGCCCTTCCTGAAGACCGCGGAAATAATCCGCGTCAGCGCCACGATCCACTGGAAGTGGTCCATGTTCTTGGAGTTGATGAAGATCTCGAATGGCCGGCGCAACTCGTTCTCCGTGCCGGCATTGAGGATGATGTCGTTGATGGTGACGTACAGGGCATGCTCGGAGAGCGGCGTCTTCACCTTGTAGGTCGAGCCGATGAGCATGTCGGGCCGCTTGAGCTTCTCGTGCAGCTGCACCACGTTGTCCTGTACCGGCGCCTTCTCCGCCTCGTTGGCGGCCGCTGCCTGCTGCTGCTCGTCCTCTTTCCTGACACTGTAGTCAACGATCTTCTTTTCGATTTGAATTGCCATGTTCAGCTCCGTATCTCTGTTCTGTATGCCGTGCGGGTGTCTGTCACCTCAGAACTTGCCGTAATAGCCTTCCTTCAGGGCGTCATAGAGGTTGGCGGCGGTGTGGGTCTCGTCGTCGTACTCGACCTCCTCGTTGCCCTTCAGACTGACCACCGAGCCGTCATCCAGCTTGAACTCGTAGACCGTGTTCTCCAGGTCCTTCTCCTTGACCAGCACGCCCTGGAACGCCTCCGGGTTGAAGCGGAATGTCGTGCAGCCCTTGAGCCCCCGCTCGTAGGCATACAGGTAGATGTCCTTGAAATCATCGAAGCCATAGTCGGTCGGCACATTGGCCGTCTTGGAAATGGATGAGTCCACCCACTTCTGGGCCGCAGCCTGGATATCGACATGCTGTTTCGGTGACACGTGGTCTGCCGAGATGAAATAGTCCGGCAGCGGGTCGGCGGCTGTCTCGTCCATGCTGGCATCGGCCTGCGGGTTGACCAGTTCGCGGTAGGCCAGCAGCTCGAAGGAGTAGACATCCACCTTTTCCTTGGTCTTCTTGCCCTCGCGGATCACGTTGCGGAAGTAATGGTGCGCGAAGCTCGGTTCGATACCGTTGCTGGCGTTGTTCGCCAGTGACAGGGAAATGGTCCCGGTCGGCGCAATCGAGCTGTGATGCGTGAAGCGCGCACCCGTTTCGGCCAGCGCCCTGGCCAGTTCCGGCTCGATCCCGGCAAGCTGCTGCATGTAGTGACTGTAGCGGGCATGCAGTACCTTGCCCTTGACCCGGTCGCCCGGCAGGTAGCCGTCACGGCGCATCCCGGGGCGCTTGCGCAGCATCTCCTCGGTGACCGGGAACTCCTCCTCCATGATCGGCGCAGATCCCTTCTCCTTGGCCAGATCCAGCGCGACCTGCCAGCCGGTCACGGCCAGCTCGCGGCTGACGCGCTCGGTGAATTCGACCGAGTCGTGCTCGCCGTATTTCATGCGCAGCATGGTGACCGTGGAGCCCAGGACCAGGAAGCCCATGCCGTGGCGGCGCTTGCGCATGATCTCGTCGCGCTGGCCGTCCAGCGGCAGGCCGTTGATCTCGACGACGTTGTCCAGCATGCGGGTGAACACCGCGACCACCTTGCGGAATTCCTCCCAGTCGAACTCCGCCTTGTCGGTAAACGGGTTGCGCACGAACTTCGTCAGGTTGACCGAGCCCAGCAGGCAGGAACCGTATGGCGGCAGCGGCTGTTCACCACAGGGGTTGGTCGCGCGGATGTTCTCGCAGAACCAGTTGTTGTTCATCTCGTTGACCTTGTCAATGAGGATGAAACCGGGCTCGGCAAAGTCATAGGTGGACGTCATGATCATGTTCCACAGGCGCCGCGCCGGGATGACCTTGTAGATCTTGCAGGCAACATGGCCGGCACTGTTGGTGATGTAGTCACCGTCGGTTGGCCACTCGCGCCAGACCACCTGCTTGCTGTCATGGATATCGATACCGGACTCCAGTTCCTGGCGATCGATCGGGAAGGCCAGCTTCCACTCGGTGTCGTGCTTGACCGCGTCCATGAAATCCTGGGTGATCAGCAGCGACAGGTTGAACTGCCGCAGGCGGCCGTCCTCGCGCTTGGCGCGGATGAAGTCCATGACATCCGGGTGCCCCACGTCGAAGGTCGCCATCTGCGCACCGCGCCGGCCGCCGGCACTGGAGACGGTGAAGCACATCTTGTCGTAGATATCCATGAAGGACAGCGGACCCGAGGTGTAGGCACCCGCGCCGGACACGTAGGCGCCCTTGGGCCGCAGGGTGGAGAACTCGTAGCCGATACCGCAACCGGCCTTCAGGGTCAGCCCGGCCTCGTGCACCTTGTTGAGAATGTCGTTCATGGAGTCCTGGATGGTGCCGGAGACGGTGCAGTTGATGGTCGAGGTCGCCGGCTTGTGCTCCCGGGCACCGGCATTGGACGTGATGCGCCCTGCCGGGATGGCGCCGTGGCGCAGCGCCCAGAGAAATTCCATGTACCAGTGCTCGCGCTGCTCCGGCGTGGTCTCGACATCGGCCAGGGCGCGTGCAACGCGCTGGTAGGTTTCATCGATACTGCGATCAACGGGAGCGCCGTCCTTGCCCTGCAAACGGTATTTCTTCTCCCAGATATCCAGTGATGCCGGCTGCATGGTGATTTCGGCGGAACTGGTGCGTACAGCTTCTAGTTGGGCGGTGGTCGTCATGCGATCTGCTCCCCTCCTCTGTCTATCTTATTGGTTATGCGGGCTATTTTCAGATCTTTCCGCAGCGTGGCACGGATGGATCCGGGAACTTTACTAGCTGAACACAACATCTTGTGTCCGGGAGGGAAAGATTATGCGGCGGGAAAAGGCCTGTCAAGCCTTGTTTATGCGGGTATAAATAATATTATTATTCAGTAAGTTGCAGTTATTCTGGCAATGTCAACAGGGACTTGCCGACAACTTTTTTCAATAACAGTCAAACACTATATATTGTGTTTCTAATATTATCGGGCAGGCCCGTGGATATCAATCCGGCGACCCGGTTGCCGGCATTTCGTGGCCGTGATGCGCGTGCCCCGACATGTCCTGCATCCCGTGATGGTCGTGCGACATGTCCTTAGCCAGCAGCGTGTAGACGCCAAACAGGATGACCGTGACCCCGGCGAGGCTGCGTATTATACGTCCCTGCAGCACGGTTACCAGCTTGCCGAAGGCGAAACCCATGGCCACCATCAACGGCAGCGTCCCCAGGCCGAATGCCAGCATCACCAGGCCGCCATGGACGACACTGCTGCTTGCCAGCGCCATGGCCAGCACCGCGTAGACCATGCCACACGGCAGCCAGCCCCACAGCAGCCCCAGCAGCCAGGCCTGCCCGCTGCCCTGCACCGGTACCAGCCGGCGCCCCAGCGGCTCGATACGGCGCCACAGGTGGCTGCCGGCCTTCTCGAAGATCCGCAGCGCATGCCACCAGCCGCCGAGGTAGAAGCCGAACAGGATCATGAACACGCCGGCCAGTACGCGACCGGCCGGGAAATCACCGACCAGGCCGAGTGTGCTGACCTGCTGCCCGACCAGCCCCGCGGTCAGGCCCGCCACCGTGTAGCTGGTGATGCGCCCGGTGTTATAGGCCAGCAGGGCCGACAGCATCCGCCAGCGGGACTGGCGCAGTTCGACATCGAGTCCACCGGCAAGGGCACCGACAATGCCGCCGCACATGCCGGCACAGTGCACGCCACCGAGCATGCCGACGAGAAAGGCGGCGGGCAGGGTGAGTTCCATTTCCATATCAGTAAAGATCCATCAGTGGCCGGTCGGCCGGTACGCAGTTCAGGGTTGCGGACTGTAGGCCGGCAGCAGCACAGCAGGTTCCATCTGCGGCAGGGTCAGTCTGCCGGACAGGCGCCAGTCATCGGCCGAGAGTTGGACATGCCAGCCGCCCTGCGGCAATTCGGCGAGCGTACCGGTGTAGCGGCCGGCGTCGACCATCTGCAGCTGCACCGTCTGGTCATGACCGGCACGCGTCGGATGCAGGAGCGCCAGCGCAACCGTCCCCGGTAGTTCGTAGCCCTGCGCCTGCAGGTTGAGCGTCACCTGCCGGTACTGCAGATCGATGGCAAGCCTGGCCTGCAGTTGATGCATGGCCGCGGCACGATCGCGCGCCAGGTCCCTGTTGATGGCCTTGCCGCGCTTGTAGTAGTCGTCCACCACCAGCCCGTCGCTGGTGCTCACGGCAATATAGATGGTCACCATCCCGCCGATAACGGCGGTCATCGGCAGCGCGATCAGGAACCAGACCCACGGTTGACGGTACCAGGGTTGCTTGTCGTGTTGTATGTGCATGGGGGGGATCTCGGGGTACGGGGCAGGCCGGTCGCTGCAACGGGCGCCTACTGCGGCCCCAGGAACCGGGCCTCTTCCTCTACCGACAGACCGGGGGTATCCGTTGCCATTAACTCAAATGTGATCGCGCTGCTGCGCGCCTCGAGGTTTGCCTCGTCGGCCTGCAGGCGCACGGGGAGCTCCATGACGTCACCGGCCTCGACCCGGATCGTGGCCGAGTCCACGCGCAGTTGCAGCCCGGGCACGCCCCTGACGCCCAGCTCGTACTCGTGCGCGGCATTGTCCATATTGAGGATTTTCAGGATATAGACGTTCTCGATCAGGCCCTCGCTGGTCTCGCGGTACAGGTAGTTCCGGTCGCGAATCACGTCCAGGCCAAGCGAGGTGCGCTGACTGAAGGAATACACGAAAATGGAGAAGATGGTCAGCAGGATCAGCGCATAGACGACGATGCGCGGGCGCAGGATGTGGCTTGGCTTGCCTTCGATGGCATTCTGCGTGGTGTACTTGATCAACCCCTTGTCGTAGCCCATCTTGTCCATCACATCGTCGCAGGCATCGATGCAGGCAGAGCAGGCGATGCACTGGTACTGCAGGCCGTCGCGTATATCGATGCCGGTCGGGCACACCTGTACGCACATCGTACAGTCGATACAGTCACCCAGCCCCAGCGCCTGCGGGTCGGCGCTGCGCTTGCGCGAGCCGCGCGGCTCGCCGCGCTCCGGCAGGTAGGAGATGACGAGCGTATCGCGATCGAACATGGCACTCTGGAAGCGCGCATACGGGCACATGTACATGCATACCTGCTCGCGCATCCAGCCGGCATTGCCGTAGGTCGCGAAACCGTAAAAGATGACCCAGAAGGTCTCCCACGGACCGAGGTTTAACATCACCAGCCGCTGCCCCAGCTCGATAATCGGCGTGAAGTAACCGACAAAGGTAAACCCGGTCCAGCCGGCAAGCGCGATCCACAGGAACTGCTTGGTCGCCTTGATACGCAACTTGCGGGCATTCATGGGCAGCGCATCGAGCTTCTTCTGCTTCATGCGATCACCCTCGACCTTGCGCTCGATCCACAGGAAGGCCTCGGTCCAGACGGTCTGCGGACAGGCATAGCCGCACCAGATACGCCCGGCGAGCGCCGTAACGAAGAACAGCAACAGGCCGGCGAGAATCAGCAGAAAGGCGAGATAGATGAAATCCTGCGGCCACAGGGTGATGGAAAAAATATGGAACTTGCGCGCCGGCAGATCGAACAGCACCGCCTGGTGGCCGTCCCAGCGCAGCCAGGGCGTCAGGTAGTAGATGCCGAGCAGGCCGAGCACGCCCAGGGCGCGCAGGCGCGCATACACGCCGTGCACCTCGCGCGGATAGATCTTCTCCTGCTTGGCGTAGAGTGATTTTTCTACCTGCTCGTCAGAACCGGGGGCCTGGACGGGCCCTTTGCTACCAGGGGTTGTCATTGCCGTCCCCTGTCAGCCCCGGGGATCCGGGTTTTTCTGCATGCAGTTGGTAATGGCAAAATACAGCGTACCGATGCCGGATACCGCCGTAATCAGCCAGAAGATAAAGAAGCCTATGGTGTAGATGCCGAGGTCGCTGACCTCGAGTGTGGCGTTGAAGGGGAACAGGTCATCGGGTTCAAACGCGGAAAAGAACAGCCCCGTCGCGACAACTGCCGTCAGGAAGGACGGCCACAGAACGGCAATGCACTTGTGGATTTTAGGAATCTGCTTGTCTGCCATGGGAGCACCAGTCTAATGTCTGTTGTTGACACAATCCAACCCGCCCTTCGCTGGGCCTGATATCCCCCGGTACTGCCAAAGGAACCGCCGACCG
>JBFELL010000061.1:0-14999 GCA_041552135.1 Gammaproteobacteria bacterium
AACCTGTCGTCAGCCTGGATTCGGGCCGGGCTCCTCCTCTGGGGACTGCTGCTGTGTGCCTCGGTCCTGCTGGTGCACCAGCATCACGTGCTGGATGTGTTCAGCGGTCTGCTGCTCGGGTACCTGTGCTACCGGCTGGTGTACCGGCGGGCGGTCGAGCAGGGATGAGGGGGTCGGGTCGGGTGGCGGCGTTTTGCGGGTGCATCGCGGCTGAAGCCGCGCCTGCACGGTGTTGCGGGAATGGCGGGCAGGAGCGTAGATCAATGGGGCCAGACCCGCTCGATCCGGCGAACGCCTGACTTGTCAATCGGCTCTGCACCTATGGATGCCTGCCCGAAATAATCTTCTCCAGATCCTCTGGCCAGTAATATACACCCCGCATTTTCCCGACACGCGCATCATCATAATCGCGTATTGCCAGCATCCTGGTTAGAACCAGCGCGTTACCGTACCCCTTCTCGATCGCGATCTCGTCGGCTTCGCGCTCAACAGCGCGTCTTGCTGCTTCGGATAGGTAGTAGTTCCAGACAAATAACATCCGGTTTAAAAATGCGCGTCTTGTATAAGACGCGATATGGGCCAGTTCATGGGCAAACAACCCGATGACTGCCTCTTTTGGCCATTGGTATTGATTGATCCTGTCAATATCGATATAGAGATTCAGGGAGAACGGTGACGCATACCCCAGGCTCTTCATATCCTTGAAAATCAACCCGGTTGTTTCCCCTATATCGGCAAATGACTGCTCTTTCATGTCATCGAATATCGCCTTGAGATCATGACGGGAATAGCTTGATTCAGGCTGCTGTTGTTCAATCTGCGCGGGGGCGTTATCAACGGGCATTGCGCCGTCCTTCGCATCAGCAGGCAACATGAAAATAACAGGCAATGATGCCAGGAGCGCACGCCTGATATATGTCATGCACCACATTGTTTGTTGCTGCCTCAGCGATCACCGGGGCCAGGCTCATCTGATTCGGCGAAAGTTTGACTTATCGACCGAGTCTGAGCCTGTTGATTCTCTCAATACTTGATCTATGTCATGCGACACGCGAGCCGGGCTGGTTAGCCTCTGTATGAGTCATTACCATCCGCGGTACACAGCACGGCGGTGTCCGGCGGGTCCCGAACCGGGTCCGAGCCGGCCACCGCAATAACGGCGGTCTTTACTCTGTTCAGCTGACAACACGCACGCATCCAGGACGGGAGTCAGCCGGTGCCAAACGACCCCTCGACAGTCATTATCGTCATTGCCTTCCTGGCCCTGGCCGCTGTCGCCCTGCTCCGGCGGTTCACCGCGCTGCGCTTTCCCATGGACAGCTATGTCGCCTCCCTGTGGGTGTACTTTCTGGTCTTTGCCGTCGCCGAGCTCAGGTCGCTCAATCTCGCCATCTGGATACTCGCGGGCCTGTGCTTTGCGGCCCTGCGGGAGTACTTCTCCCTCGTTGACATCCGCCTCCAGGACCGGTGGAGTCTCTGGGGGGCCTATCTTGCCATCCCCTTCATGACCTACCTCATCCAGATCGACTGGTACGGGATGTTCATCATCTCCATCCCGGTCTATGCGTTCCTGGTGACCGCCTTTCTGGCGACGATCGGCGGCGGCGAGCGCGAGGGGACCGTGTTCTCCATCGGGGCGATCTATTTCGGGCTGTTTCTGTTCGTCTACTGCATCGGCCACCTCGGCTACCTGGCGCACTACTCGACCTGGCTGGCCTGCCTGCTGGTGATCAATGTCGTGGTCTGCGACGTGGCCGCGTACCTGTTCGGCATCCGCCGCAAGTTCACCTGGCGAAAGACGCTGGCGGCCATCCCCTTCACGGTCGTGATTGCCTGGCTGCTGTCGGGACCGGCCGGCCTGCCGGCGCTGCACGCCGGCATCCTGGGGGCCCTGATCCCGCCGCTTGTGGCCGCCAGCCGGCGCACGATCGCCTTCGTGGAGACCGACCTTCGCATCGACAGCGAACACCTGCAGCCGGGCAAGGGCCTGATCATCGACAACATGAAATCCTATCTCTATGCCGCGCCCGTCATGTTTCATTATGTGCACTACTTCCTGACGTGAAGCGCGCCGCTGCCGTCTTCTCCCCGCGCCTGCTGCTGCACCGGCTGGTTCTCAGGCCCCTGCTGCGGGTGTTTTTCGGGGTCAGCGTCGACGGGCGGGAAAATTTCGACGGCCTCGAGCACTACATCCTCATCGCCAACCACAACAGCCACCTGGATGTGCTGTTGCTGAACTACATCCTGCCCGGCCGCGACATCCTGCGTACCCATGTGGTTGCGGCCAGGGAGTATTTCTCGCGCTGGCGCGTGCTGTTCCACAGCGTGGATTACCTGTTCTCCCCCATCTGGATCGACCGGGTGTCGAAAGACAGCGACCCCATGCAGGCCATGCGCGAGCGCCTGGCGGCGGGCGACAACATCATCATCTTTCCCGAGGGCACCCGCGGGGCGCCCGGCGAGATCCGTGCCTTCCACTCCGGCGTCGGCAGGCTGGCCGGGGAGTTCCCCGACATCCCGATCATTCCCGTGTTCCTGCATGGCCCCGAACGCGCCTTCCCGAAATCCGGCGGCTTCCCGCTGCCCATCTGGAACAGCGTCACCATCGGCCCGCCGCAGCACTTTGCCGGCAGCAGCGCGGCTTTTGTCGCAACGCTCGAGACGCTGATACGCGAGCTGTCCGGCTCGGCGGTCGCCTCGCGGCACAGGCGCGCGCAAGTGAAGGCCCCGCCGGCGCTGGTCGCGGTCATGGGTGTAGACGGCTCGGGCAAGAGCACGCTCTCGCACAGCATCGCCCGGCAGCTGTCGGCGGCGCACGAGGTCTGCCTGGTCACCGACGGCCTCGAGTTCTATACCGGGGGCCTGCAGAAGGACATTCGCCCGCTGCTGGCGGAAACCGTCCGGCAGCACATCGGCACCTACGCAAAGCACGCCAGTTCGCTGAAACACTACAAGGTCCCCAAGCTGGCCGAGCTGCTGCTGCGCGACTACCTGCTGGGCGAGGCCGGGCGCTGGTACAAGCCCGATTTCGTCATCCAGGACGGCTCGCCGCTACTCAACCTGGTGGGCTGGTCGATCCTCTACCGGGAAGCCGCCTTCAATCGCGAGGTGTGCCTGAAGGCGCTGAAACTGCTGAGCGGGCAGGATGCGTCCATCCGCAGGGGCGACCCCATCTTCCAGGACTTCCCCGAACTGCTGGCGCTGAAGCGCCTGAAGCATGCCGGGATGTTCCTGCCGGATGCGGTGATCATGCTGGACGTGAACCCGCAGGTCTGCTGCCAGCGGATCGCGGCGCGGGGCGAGCGCGTGCAGCCGCACGAGACGGCGGAGAAGCTCGGCAAGATGCGCAACGGCTACCTGCGGGTCTGCGAGGTCGTGCGCGAGGATCTGGGTATCCCCGTGCTGACGCTGACCGGTGACCAGGGCATGGACGAGGTCTCCCGGCTGGCACTGGGGTTCATCAACACGAGCATGGCGGAGGGTCCGGCACATGACTGAGGGCGGCATCGAGGTAATCGCGACCACCATCTCCGGGTCCATCCGGGACTGGGGCAAGGTGGAGAAGATCATTCCGCTGTTCCGGGCGCACGGGCGCGAGGACGTCACCCTGCACGTGGTCGACAGCCACGCCGGGGCCAGGGAGAAGACGCGCGAGCGGGTGCTGGCGGGCGGCCGGATACTGATTTCCGCCGGCGGATCGGGCACCTTCAACAGCGTGCTGGAGGGCTGCATCGATACCGGGGTCAGCCTGTCGGAAATCACCCTGGGCTTCCTGCGCAAGGGCTCGGCCGACCTCATCGGCAAGACGCTCGACATGCCGGACGTGATCGAGGACGCGGTCGAGGTGTTTGTCGACTCGCTGGCCGGTGGTTACACCGTCAAGTGCGATGTCATCGGCGCGCTTTGCGGGGGCGAGCAGGCAGGCGCGCGACACTTCGTCGACTATGGCGGCGCCGGCATCTTCGGCCGGATCCCGCATTACACGGAAAACCGCTTCATCAAGTACTACAAGGACATCCTCAGCCAGCTGTTCGGTGACATGGGGCCGTTCTTTGTCGGCGCCACATTATCCAGCCTCGAACGGGCCACAGGGAAATTGCTGGGCAAGGCGCGCGAGTGGCGCATTTCGGTGGACGGGAGTGAACAGGCGCGCGGGCGTTACCAGGCGATGATTATCGTCAACGGCGACCTCGGCCCGGATCTGCCGTTTGCCCGGTCTGTGCCGCTGGGCTCCGGTGACTTCCACCTGTTCGCGCTGCGTGACATCGGCCTGCACAAGCTCCCCGGCCAGTTCCGCCACGCCTGGGATGCCTCCGTCCTGGAACAACCGGAGCGATGGGGCTTCGAGGCGTACCGCATCGATGACACCCTGCGCATCGAGGTCGACGGTGACGCGCCGTTTCCCGTCAATGTCGACGGCTCCACGCTGCTGTGCAGGCACAGCGCGAGCTTCCGCATTGTTGACCAGATCAACCTGATATCGCGGGCCCCGGGGAACCACTGACCATGCGAATCGCTGCCTTCGCAACCGTTGTCCTTGCGGCCGCCTGCAGCCTGACTGCCCATGGGCAGATCATGGGCACTGCAAAGGCCCCGGGGGATGCGCTGCCGACAGACTACTTTTCCACGGATTATGCAACGGCCCGCCATAGATTCCTCGAGGCCGCGCAGGCCGCCGGTGTCCGGGTCGAGAGCATCCGGCATCCCGACACAGGTCCGAATGGGGGGCCGCTCTATACCGACGTGGCGCTTATCGGGCCGGGGCAGGCCAGCAGGATCCTGATGCTGGTATCGGCAACACACGGTATCGAGGGCTTCGCCGGCTCGGGTATCCAGACCGGGCTGCTGCGTGACGGGATAGCCGCCCGCCTCGGGCCTGACCTGGCCATCGTCATGGTCCATGCCCTCAACCCCTATGGCTTTGCGCATCTGCGGCGGGTCAACGAGGACAACGTCGATGTCAATCGCAACTTCGTCGACCACAGCCTGCGCTATCCGGACAATCCCGGCTATGAAAGGCTCGCCGACGCCCTCGCGCCGAAGCGGCTGTCCTTTTCCGCCAACCTGGCGGCCGGTCTCAGCTTCCTGTGGTTTCGCTTGACCGAGGGGAAGGCGCGCCGGCAATGCGCCATCACCGCGGGGCAGTACACGCATCCCGACGGCCTTTTCTATGGCGGCAATGGCGAAACCTGGTCCAACCGGACGATTCGCAACATTGTCAGAGACTATCTTTCACACGCGCAGCAGGTAGCCATTATCGGTTTACACACCGGCCTCGGCCCTTGCGCCGAGGCGGAGATCATTCTGAACGAACCGAAGACATCCCCGGCCTACCGGCGCGCCGTGGCGTGGTGGGGAGATGCAAGGACCCGTACGACCGTGACCGGAGAAGCCGTTTCCTGCCACCTGTCGGGACCGCTGAAGCTGGCCTAGGCGGGGATGCTGCCGGAGGCCGAGGTTACCGCCGTCAGCCTGGAATTCGGCACCCTACCTGTCAAGGAGGTTTTTTCAGCCCTGAGGGCCGACAACTGGTTACACACTCACGGAAGGCACGACAACGCAGACGCTGATGAGATAAAAAAAGAGATGCTGCGCGTTTTCTATCCTGAGCGTGACCAATGGAAGAGTCGTGTCTGGTTACAGGGAAAGGAAATGACTGAACAGGCGCTGAACGGATTGAAGTACTGAAGAAGAGACTGCACCCAAAGGGGACAGATTTATTTGGCACATTCATTCCCAAAGGGGACAGATTTATTTGGCACATTCGCGATGGGTTGAAACCCGATCGCGGCTGAAGCCGCGCCTACGGGGTGTTGCGGGAATTGCCTGACCCCGTTTTATCCGGGGGCGTCAGCTCGAAGGCAAACGCCTGCTGCTCCAGCACGGTGGCGAGCAGCAGCTCGACACGTGCGGGGCTGCCGTGGGTGTCGAAGCGGCCCAGCCAGCGGCCAGCTTTATTTTCCAGGGCCGGGTGCGGCACCCAGAGGCCCTCGCCCCGGGCGTTATAGGCGTTGACTGCCAGCAGCGCGGGCTGGCGGGTGCCGAAATCGAGGCTGAAGCCCTTGTCGTCGACGCGTTGCAGGGTAACGGCGTCCTCCCCTGCCCCGGCCTGCGTGCCCACCTCCATAGACTCGATGAACACCGACCGGATCGCCTGCGGCAGCTGCAGGTGCAGCCGGCCTTTCAGCGTGCGGATGTCGGCGACCTCGGCCCGGGTCTCGAGGTGCAGGCTGGCCTGGCCCTGCAGGCGTGTCTTGTCCTGCCAGTCCTCGCCGAGCTGCAGCACCTCGCGCACCGCCTGTTCGCCGATCAGGTTCTCGCCGGCGGCATTCTCGACGGCGGTTACTTCCAGCGCCAGGGCGGCCAGGCTGTCGGCCAGTCCCGGCACGAGCGGCGCGTAGACCCTGAACCCGGCCTGCAGCCCGAAAAAGGACTGCATGCGGTTCAGTGTGATGCGGAACGGGCCCGTCCCGGTCTCGGCCAGGCTGTCGGTCGCGTCTTCCGGCACTGACGGAGCGCCTTTGAACTCACGCTGCAGCTCGGCCAGGCTGTAGGTCGGCACCCTGACCGGCGCCTGTGTGGTTTCGCTTTGCGTGACGCGTGGCCGGACACGGGAGAGCTCGAACGGAAAGCGTTGTTCGGCATCACTCAGGGCCAGCACCAGCTCGGCGACCGCCACTTCGCCGGCGTAGCTCTGGCTTTTCGACTGGCCTTCGCCGAACAGGAAACCGCTCGACAGGCTCGACGTCCCGCTCAGGGGCTGGGCACCGGCGTTCAGGCCCCGCACGGCCAGCAGGCGGCGGGGATCGCCGTAGACCTTGTAGTCCAGCGTATCGGTGGCGGTGCGGTTGAGCACGACGCGGATGCCGTCGCGGTCGATGCGCTGTTCCTGTTCCAGGGCGGCCAGCTGCAGGCGCTCCGTTGTGACCGGC
Source organism: Gammaproteobacteria bacterium (assembly GCA_041552135.1). Lineage (GTDB taxonomy): Bacteria > Pseudomonadota > Gammaproteobacteria > UBA9214 > UBA9214 > SZUA-186. The sequence continues at coordinate 6,933 of JBFELL010000061.1, forward strand.
AACAGCAGCTCGACGCGCCCGTGAATGCGGTGAATGTCCGCCTGCCGGACGCCGGCCTTCAGGCGCACGCGCTTCTCGCCGCGCACGCTGTTACTGAAATGCGGACTGTCGATCGCGGCCGGCAGCGGGTTGCGTTCCCGGCCGCAGGTCTCGGTGCGCAGCAGCTCCTTGCCCTGTGCATCGGTGACGCTTTCCACATAGAGCTGCACGCGCCCCTTGCCCTTGCCCAGGTTGGGGATGCCGCGGTGCACGGCGCTGACGGTCAACACCAGGCCCGCGTCTTCGCCATCGCCCAGCTCGACGGCGCTCAGGCGGATGCCAAACGGCCCGCTGACGGTGTCGGCCCCGGGCAGAAACGGCGGCTCGGCCCGGTAGGCCGGCAGGGCCTCCGGCGAGACCCTGGCCAGGAACCGCGCGGGGTTCTCGTCGAGGCGCTCCTGCGGCGCGGCGGCTGCCTCCGTGGATGGCGCGACTTGCAGGCCGGCGCCGCGGAACATCAGGCCGAGCAACTCCTGCGGGAGTTTTGCGGCCTCCTCGAACCAGGCCCGGTCGACGCTGGCCTGCATCAGCAGGGCGCCCTGCGCCTCGCTCACCGACACGGCATCATGCAGGCGTGCCACGGTGGGCAGCTGTTTGCCCCATTGCTGTTTCGAATCCAGCAGGGCCGCCTGCCAGCCGTTCACCGCGGCACTCGCGGCCACGGCATCCTCGCCGGCCAGCATCATTTCGAACCGGGTGCGGAACGGCAACGGCCACAGACCCATGCCGAAGTAGACTTCGTTGAACGCCTCCAGCGCGTCATGCGCCTGGCTGACCGGCCGCTGGATCAAGGGGTTGCCGGTCTCCGGCGCCTGGTCGGGCACGAACAGCGCCAGGCTGCCGACCTGGGTGGCGCGAAAATCACGCCAGCGCGCGAGATTGCGCTGCGCCGGGGACTGCGCAGTGAGGCGGGCGAGTAATGCCGGCAGGCGCACGGGGTCGGCGGCGACGATCAGGCCATCACTGATATATACGCTCCAGGGTTGCGACCACTCGCAGGTGTCGACGTTTTGCCTGCGGACGCGCCAGACCGCGGGATCGATCTCCGGCGTATGGCTGAGCTCGTAGTCGTCTTCCAGCCCGGCCAGTACCTTTGCCCTGTCAAAGTGCCCGAGCACCGCCAGCGCATAACCGGGCTGTTCGTTGGCGTCCAGGTAGAAGGCGAAGACCAGGTGACCGAGGTCGCGGCGCGGATCGATGCCGGCGGCCTGCAGGCGGGCGAAGGGGGTGCCGGCCAGCAGTCCCTGTTGCGCGGCGCCGGCCGTGTCCGGCGCACCCAGGAAGGCATCTTCCAGCCGCACGGCGTGCGCGATGCTGACGCTGCCGAGGGCGACCAGCGCGTGTGTGGCGAGCGCTTCCTCGGCCATCAGCAGCGCCGGGGGATGCTCGACGCTGACGTAATGGTCCCAGGCCCTGAAGCCGGTGACCGCCAGAAACACAACGATGGCGAGTCCTGCAAGTTGCTTGATCATGGCAGATCTTTCCCCGGGCAATGATGGTGTTATGTGTCTTAACGGCCGGCAGCAGAAGGAGTGAATACGCCACCGGCTAAAGCCGGTGGCTTCGGGTTACGGCTGCAAGCCGGATGGATCGGCCCATCCGGCCGATACAGCCCCCTCCCCCTCCGGGTGTATAAACCGGGGGAGGGCCGGGGAGAGGGAATCCAATAAACAGCTGATCTTCCTGATTCCGATCCCCTCATCCCGGCCTTCTCCCGCAGGGAGAAGGCATGCAACCTTCCACAGCCAGGATAAATACCGCTAGATAGCCTTTCCATACATTCTGATCCGCCGCCTGAAGGCGGGGGGTTTACGGGTCCCCTGTCGGGGACTAAAAATGGCGACTTATGGTGTTCCGTAGCCACCGGGTGTAGCCTGTGTCGGCGGGTCAACACTCCCATGAACCAGCTACAAAAATATCTGCAATCCCTTCGGCAGCACGCGTCCCCGAAAACGCGTGCCCTCGAGCAGGCGCTGGACGCGGTTCGCGAGGCACATGTCACTGCCAGTATGGATCTGGCAAAGGCGCAGGAGGATCTGCGGCGTGCCCGTGAAGATGACGCGCAGTTGCTTGCCGGGCTGCAGCAGCAGCTGGGACAGATCGAATCGGAGCGCGCTCCGGTGCGTGAGCAGATCGAGCATCTGGAGCGATCCCTGGCCAAGGTGGAACAGCGCCAGCAGTCCACGCAGGCACACGCGGATGCGCTGGGGACAAGGCTCGACGAGGAGCGTAGCAGCGTGCGCGACCAGCTTGCGCAGATGCGGCATCTGCTGGCCGAGACCGAGCAGCGCCAGCAGTCCACGCAGGCACACGCGGATGCGCTGGAGACAAGGCTCGGCGAGGAACGCAACCGGCATGAAGCCAGCCTGCATGCGACAGAAGCCAGTCTGACACGCATCCAGGAGGAACAGCAGTCCCTCCTGGCGCAGCAATCAGGGCTGGCCAGCACCCTTCAGGATGTCGCCACCCGCCTGCAGGACTCGCAGCAGGCGGATAACGCAAAGCCACCGCCGTCACGGCTGATGCTCGCCCTCATCGCCGGCGCGTTGCTGGTGGCCGGCAGCCTGGCCGGCGTGTTCATGGTCGAGCGCCTGCAGGACAGGCGCCAGGGGCTCGCCGTGGTGGAGCAGGATATGCACGCTATGCGCGCGTTTATGAAAACGCATATCGACAAGCAGGATGCAGCATTAAACGAACTCGCTCTGGCACTGAACAGGCCGGTCGCCGCCGGGCAGGTAGCTGCCGGGGAATCCCCCCCGGCGCGCGAGACGCAGATGCAGGGGACGGGCGAACAGCCGGCAGAGCGCGTTCCCTTCACACCGGATATCCGGGAGTTGCAGGCCAGCCTGATGTCGCTGGGTTATGACCTGGGTATAGCGAAGCCGAACGGTGAGCCGGGCGTCAAGACCCGGCAGGCGCTGCAGGAGTTCCGGCAGTTCTACCTGGCGGACAGTGATGCGCAGGATGATCTGGTCAGTGAACCGCTGGCCGCCCTGATCCTGAACTCGGCCGACCTTGTCAGGGCTGATGCGGCGCGTTTCAGTATCGGCCGAGATGTCCTTGCCGCAATCCGGTTGGGCAGTATACGCACCGGTGTGGACTTTTCCTTTCTGATGGAGCTGGCCAGGCTCGAGAGCAATTTCAATCCGGCGGCGCGCGCACCCCGGTCATCGGCAAGCGGATTGTTCCAGTTCAGGGACCATGCCTGGCTGGAGGCGATCCGGACGTTTGGCGCCGGCTATGGCCTGCAGGATTATGCCGCACGGGTGGAACCGCTCGACGGCGGGGACCATGAACCGGACCGGATTGTACGCGACCCGCTGCAGCTGGAGGTGCTGGCGCTGCGTCTCAACCCGAGATTGTCCACCCTGATGATTGCGGAGAACATCAAGCGCAACCTGCAGATCCTGTCAGACAGGACCCGGCAAGCGCCCGGCCGGACCGACCTCTATCTGTCGCATTTCCTGGGCCCGGACGGCGCGGTGACGTTTCTCGGGAAACTCGATGACGAGCCCGCCGCCATTGCCGCGGATCTCTTCCCGCAAGAGGCCGAAAACAACCCGGGCGTGTTTCAGGGCCAGCGGCAACAGCCACGCACCGTGGCAGACGTGTACCGGCGCTTTGCACGGTGGTTCAACACCGGGCGCTACAACGGGCGTCATCCGGGCTGACCCGGTGCGGCCGGTTACGTACACGGGCCGCGCGGCCCGTAAGGGCGTCATGCCCCCGTCTGTCGAGGATTGCCACCGGGCGGCGTGCAAGCGAATGTGTTCACCACGGGCTGCCAGCGCGTCACGGCTGAAGCCGCGCCTGCCGGGGATCTTGATAAGCGTACAGTCCTGCAGGTTGGGCACGCTGCGCTTTGCCCAACCTGCCCGGTCACCTGTGCCCGAGCAACATCACACCCGGGCAGGAGGCAATTCATCCGCGATGCGGAATCGCAGGGGACGGTGAGCTGGCTGGGTGTGCCCCGGCTGTCACCGCCCCCTCGGCGGGAAGAGCGGTGTTACATGTGGTCGCGGCCCGGACCGAGCAACGGACAGAGGAAGTAGTGGTCCTCTGCGTCCTGCTCGCCATTTTCGTTCAGGTCCACCCACCAGCGACCGCCGAGATGGCCGGGTTCACCGGGACCGAATTCCGTCTCCAGCCCGTTCTCGTCCGGTATCAGCTGCTGGAACCTGCCCTTCGCCGGCAGCGGGTCGGCGACGACGATCGAGTCGTAGTACAGGCCCTGTGACGTAACGTAGATGACCGGGCCAGTGCCGCGTCCGGTCTCGCGCTCCTTGGCCTGCACGGCGGCCGGGGCCAGCAGTGCAGCACCGAGCAGGCAGGCGGAGGCGGAAAATATCGATGTCTTCATGATAGAACTCTCCATTGATTGTTAACGGGAGTTCAGTATCAGCGCGGGCCTTCACACGCATATCCCGTATTTATCACGAATTCATAACAATCGGCCCTGCCGGTATGCGGAATGAGAATGTCGTACCCCTGTCCAGCTTGCTGCTGACCTTGATGACGCTGCCATGCAACTCGAGTATGCGCTTGACGATGGCGAGGCCGAGTCCGGCGCTGTTGCTGGCGGAGCGGTTCTTGTCCTGCTGGTAGAAACGTTCGAATATCCTCGGCACGTCCTCGGCCGGAATGCCGCAGCCGCTGTCCGTGACCTGCACGGCGACATTGCCCGAATCGACATCGACACCGACGTCGATGCGGCCGCCGGCCGGCGTGTGCCGCAACCCGTTTTCCAGCAGGTTTTCCAGCACCCGCTGCATCATGGCGATGTCGCCGTACACCGGCGGCGCCTGCGGGTTGAGGCGCGCGTTGAGCCGGATCGACCGTTCCCGGGCACGCAGCTGGAATTTCTGTGTCACGTCCTGCACCAGCTCGCACATCGAGAAGGGTTCGGAGTAGACCACCGACTTGCAGGCGTCGAGCCGCGCCAGTTCAAACAGCTCCTCCACCATCCGGCCCAGCCGCTGGCTGTGGCTGAGGGCCGTCTGCAGGTACTGCTGCTGCTCCTCGCCGGAGAGTTCCGCATGCTTGAGCTGCAGGGTCTCGAGGTAGCCGCGCATGGTCGTCAGCGGCGTGCGCAGGTCATGCGAGATGTTCGCCACCATCTCGCGGCGCACGTCGTCCATCTGCCTGAGCTCGCGGATCTGCGAAGTGATCCTGTCGGCCATGGCATTGAACTGCTGCCCGAGGACATCGATCTCGTCATCGGTCGTGCCCGGGTAGCGGACGGCCTCGCGCCGCTCGCCGCCCTCCCTGGCATAGCGGTGCATGACGTTTCCCAGGGTCCGCAGACGGCGCGTCTGGAAGGCAAACACCAGCAGGCCGCCCGTCAGTGCGGCCACCAGCGCGACCAGCAGCACCAGCAGGGTGGAATCCAGGATATAGCTGTCGCCGAGCATCTGCACCACGTGGTCGTACTGCTCGCCGCCCAGCACGATATACAGGTAGCCCTGCAGGCCGTCGCGGTCAACGATGCGGGCGGCCGAGAATACCTTCCGGCCATCGGGATTGCGCGGGTCGTCGCCCTTCAGCGGGAACCTGGCATTGCCGTCGAGAAACCGCGTCAGCGGGGCGAGATCCACCTGCGTGCGCCTGACCTTGCCGGCCGGCGCGGAATAGCCGATGACCGCCCCCTGCGCATCGAGCAGGTAGAGCTCGATGCTGGGGTTGATCACCATCAGCTGGTGAAACAACCGGTCGAGCGCCTGGCGGTTGACCTGCCGCGCCTGGATCAGCGGCTGTTCGGCAACGATGTGCGCGGCCAGTTCGCGGTTGAGTTTCTGGGCGACCTCCTGCTGGTAGAGCGTGCTCGATTTCCCGATGAGATGGATCAGGGCGAGGCCGACCAGGCTCAGCAGGATGAACAGCGTCAGTGCCAGCCGGCTGTAGAGGGTGCGGAACATCACGCGGCACCCCGCCCGGCATCAGCGCCGGAGAACTTGTAGCCGACGCCCCACACGGTGATCACGTAGCGCGGTTTTGCCGGGTCCGCCTCGATCTTGCCGCGCAGGCGGTTGATATGGGAATTGACGGTATGTTCGTAGCCGGCGTGCCCGTAACCCCACACACTGTCCAGCAACTGGCCGCGGGTAAATACCCGCCCCGGGTTGCTGGCGAAATGCCACAGCAGGTCGAACTCCTTTGCAGTGAGTTCGATCCTGTCGTCGCGCAGCTGCACCTGGCGCCTGTCCGGATCCAGGCTCAGCTCGCCGAACTGCAGCAGGGCGGCAGGCCGTGTTGCGGGTGAGGACTGGTACTGGTCGGCCCTGCGTAGCATCGCGCCGACCCGCGCCACCAGTTCCGGCACGCTGAAGGGCTTGGTCAGGTAATCATCCGCTCCCACTTCCAGGCCGAGCACGCGGTCCAGCTCGGTGGTCCTCGCGGTCAGCATCAGTACCGGCGTGTAGACCTGCTTGCTGCGTAGCCGCCGGCAGACATCCAGGCCGTCGACGCCGGGCAGCATCAGGTCCAGGATCACCAGGTGGTACTGGCCGGCAAGCGCCAGCTCCAGGCCGGTCGCACCATCGGCAGCATGATCGACGTCCATCTGCTTGCTGCGCAGGTTCAGCATCACCAGGCGGGCGATGTCCGCACTGTCCTCGATTACCAGAATCTTTTTTTTAGCCATAATTGAAGCCGCGCCCGACCACGGCCGGCGCAATACCCGTAAACAGCAACGTGTATGGCATCCTATCAGCCAGTTATCACGGAAAAGTCACAATCCCCCCCAAAGGGGACAGGTCTATATGCCGCCTCACAGCGACCGGGCCTTCCCGGCACCACATGATCATGAGTGCGCTATCCATGCCGCACGCAGTGCCCGGTGTGCAGACCAGACAACCAGCCGCAACGGTGCGAAACTGCACCGTACCCTATTGACAATATTATCCCTGCCGTTGTTCCCCCCAGCCCGCCGGAACGGTTGCAAATGCGGAGATTTCCAAAGGGGACAGATTTATTTTCCAAAGGGGACAGATTTATTTGGCATATTGCCAAATAAATCTGTCCCCTTTGGGGTGACTGTCCCCTGTCAGGTATCGCCCTTGCTGATGCCCGCGGGGATCATGACTGCCCTGCAGGCGGCGGCGACCTCGGCATACACGGGCGCGGGATCCTTTTCGTAGCGGCGCGAGAAGTGGAACGGCACCAGCCGGGCGACGCCGGCGGCCTCGGCGATTTCGCCACAGGCACGGGTGGTGAGGTGGGCGGTGCGCGCGGCCTGCCCGGCATCGGCCTCCAGGAAGGTCGCCTCGCAGAACAGGGTGTGAGCGCCGTGTGCCAGGGCGACCAACCGTTCGCGATTCTCCGCGGTGTCGGCAAAGTCGGTGGCATAGGCCAGCTTCTTGCCGGGGCTGACCAGCACCAGCTCATCCGCCAGCGCCTGCACACTGGCGTGCGACCCGTTGGGCAGCTCGACGGGGGTGTCTCGTTCACCGGCCAGCAAGCAGTGCTTCAGCTCACCCAGCCACGGCCCCGGCATGAGGCCGCGCGCCCGCAGGCGGTCCTTGCGGATGTTGAGGGTCTGCGCGGGCTCGAGTGCATAGGCCAGCACGGGGGAGACATGCGCGAGAGTGGCGGCGCGCACCTGAAAGCCCGCCTCGGTGAGCACCACCCCGTCGGTCGCCTCGCGCTCCTCCAGCAACCTGCCGCCAGGGCGCCCGGCCTGCAACGCGTAGCGCCGCAGGCGTGTCGGGTGCAGCTCGCTGACCTCGAAGCGCGGACCGTCATCGCCGACGCGGTCCCAGAGGATGCCGCGCACCAGGCCGTCGATGTTCGCGGCCAGGCCGGGCGGGCCGTACAGGCTGCACGGCGTGGTCTCGCCGATGCGCGAGCGCAGCAGCGAGAGGAAGCCTGCGATATGGTCGACGTGCGCATGGCTGATGAACACGTCGCTGACCTGGTGGGCCACGCGCGCCGGCAGGCGAGTCCCCTCGCCGAGATCGAACAGCAGACTGCGGCGCCGGTGGCGCAGGCGCGCGTGCAGCAGCGGATCACCGAACACGCCGTTGACCAGGC
>JBFELL010000062.1:0-14976 GCA_041552135.1 Gammaproteobacteria bacterium
CATACCTGCGCATGATCGCGAATGAATTCGCTCCTACAAGAGGGTTGTGGATTGGGTAGGAGCGGCTTCAGCCGCGATGGGTTCTGCGGGTGCCTCGATCCTCAACGGCACGCTGGACAACACCGGGCAGACCCAGGACCTGGGGGCGCTGCTGCCGGGCACGCTGGAGCTGGGCACGGGCGGCGTCATCGTCGGCGACAACTGGTGGATCGACCGCGACGAACTGCGGGCGCGGCTGCCGGTGAACTAGCCCGCAGGTGCGGATTCATGCCCGATCGGGTCAGGGTAGCCCGCAGAACCCATCGCGGCTGAAGCCGCTCCTACCCAAAACAAGCCGGCCCGCAGGCGCGAATTCATTCGCGATCGGATCGAGGCACCCGCAGAACCATCGCGGCTGAAGCCGCTCCTACCCACTCCACAACCCTCGTGTAGGAGCGAATTCTTGCGCGGTCATGCGCAGGCATGGCACAGCACCCTGATACAACCGTGCCCGCTACTCCTGGCTCGAGCCGCCGGGCTGGTCCTGATGGTAGTAGTCGTATTCCCTGAGGGTGTTGTAGGTAAAACTCCAGGCCTCGTTGTAGGACAGACCGCTGTCATCCGGGATGATGACCTTTACATAGAGCTTGCCGGCGTGCTTTTTCTTCAGCTCGCTCAGCCGCTCCTGCAGCTGCTTGCGGCTGACCGTCTGGTAACTTTCATCGTCCATGTCCTTGATGCGGATCTGGTAGTACTTGCCTTCCTTCCAGTAGCGCACCGAGACCACGTGCTTGCCCTTGGCGGAACGGGCCGGCTTGATCAGCTTGTTGTACTTGACCTCCAGATCATCGTAGTTGCCCTGCAGCATCGCGAACTGCTGCTCCGACACGACGTATTTCTGCCTGAGATCGGCCAGTTCCTCATTCCGGGCATCCCGTGCCTGCTCAAGCTGCTGCACCTCGGCAAGGGTCTCCTGCAACCGCTGCTCCAGCGTCGCATGTGCATCCGAGAGCTGCCGCATGCGGTCCTCGGACAGGCGCACCTCGCGCTGTGACTGCTGCAGGCTGGTCGTCATGCGATCCCTTTCGGATTCGGTCTCCAGCAGTTGCTGTTCTGTCTCGTCCAGCCGTGCCTGGGTTGACTGGTTCAGTTCATTCGCCCGCATGAGCCGCATGCGCATTTCCGAGATCGCGTGCTGTGCCTGTGCCAGTCGTTCCTCGAGTGTTGCACTGGTCTCGGTCATCGAGCGCGCCAGCGCCTCCGCCTCGCGTTCCGCCTCGATCGTGGCGCGCAACTCGTGCACCAGGTCCCAGTTGCGCACCATCAACAGGGTACTGGCCAGCATGAAGATCATCACCACGACCATCATGATGTCGGTAAACGACGGCCAGAAGCTGTCGTTGCCGTTGCCCGCATCCCCCCGATAACGCAGGTCGACGAAGCTCTCGTCCATCCTCAGTCACCCGCTGGCGGCAGGCGGAAACCTTCGCGCAGGACCTGCTTGATCGTCTCGAGGTCCACTGACGAGGCATGCACCTTCGTGTTCAGCTCGTCGATGGTGTCATGCAGCCGGCTGCCGACCTCGGCAAAGTCCTGCTGGATATTTTTCATGCCGGCAGCGGCCTGCCGCAGGCCGTGGATCAGGCCGGCGACCTCGTGCAGCATGCTCTCGCTGTCATGCGAAAACGCCGGCAGCAGGTAGACCGAGGTGACTGCCTCGATGCTGCCCAGCAGGTGCGACTGGGCGTCGTTGAGCTTCAGGTTGAAGTAACCGTAGAACAGGTAGCAAACGATGGCCGTGATGGTTGTCGACAGGGCCGTCGACATGCCGTGGATGACCAGCCCCATGTTGCCGCTGCCCGGCGTGCCATCCAGCAGGTCGGATGCTCCCAGCAGGGCGATCGACAGCGACACGATGGTACCGAAGACGCCGGTCAGGATAAGGATATTGTTGACATAGCGCGCAAAACTGGTGCGCGTGCTCTCGTTCGCCAGCAGCGTCGAGGCCAGCGCACTGTGGTTGATCCTGGCGTGCTTCTCACCCAGCATCGACAGGGTGTTATAGCGCTGCGCGATGAGCGAGCGCGCACTGACACCCTTCAGCGGGTTCTCGTGCTCCTTCTGCAGGTGACGCACCATCCGCGCCAGCGCCGTCTCCTCGCGCATGTAGCGCAGCAGGGAGGTAATGATCTTGACCAGTCCGAGCAGGAAAATAGCGACGATGCTGCCGTTGATGACCAGTCCGGCCGAGGTCAGCTGCCTGTCGAAGTAGAGTTCGTTGACAAAGGTAATGTTGGCAAACACGATCGCCAGCACGACGAGGGCGAGCACAACAAGCCGTAGCAGCATGCGGCTGCTGAAGTTGCTGTTTACATCAATCATGGGTGGTCCTTCCTGAATGTATGGCAGACTCCGCCCCCGGCCGCTGCCGGGCCGGCGTCAGACCTTGCGATAGATTTCCGTGCCCTGCTCCACGAACTCGGCCGATTTGTCCGACATGCCCTGCTCGATGGCCACGCCGACATCGCCGATGCCCTTGCTGGCGGCATACTCGCGGACATCCTGGCTGATCTTCATGGAACAGAATTTCGGCCCGCACATGGAGCAGAAGTGCGCCACCTTCGCCGAGTCCTTCGGCAGTGTCTCGTCGTGGAACTCCTGTGCCTTCTCCGGGTCCAGCCCGAGATTGAACTGGTCCGCCCAGCGGAACTCGAAACGCGCCTTGGACAGGGCATTGTCGCGCAGCTGCGCGCCGGGATGCCCCTTGGCCAGGTCCGCGGCATGCGCGGCGAGCTTGTAGGTGATGATCCCCTCGCGCACGTCGTCCTTTTCCGGCAAACCCAGGTGTTCCTTCGGCGTGACATAGCACAGCATCGCGGTACCGTACCAGCCGATCTGGGCGGCGCCGATCGCGGAGGTGATGTGGTCATAGCCCGGCGCGATATCGGTGGTCAGCGGCCCCAGGGTGTAGAACGGCGCCTCGTGACAGTCGGCCAGCTCCTTTTCCATGTTCTCCTTGATCAGTTGCATGGGCACGTGGCCGGGGCCCTCGATCATGACCTGCACGTCGTGCTCCCCGGCCACCCGGGTCAGCTCGCCCAGCGTCTCCAGCTCGCCGAACTGCGCGGCATCATTGGCATCGGCAATGGAGCCGGGGCGCAGGCCGTCACCCAGCGAGAACGACACGTCGTAGGCCTTCATGATCTCGCAGATCTCGGCAAAATTGGTGTACAGGAAGCTCTCCTCGTGATGTGCGAGACACCACTTGGCCATGATGGAGCCGCCACGCGAGACGATGCCGGTGACGCGCTGCGCGGTCAGCGGCACATAGCGCAGCAGCACGCCGGCGTGAATGGTGAAATAGTCCACGCCCTGCTCGGCCTGCTCGATCAGGGTGTCGCGGAAGATGTCCCAGTCGAGTTCCTCGGCGCGCCCGTCGACCTTCTCCAGCGCCTGGTAGATCGGCACGGTACCGACCGGCACCGGTGAGTTGCGCAGGATCCACTCGCGGGTCTCGTGGATGTTCCTGCCGGTCGAGAGGTCCATGACGGTGTCGCCGCCCCAGCGGGCCGACCACACCATCTTCTCCACCTCTTCCTCGATCGAGGAGGTGACGGCGGAATTGCCGATGTTGGTGTTGACCTTCACCAGGAAGTTGCGGCCGATGATCATCGGCTCGAGTTCCGGGTGGTTGATGTTCGCCGGGATGATGGCACGGCCACGGGCGACCTCGTCGCGGACGAACTCCGGGGTCACCCGCTCGGGTATGGCGGCGCCGAAGCTGTTGCCGCGATGCTGCACCAGCAGGCCACTGTCGCGGTACTCCTCCAGCCGCAGGTTTTCGCGGATGGCGGCAAACTCCATTTCCGGCGTGATGATGCCCTGCCGCGCGTAGTGCATCTGGGTGACATTGGCGCCGGCCTTCGCGCGCCGGGGCTGGCGGATGTGCTCGAAGCGCAGCTGCGCCAGTTCCGGGTTGGTCTGTCGCTGGCGGCCGAACTCGGAACTCGGGCCGTCCAGCAGCCCGGTGTCACCGCGCTCGCGGATCCAGGCGCTGCGCACCTCCGGCAGGCCCTGCAACAGGTTGATGCCGACATCGGGGTCCGTGTAGGGGCCCGAGGTGTCGTAGACGGTGATGGCCGGGTTCTTTTGCGTACCGAAGCTGGCCGGGGTGTCACTCTGCTCGATCTCGCGCATGGGAACGCGCAGGTCGTCGCGCGAGCCCTGCACATAGATCTTGCGGGAATTCGGGAACGGCCGCGTCACCTCCCCGGAGAGCTGCGCCGTCTTCTTGATAAAGTCTTCTGGAATGGCACTCATGGCACCGTCCTGTCATGTGATGAATTCAACGCCGGCCGGTGTGCGAGCTTCCCTACGCCGGTGTCAGCCGGATCAGGTTCGAAGGGTTTCTCTCAGCCCGACAGGGCACCCCCAGCTACGGAGGCAACACGGTAGCGAATGGCCTGCCCCATTGCAAGCCTGCTGGCCACGCAGTTATTTGCAACTCATTGATATATATAGCCTGGAGTCAGACCCGTCCGGTTGGATTATTGCCTGACGGGGCCAAACACCGTACCCTTGGCCGCCACGAAAAAACAAACGGACAGTTGCGCGTATGAACCAGATGGATTTCGAACAGGCACGTTTCAACATGATCGAGCAGCAGGTACGCCCCTGGGACGTGCTCGACCAGAAGGTGCTCGACATCATGAGCAAGGTCCCCCGCGAGGCCTATGTGCCCGAGAAATACCGCGCCCTGGCCTTCGCCGACATCAATATTCCGCTGGGACACGACCAGGTCATGATGGCCCCGAAGGTCGAAGGCCGCCTGCTGCAGGCGCTGGCGGTCCGGCAAAGCGATTCCGTACTGGAGATCGGCACCGGCAGCGGCTATCTCACGGCCTGCCTTGCCGCGCTCGGCAACCATGTCACCAGTTACGAGATCTACCCGGACCTGAGCCAGGCCGCCGGCGGGAAACTCACGGCAAACGGCTGCCGCAACGTCACCCTGATCGAGGGGGATGCGGCCGGCGGCATCGATACCGGCAACCGCTACGATGTCATCGCCGTGACCGGCTCCCTGCCGGAGCTGCGCACAACCTTCCACAACAACCTGACCCGCGGCGGCCGGCTGTTCCTGATCACCGGCACCCCGCCCGTCATGGAGACCGTGCTGGTGACCCGTATCGACGAGGGCAACTGGAAAACCGAAAGCCTGTTCGAAACCTCGTTGCCGCCACTGGTGAATGCCGTCGCGGCGCAACGGTTCGCGTTCTAGGTCGCGGGTAACAGGGTGAAGCGTAAGACGTGCAGAAGCTTGTCACGCTTGATGCATTGAGACGACACAGGACACCATGACCAACCCCGAATTACCCGAACAGCTCCCGGGCTTTGACGAACCGCTCGCCCTGCTGCGCGCCTGCCATAACAAGATCGTTGCACACTGCGAGCTGATCGAGGAGATCGTCAGCGCGCTGCAGGGTAACAACGAGGACCTGGACACCCGGCAAGCGGCCCGCCAGGTCATCACCTACTTTACCTCCAGCGCCCGCCAGCACCACGAGGACGAGGAGAAGGACCTGTTCCCCCTGCTCATCCGGCAGTCCCTGAAACTGGCCGACCTGGTGAACGGCCTGAAACAGGAACACCGCACGCTGGATGAACTGTGGGCGGCCATCGAGCCCGAACTGCGCCGCATGCCCGAGCCGGCCAACCCGAACGCCTTCATCACCGCGGCATCAGCCTTCTGCAACCTGAACCGGGAGCATGTGATTCGCGAAAACACGGACTTCCTGCCGGTGGCACAGAACAGCCTCAGCAGCCAGCAGATCAAGGACCTCGGCCGGGCCATGGCACAGCGCCGCGGTGCCCGCTACCCGTTCTCATAGGTACCGCTCGACCATCGACAGCACGCTGCCCAGCGCGCCGCGGTTCTTCTCCACTGTCTGCCTGCCGCGCCGGCCCGCCTGCCGGCGTTCATCGTCAGCCAGCAGCCAGTGGCTGACGGCCGCCGCCAGCCCGGTCACGTTATCCACCCGGCGGCAGGCGCCTGCCCGTTCGAGCAAGTCGCAGATCTCCTGGAAATTCTCGACATGCGGGCCGGTCACCAGCGGCACACCGGCCGCCGCCGGCTCCAGCAGGTTGTGGCCACCACGGTGCACCAGGCTGCCGCCGACGAAGGCAACATCGGCCGCGGCGTAGAACAGTGCCAGCTCACCCATGGTATCGCCGATAAATATGTCGGTGTCAGCCGGACACGGTATGCCATCGCTGCGCAATACCGTCCGGTAGCCACGCCGGCGGCACAGTGCGGCAACGTCCGCAAACCGCTCCGGGTGGCGCGGCACCAGCACCAGCAGACACTCCGGCACCTGCCTGCGCACCACCCGGAAGGCGTCGAGCACCAGTTCGTCCTCGCCCTCGTGCGTGCTGCCGGCGATCCATACCGGGCGTGATTCACCCCACTGGCGGCGCTGTTCGCTGGCCTGATCTGTCAGTCCGGGTGAAAGTTCCTGCTCGTACTTGAGGTTCCCGGTCACGGTAATCCGGCCGGGCTCGGCGCCCAGCGAGGCGAACCGCCTGGCATCACGCGGTGTCTGCGCCGCGATCGCCGTGACCGCGGCCAGTGTCTTTGCCATCAGGCGGGGGACGCGCCGGTAGCCTGCCGTCGAGCGGGCCGAGAGGCGGCCATTGACCAGCAGCAGCGGGATACCCCGCTTGCCGCAGCCGTTGAACAGGTTTGGCCACAGCTCCGTTTCCATGACGATGGCAAGCTGCGGCTGGATACGATCGAGAAACCGTGTCACCGCACCCGGCAGATCATAGGGGGCATACAGCTGTTCCACCTCGTCACCGAACAGCTCCGCCACGCGTGCCGAGCCGGTTGGCGTGGTGGTCGTGACCAGCAGGGAGATCTCGGGTCTCTGCAGCAGGGCCCGGACCAGCGGCGCCGCCGCCTGGACCTCGCCGACGGACACGGCATGCAGCCAGACGACCCGCTCGCCGATGGCCGGCCGGATCGAGCCGAAACGCTCTGGCCAGCGTCGCCAGTAGCCCGGTGCACGCAGGCCGCGCCACGCCAGGCGCAGCACCACCAGGGGCGACAGCAGGTAGAGCAGGAGGGTGTAGAGCTTTCTCATGACTCGACACAGGAGCGCATACGCTCAATCATGCCGGTGCAGCCAGTCGAGGTAACGCGGCACCCCGACCTCGACCGGCATGAACGGCGCATCGTAACCGGCCGCGCGCAGGGCCGTGATGTCCGCCTCGGTGCAACTCTGGTAGCAGCCCTGCAGGTGGTCCGGAAACGGGATGTACTCCACCGCACCCCCGCCGTGCCAGCCGATCACGGCCTGCGCCACCTCGTTGAAACTCTGGCTGCGGCCGGTGCCGACATTGAAGATGCCGCAACGGTCGGGATGTTCCATGAACCAGAGGTTCACCGCCACGGCATCGTCGACATGGATAAAGTCGCGCCGCTGCTCGCCATCGGCATAGCCGTCGCTGCCGGCAAACAGGCGCGGCTTGCCGCCGGCGCTCAACTGATCGTCGAGGTGACTGGCCACGCTGGCCATGCCGCCCTTGTGGCGCTCGCGCGGCCCGTAGACATTGAAGTAGCGAAACCCGGCAAGCTGGATTTTCGCCTGCGGCAGGATACGCCGCACGTACTGGTCGAACAGGAACTTCGAATAGCCATAGATGTTCAGCGGCGCCTCGTGCTCGCAGGACTCGCGGAACACACTGCCGTCCCCGTAGACCGATGCCGAGGAGGCGTACAGGAAGGCGGCACCGCGCTCCATACTGAAATGCAGCAGCCGCTTCGAGTACGCGTAGTTGTTCGCCAGCATGTAGCGGGCATCCCATTCGGTGGTGCTCGAACAGGCGCCCTCGTGAAACACGGTCTCGACACCCCCGCCGCGCAGCGTTCCGTCATCCAGCGAGGCGAGGAAATCGTCCTTGTTGACGAGGTCGAGATATGTGCAATCGGCCAGGTTGGCGAGCTTGGCCTCGTTGCCCGGCTCGTCGACCACCAGGACATCCTCCCGGCCACGGTCATTGAGTGCCCTGACGATGTTGCTGCCGATAAACCCGGCCCCGCCGGTGACTATGATCATGGATACGGGGTATCCGCCGCCCACCTGACCTGCAGGAGCGGCGCCCTCGCCGCGATCATGAATGCAATACAAATCGCGCCGGTGACGGCGCTCCTGCTATCTGAATTCTGCCCTGTATTGTCTGTCAATCCTGACCTCGAATCCGCTCTATGATATCCGACGTCGAACAGCCGTCCTCATAATCCAGCACCACCACCTCGCCGCCGCTGCGCTGCACGCAGTCATGGCCGGCGATCTCGTGCGGCCTGTAATCACCGCCCTTGACCAGCACGTCCGGACTGACCTTGCAGATCAGGCGTTCGGGTGTGTCCCCGGAAAACGGCACCACCCAGTCAACGCACTCCAGGGCGGCCAGCACGGCCATGCGCCGATCGATCGGGTTTACCGGCCGACCATCCCCCTTGAGCCGGGCGACCGAGGCATCGTCGTTAACGGCAACCACCAGCCGGTCACCAAGGCGCCTGGCCCCGGCAAGGTAGGCCACATGTCCGGCATGCAGGATATCGAAGCAACCGTTGGTCATGATGATGCGCTCACCGCGGGTGCGCGCCTCGCCCAGCGCCAGCAACAGCTGTTCCTCGTTCATGTCGCCACAGCCGGCGGCATGCGCACCCTGTACCGCCCTGCGCAATTCGGGGACGGAAACGCTCGCCGTGCCCAGGCGGCTGACGACAATACCGGCCGCAAGGTTGGCCAGTGACATGGCCGACGGCAACGCCTCGCCGGCCGCCATGGCTGCCGCCAGCACCGCAATGACGGTGTCACCGGCACCGGTCACGTCAAACACCTCGCGCGCCTGCGTTGGCAGGTGCCGCTCCGGCTCACCGGGCCGGAACAGTGTCATGCCATGTTCACCCCGGGTCAGCAGGATCGCCGCCAGCTCATTGCGGGCAATCAGCTCGGTGGCCTGGTCCGCAAGCTCCCGTTCCGTTTCAGCCCTGCCCGCCGCGCGCTCGAACTCGGCCAGGTTCGGCGTAATGATGCTCGCACCCCGATAGGCACCGAAATCGGCCCCGCAGGGATCGACCAGCACCGGTTTGCCGGCCTTGCGCGCCGCTGCGATCAGTTCACCGGCCCGACACAGCGTGCCCTTGCCGTAGTCGGAGAGCACCACGACATCACATGCCTGCAAGGCGTGGCGATACGCCGCCAGCAGGTCCTCGGCCTCAACGGCCTGGAAACCGTCCTCGAAATCCAGCCGTAGCAACTGCTGCTGACGGCTGATGACCCGCAGCTTGGTTACCGTCCGGTAGTCGGGGCACCTGTGTAATGCGTGCGCAACACCGGCGGAATCCAGCATCGCCTCGAGTGAGCCGGCAGCGGCATCCTGCCCGACAATCCCCAGCAGGCGGGTCCGGGCGCCGAGAGTGGCCGTGTTGAGTGCTACGTTGGCCGCACCGCCGGGACGCTCCTCCGTGTCGGCAACGTGCACCACGGGAACCGGGGCCTCCGGTGAAATACGACTGGCGTTGCCATGCCAGTAGCGGTCCAGCATGACGTCACCGACGACGAGGACACGTCCGTTCTCGAATACAGGGATCTGGATATCCATGGCGATCGGGTCATCATACCGCCGGTGCGGCCCTGATTCATCGTTTGTTGCCGGCCCGCCCGGGTGGATACACTCCCGGGCATAGCGCACAATAATCAGGATATGCCCGCGACCCTGCCTGCCTGCCTGCTCCTGCCGCGCTACTGGCCGACGTGGCTGATGCTGGGTTCGCTGTGGTGCGTCACGCGCCTGCCCTATGCCTGGCAGCTGGCCACCGGACGCCTCATCGGCCGGCTGGCACTTCGCCTCGGCAGGCGCCGCCGGCGCATCGCCGCGACCAACCTGGAACTGTGCTTTCCTGAACTGACGGATACACAACGCCAGCATCTCCTGTCAGAGCACTTCGTCTCGCTGGGCATCGCGCTGATCGAGTTCGCCCTGAGCTGGTGGGGGTCGGATGCGAAGCTCGAACCGCTGGCGCAGATCCAGGGCCTGGAACACCTGCAGTGCGCCCTGCAGGAGGGCAACGGCGTCATCCTGCTCAGCGCCCATTTCACCACCCTGGAGATTGGCGGCCGGCTGCTGGCCCGGCATACGCCGTTTCATGTCCTGTATCGCGAGCACAAGAACCCGGTCATCGAACATGTCATGGGCAAGGCGCGCAAGCGGTTGTACGAGAAGGCCATCCCGCGCAGCGACATGAACGCCCTGCGGAAAAGCCTGAAGGAAAACCGGGCCGTCTGGTATGCACCCGACCAGGACCACGGGACTGGCAGTAGCGTGTTTGTGCCGTTCTTCGGTATCCCTGCCACAACCCTCACGACGACCTCGCGCATTGCCAGCATCAGCGGCGCACGGGTCGTGCCGTTCTTTCAGCGGCGCCTGCCTGGCAGCCATGGCTACGCACTGGAACTCCTGCCGGCACTGGAAGATTTCCCCGGCGAAGATGTGGCCAACGACACCGCACGCATCATGCAGCTGATCGAGGCACAGGTCAGGCAGCAACCGGAGCAGTATCTCTGGGCGCACCGGCGATTCAAGACCCGGCCCGCGGGCGAGCCGCAGGTTTACGATCATTAGCAACTGCAGCGAACTATCGAGTGTTACATTATTCACGACACGTCCCGGCTCGTCTTGCGCCCCTGTCATTATCGCCACGGAAGCACACGGAAATACACGGAAATACACGGAAAGCATCATCCATTTCCTCTCCCCCCGGCTATCGCAGGCCGGATTAGCCCGAAGGGCATAATCCGACATTGTTTGTGCATGCCCTGTCATTATTGCCACGGAATAACACACGGAAAACCCTGCAACCTGAATCTTTCCGCGTGCTTCCGTGGCGATTGGATCACGAAGGTATATTTCTTGCGGTGTCCTGACTTACCTGATGCCCAATAATGTACATGTACTCGCGCTATCGCAGGCCGGGTTGGCCCCTAAGGGTGTAACCTCAGGATTCGTGCATGACTTGTCGGATTACGGCGCTATCGCACCTAATCCGACCTACAATCTGTAAATCCACTCGTGATATGTAGGTTGGATTAGCCCAAAGGGCGTAATCCAACAAAGGGTTGTCGGGTTACGGCACGAAGCGCCTGACCCGACATACGATCATGTAACGATATTAGGACCAGCAAACCACATCAAAGCAATCCGTCTTTCTCCAGCCGCGTGATAACATCCGCCGGCGAAATGGCATCGAGACAGCGATGCCGCTTCTCCGACGGGCAGACCGGCAGGTGGCAGGGGCTGCATGGCACGGGGTTCGTCAGCACCCGCCCCGCCTGGCCCGGCGCATGGCTGCGCCGCCAGTCCGTCGGCCCGAAGAAGGCATACACGGGCAGACCGGCGGCGGCCAGGATATGCATGGGGCCGGAATCGCTGACCACGGCGAAGGCGGCCTGTTGCCCCAGCGCCACCAGCTGCCGCAAATCAAAGGCAGCCGTTGCGTCCAGCCCCGCCACCGATGACAGGCGCCGGTTCAGTTCCCGGTCGGGCGCAGCGCCGATCCAGAGCACCCGGCACTGGCGCGCCTCCAGCAACTGCGCCAGATCGAGGTAGTGCTTCTCGTCCCAGCGTTTGGACAGCCAGCGCTCGCTGGAACCGGCATGCACAAGCACCAGCCTTGCCTGCGGCAAATCATGGTCGTGCAGCCAGTCGGCAACCACTTGCCGGGCCGGTGCCCCGGGCTCGAGATCCAGACGTGGCACCGCCGGCTCGATGCCTGCACAGTCCAGCAGGAGGTTCAGTTCGTCGAAGGCATGCAGCGTATTCCCTGCAGCATCGGGAGCATGGGTATAGGCGGTGTCCGCCCGGCGACCGATGCGCCGCCGGGCACCCGAGACACGCGTCATGATCCGGCTGCGCAACGAGCCCTGCAGGTCATAGACCACGCCGAACCGCTGCCGGCGCAGCCAGGCAAGCAGGCGCGACATCTCGACAAGGCCGCGGCGCCGGAATGCCGTGACCGCGAGCCCCGGTTCACCGGTCACGATATCGGCATACTCGGGCGCAGTCAGCAGGGTGACGCTGGCATCGGGATGCGCCGCGACGATCCGCCGGACATGCGGCAGCGCGAGGATCACATCGCCGAGGGCACCCAGCTTGATGACGAGGATTCGCTCGGATGGTGTCATGCAGGCCCTTTCATCTGGAGTAACTGTGTAGCCTTGTCTTTATCGACTGCCTGGACGGTTCTTCATGCCGGATGTTGTTGCCAATACCGGAAACCCGGTGGACCGGCAAGCATTCACATTACACCCGGGAGTCTCGCACCTAGCCGCCGCATGCAGGGCAGTACTGACAACTCCAGCCCGGCATGGACCTCGCATGACAACCTCGTTACCAACGGCCAGCCACTTCATGGTAGAGCCGCAGGGTGTCGTGCAGCGTCCGTTCGAGCGGCCATGGCCTGACGGCCTCGAGTGACGGCGGCTGCCGGTACCAGCCCGCCAGTCGCCGCGTCATCGCGTCGCGATCACCGACGGCCACGCAACCCTCGGGAAACAGCGCAGACAGCTGTTCCCCGACCCCGCCGTGTGCATAGCCGGCCACCGGCCGGCCGAGGGCGAGCGCCTCGCTGACCGTGCGACCGTGTGACTCGGGGTGCAGCGACAGCGAGAGCACGGCATCGGAGAGCGCCATGATCTCCCGCAGGTCGCTGCGAAAGCCGGTCAGTGTCACGGCATCACCGGCCCTGGCTTGCGCCAGTGCCGCGGCAATCTGTCTCCGGATTCTGGCCTCGCGGCGTGCCGGGATTTCACCGACCAGCAGGCCGTGCACCGGGATACCCAGGGACCCGAGCCGCCCGACGATGTCGATGAAATCCAGCACGCCCTTGGCACGGGTCGGCCGACCCGCCAGGGTGACAATTGTGCGGTCCCGGGTCTGCGGGTACTGCCGGTACCAGTCGGCCAGCCAGGCCTCACCCGGCCGGTAGCCTGTCGGGTAGCGCACCGGGTCGATGCCCCGCGGGATAACGTGGATCCTGTCCGGCTCCACGCCCGGGTAGTTTGCCAGGATGTAGTCGCGTGCATGCCGCGAGACCGCGATGATGCGCTCGCCGCGCAGCATCACGGCACTGTAGGCATTGACCGAATACAGGCCGTGCACCGTTGTGACGAAGTGCGGGCGACTCGCCGGTGCCATGCCGCGCAGCGCCAGCCAGGCAATCCATGCCGGCAGCCGCGAGCGGGCATGCAGGATATCGACCTGCTGTTCAACCAGGAAACGTCGCAGGGAACGGACCCGGCGCAGGCTGGCAGGCGACTTGCGGCCGATCGGCCAGCAGACATGTTCGGACCCGGACGCGAGCAGTTCCGGCAACAGCCGCCCGCGATCGGATATCACGATGGAGCGGCAGCCACGGCGAACCAGTTCCGCAGCCACCTCGAGCGTGCCGCGCTCGACGCCGCCGCCCTGCAGCGCCGGCAACAGCTGAACGACCGTCAGCTCAGGCCCAGTGTGTACAGATCCAGTCTGCACACCGGCTTGCCTCGTCACAGTTCCTGTCTGGCCGGCGCAGCGGGCTCCCCCGGGTCCACGCGTGAAACGGTGTCACCTGCTGCGAACGGATCAGCTGGCGCACACCGCGCACGACCCGGCCATCGCGCCGGGGCGGCAACTCGAGCACGCCGGTCGGCAGGCCTGCCGTCAGTGCCTCGTAGAGCATCGAGACACTGTCCTCCGTCACCCAGGCGCAATCGGCCCTGGCGTATTGATCCTGCAGCCATCCCGGCGATGTCTCGTGCCAGGGAAACACCCGCACCGAGCGGGTCGCGCTGAACAGGCTGCGCCGCAGTTGCCCGGCAAAACCCGCCGGTGTCCGGCGCGAGGTCGCCAGCGTCCACTGCCGCAGTGGCGTGTAACGGATAATGCGCGAGACCTGGTCGATGACCTCCCCGGCATGCCAGCGGTAGTGACGTGAAGGACCACCGACCAGCAGCAGGCCGTTGTCATGCCGGCCCCCTGTCACGGGCTGCACCCGGTTCAGGCCACCGCAGGTTTCGAGCACATTGGCCGCGGGGCGCGGCCGGTCATGCTCCGGAATCACACAAAGATCGAACAGCCGGCGGGGCAGGACCGGTGACATCAGCACGACCGCCCGGCCGCCGCGGGCGCGGCGTGCCGCCAGCATGGGGATCTGTGTGGCATGGCCGGCACCGACCAGCAGCCAGGGTGCGGGCAGCAGCCGGCCGGTCGGGAAATGCCCCGACAGCCAGGCAAGCCAGGACCGTTGCCCGGGCAGTACCGGGACCTCGTAGAGCGCCACTGGCAGGCGCCGCTGCAGGGCATCCGTCAACCCGAGACTCTGGTTGTCGTGCCCGGGCTTGCCGTCACTGAAACGCCAGACAACCCGCGGGGCGTCCTGGCTGCGGGTAAAGGTGACGGCCCGGGCGTCTAGTCTTTCAGGGTGTAATCGGCGCCGCAGTAGGGGCACTTGGCCTTTCCTGAATCTTCAATGGGCAGGTAGACGCGCGGGTGGGAGTTCCACAGGCTCATGCCCTGCATGGGGCAGTGCAGCGGCAGGTCCGAGCGGCTCACCTCGTAGTGGTTTTGTGCATTGGGCTGGATGAGCTTGTCCTGCCCTGCGGTTGCAGCAGTATCCGGATCGGGCACGCAGGTATCCTCACTGATTCTGTTGTGAAATCCGGCGTGCATTATACCGTACCGCGCCGGCCACGCAGCGATCAGGGGATCCCCGGCAGGGGCGAATTCATATCCCCGACCTCAGGCCGGGAGCACCTGTGAATACGCCGCCAGCTAAAGCCGGTGGCTTCGGGTTACGGCTGAAAGCCGGATGCATCGGCCATCCGGCCGATTAACCCCCTCTCCCTCAGGGAGAGGGTTGGGGAGAGGGGATCATATAAAGCGCCTCTTCCTGATTCA
>JBFELL010000063.1:0-14950 GCA_041552135.1 Gammaproteobacteria bacterium
ACGATGAACTCGCTCACAGTTCGATCCGTTTCACCATCGGGCGTTTCACCACGGAAGAGGAAATCGATTACATTATCAGCCGCATCCGGGAGAAGGTCGGCAAGTTGCGTGACCTGTCGCCGTTGTGGGAAATGTACAAGGACGGCGTCGACCTGGATTCTGTCAAGTGGGCGGCGCACTAGACTCGCCGGTTAAAGGGAAGCAAGCATGGCAATTACTCTGACTGAAGCTGCGGCATTGCGTGTCAAGGCATTTCTCGACCAGCGCGGCAAGGGTGTCGGCCTGCGCCTCGGCGTCAAGACCACCGGCTGCTCCGGCATGGCCTACGTGATGGAGTATGCCGACGTGGTCGAGGCGGATGATGCGGTGTTCGAGGACCACGGCGTCAAGGTGCTGGTCAGTCCCAAATCGCTGGTCTACCTCGATGGCACGGAGCTGGACTACGCCAGGGAGGGACTGAACGAGGGTTTTCGTTTCAACAACCCCAACGTCAAGGACATGTGCGGCTGCGGGGAAAGCTTCAACGTCTGATACCGGCGCTGCCGGTTCTGTTTGACTACCAGGCGCTCCAGTTATGGCTGCGGATCTTTCCTCAACCCATTTCGAGCTGTTCGGCCTGCCGCAGTCCTTTGCAGTGGACCGTGAGCAGCTCGACAGCCGCTACCGCGAACTGCAGCGCACCATGCATCCCGACCGTTTCGTGAATGCCGGCGACCAGGAGCGTCGCCTGGCGATGCAGCAGGCCGCCAGGATCAACGAGGCTTACCAGGTGCTGAAGGATCCGCTGCTGCGCGGGCGCTATCTGCTGGAACTGGCGGGCTATGACTTCAGCGAGCAGCACCATACCACCCGCGATGCGGCGTTCCTGATCGAGCAGATGGAACTGCGCGAGGCGCTGGAAGCGGTGCGCGATGCCGCCGACCCGTTTGCTGCGCTGGGTGCGGTTATGGAGCGGGTGGCGGATGACTTCGACAGCCTCGCGGCCGGGCTGCAGCGGCAGCTCGAGTCGGCTGCGGCCGGGCAGGACACGGTGGCCGATACCCTGATGAAAATGCAGTTCTTCCGCCGTCTCGAGGAGGAGGCGCAGGAGCTGGAAGCGACGCTGGAAGACGAGCTGGACTGATCAGCTACTGACATCATTAACTCACCGCAAGGACGCAAAGGACGCAAGGCAATTGATTCGGGCTGGACTGGATGAAAACACAAGTCCTGTTTTCAAACAGGCATAACGTGTCTTTTCCTTCTCTTTGTGTTTTCCTTGCGCCTTTGCGTGAATTTTTACGAATCAAACATGGCACTGTTACAGATATCAGAGCCCGGTGAATCGACCGCCCCGCACCAGCACCGGCTGGCGGCGGGCATCGATCTGGGTACGACGAATTCGCTGGTTGCCAGCGTACGCAGCGGCGTCGCGTCCACGCTGCCCGATGCCGCCGGCGAGCACCTGCTGCCGTCGGTGGTGCGCTACCGTGCCGACGCCGGCCCCGAGGTCGGTCGCGCTGCGCTCGAGGCGGCGACCACGGACCCGCTCAATACCATTGCCTCGGTGAAGCGCCTTATGGGGCGGGGTGTCGAGGACGTGAAACGCATCGGCTCTCACATGCCCTATGACTTCGTGGCCGGGGCCAGCCACATGCCGATGCTGCACACGGCGGCCGGTGACGTCAGCCCGGTCGAGGTGTCGGCGGAAATCCTGCGGGTGCTCAAGGCGCGCGCCGAGGCGACCCTGGGCGGCGAGCTGCAGGGTGTGGTGATCACGGTGCCCGCCTATTTCGACGACGCCCAGCGCCAGGCCACCAGGGATGCCGGGCGACTGGCCGGCCTGAATGTGCTGCGCCTGCTCAACGAACCGACCGCGGCCGCCGTTGCCTACGGGCTTGACCGCGATTCCGACGGGGTCACGGCGATCTACGACCTCGGCGGTGGCACGTTTGATATTTCCATCCTGCGGCTGAACCGGGGTGTGTTCGAGGTGATGTCGACCGCCGGGGACACGGCGCTGGGCGGTGATGACCTCGATCGTGCCGTTGCCGGCTGGATCATGCAGCAGGCCGGTATCCGGGATGACGCCGGGCACCACCAGATGCGTCGCCTGATGCAGGTGGCCCGCGCGGTCAAGGAGGCGCTGACGGATACCGTTTCCACCGAGGTCAGCGTCGCCCTCGACGATGGCGGTGAGTGGCGCGGCGAACTGACGCGCGTGCAGTTCAACGCGCTGGTCGAGCCGCTGGTGCAGAAAACCCTGGCCCCCTGCCGGCGCGCGCTGCGCGATGCCGGTATCCGCACCTCCGACGTGCAGGCCGTGGTCATGGTCGGCGGCTCGACACGCGTGCCGGGCGTACGCGACAGGGTTGCCGGATTCTTTGGCCGTGAACCGCTGGTCGATATCGACCCCGACAAGGTCGTGGCCGCAGGTGCCGCCATCCAGGCGGATATCCTGGCAGGCAACAAGCCGGATGATGAAATGCTGCTGCTGGATGTCATTCCGCTGTCGCTCGGGCTGGAAACCATGGGCGGCCTGACGGAGAAGATCATACCGCGCAATACCACGATACCGACGGCGCGTGCCCAGGAGTTCACTACCTTCAAGGACGGGCAGACGGCGATGTCGCTGCACGTGGTGCAGGGCGAACGCGAACTGGTCAGCGACTGCCGGTCGCTGGCCAGATTCGAGTTGCGCGACATCCCGCCCATGGTCGCGGGCAGCGCACGTATCCGGGTTACCTTCCAGGTCGATGCCGACGGCCTGCTCAGTGTCACCGCGCAAGAGCAGACCACGGGTGTGAAGAGCAGCGTCGAGGTGAAGCCGTCCTATGGTCTGGCCGACAGCGAGATCGAGAGCATGCTGCGCGATTCCATGACGCATGCGCAGGAAGACATGGAACTGCGCCGGCTGCGTGAGCAGCAGGTGGAAGCCGACCGGGTGCTGGAGGCCCTGCAGGCGGCGCTTGCCGAGGACGGCGAGCAGTTGCTCGATGCCGCAGAGCGCGCCGCGATCGACGGCGCGGCGGACGCGCTCAGGGTGGCCCGCGACGGCAGCGACCACCTTGCCATCAAGGCGGCTGTCGCGGCAGTCGAGAAGGCCAGCGGGCCGTATGTCGAGCGCCGTATGAATGAAAGTATCCGCCGGGCGATGGCCGGCCACCGGGTCGATGAATTCGAACAGGACGGGTAAGGGCTGTACGCCTTGCGCGCCGACTGACAGGAACTGACAAGAGACATGCCACAGATCATCTTTCTACCGCACGAGGAACTGTGCCCGGACGGCGCCGTGATCGAGGCCGAGTCCGGCACCAGTATCTGCGACGCTGCGCTGGCCAACGGCATCGATATCGAACATGCCTGCGAAAAATCCTGTGCCTGCACGACCTGTCACGTCTACGTGCGCGAGGGCAGCGACTCGCTGCAGGAGGCGGAGGAGGAGGAAGACGACCTGCTCGACAAGGCCTGGGGTCTGGAGCCGGATTCCCGTCTCAGCTGCCAGGCCGTCGTCAATGACAGCGACCTGGTGATCGAGATTCCGAAGTACACCATCAACATGGTCAGCGAGAATCACTAGGGCAGAGACGGGTTCGCGCAAAGGCGCAAAGTAAAACCCGGGCCGGAAAAAACCGTTGTCATCCCCGCACGGGCGGGGGGCATGGGCACGGCAGTTCAGTATGGATTGTATTCCCGTCTGCGCTGAAAGAGGTTTTTTTGAAGTCTCTGCCTGGCGGCTTTGCGCGAGTATTGTCATTTTAAATCTACAGGAGTTGACACATGGCCCTGAAATGGACCGATACGCTCGATATCGCCATCGAGCTGGACGAGGCGCACCCGGGCGTCGATCCGCTGCATGTCAATTTTGTTGACCTGCGCAACTGGGTCCTGGCGCTGGAAGATTTTGATGACGACCCGGGGCATTCGGGCGAGCGCATCCTGGAGGCCATCCAGATGGCCTGGATCGAGGAACGCAGCTGACAACCGGCCCGGCCGTATGGTCGAACCGATCGAAGTATCTCGATTAATCAAGTGCTTGGCTTTTGATTTTCCCCGTCCCGTGGCCCTGCTGACCGTGGTGCCTGACCCGTGTCCGCGGCCGCCATGGCGCTGCGCGTTTAAAAACCGTCCGTAAACCGGTATATTACGCGGCCTTGATTCTACCGGTCTGATTCCGCTGGAAATTGTTTCTCCTGGCCGCCATGCCGGTCAGCGACAGGTTTATCAATATTTTTCTGACTTTGAGGGTTGGCAATGGCTGAAAGAAATCGTCTGCATCGCAGTGAACTCGCGGTACCCGGTAGCAACACCCGCATGCTCGAGAAGGCCCCGACCTCGGGCGCCGACCTGGTGTTCCTCGATCTGGAAGACGCCGTTGCCCCGGACGACAAGGTGCAGGCGCGCAAGAATGTCATCGAGGCGCTGAACGACATGGACTGGTCCGCCTGCTCGGTCTCGGTGCGCATCAACGGTCTGGACACGCATTACTGCTACCGCGACATCGTCGATGTCGTCGAGCAGGCCGGTGACAAGCTCGATACCATCCTGATACCCAAGGTCGGTACCCCGGCCGATATCCTGTTTGTCTCCACCCTGCTGGAGCAGATCGAGGCGGCGAAGAAGCTCAAGCCGATCAACATACACATCCTGATCGAGACCGCGCTGGGCATGGCCAACGTCGAGAGCATTGCGCAGACCTGTCCGGAACGCCTCGAGGCCATGGTGTTCGGTGTCGCCGACTACGCCGCGTCCACGCAGGCGCGCACCACGCAGATGGGCGGTGCCAACCCGGATTACTATATGCTGACTCACCCGGACAACGAGGGTGCGCGCGAGCGTCACTGGGGTGACCAGTGGCACTTCGCCATCTCGCGCATGGTGGTGGCCTGCCGCGCCTACGGCCTGCGCCCGATTGACGGCCCGTTCGGCGACATCCAGGACCCGGACGGTTACATCGCCGTCTCGAAAAGCGTTGCCGCACTCGGCGTCGAGGGCAAGTGGGCGATTCACCCGTCCCAGGTCGAGCTCGCCAACCAGGTGTTTACCCCGCCGGCGGCCGAGGTCGATCGCGCCCGGCGCATCCTCATTGCGATGGAAGAGGCCGCCAGGGAGGGTCGCGGTGCCGTGGCGCTGGATGGCCGCCTGATCGATGCCGCGTCCATACGCCAGGCGCAGGTCATGGTCGACAAGGCCGATCAAATCGAACAATCACTGGCGGCACGCTAAACGGAGTCCATGCTGTGAATATCCACGAATACCAGACCAAGGAGTTACTCAGAACCTACGGCGTTCCGGTTCCCGACGGGCGCGTGGCCCACAACGTCGACAATGCCGCCACCGTGGCCGAGGACCTCGGCGGTGAGCGCTGGGTGGTGAAGGCACAGATCCATGCCGGCGGCCGGGGCAAGGGCGGTGGCGTGAAGGTGGCATCCTCGCTGGAGGAGGTCCGCCAGTTCACCGACCAGCTGATCGGCAGCCACCTGGTCACACCGCAGACCGGACCGGAAGGTCGCATGGTACAGCGCGTGCTGGTCGAGCAGGGCGTCAGCATCGCCAGGGAATACTACCTGGGTTTCGTCATCGACCGGGGCACGCAGCGCATTACGGTGATCGCCTCCGCCTCGGGCGGTATGGACATCGAGGAGGTGGCCAGGAGCACACCGGAGAAGGTCATTCGCGAGTCGGTCGACCCGGCCGTCGGCCTGATGGAATTCCAGTGCCGCAAGATCGCTGCCAGAATCGGTCTCAGGGGCAAGCAGATCCACGAGGCAACCAAGCTGATGCGCGCCCTCTACACGTGCTTCCGGGAACAGGACGCGCTGCTGGCCGAGATCAATCCGCTGGCCGAACTGGAGGGTGGCACGCTCATGGCGCTGGATGCCAAGATGTCCTTCGACGGCAATGCGCTGTATCGCCAGAAGGCCGTTACCGAACTGCGCGACTTCGACGAGGAGGACCCGAAAGAGGTCGAGGCGACCGGCCACGGGCTGAACTACATCGCGCTGGACGGCAACGTCGGCTGTATCGTCAACGGCGCGGGGCTGGCCATGGCGACCATGGATGCCATCAGTTTCCACCATGGCAAACCGGCCAACTTCCTGGATGTCGGCGGCGGCGCGTCGCCGGAGAAGGTCGGCAATGCCTTCCGCATCGTGCTGCAGGACCCGAACGTCAAGATCATCCTGGTCAATATCTTTGCCGGCATCAATCGCTGTGACTGGATCGCCGAGGGCCTGATCAAGGCCATGCAGGACCTGGAGATCGAGGTGCCCATCGTCGTGCGCCTGGCCGGCACCAACGTCGAGAAGGGCGCCGCCATGCTGGAGGAGGCCGGTCTGGATTTCATCATGGCGGACAACCTGGACGATGCGGCCACCAGGGTCATGGCAACACTCGGGGAGCAGGGCTCATGAGCGTATTCGTACACAAGGAATCAAAAGTCATCATCCAGGGCTTCACCGGCCAGCATGCAACCTTTCATGCCGAGGAGTCGATGGCCAACGGCACGAACGTCGTCGGCGGCGT
Organism: Gammaproteobacteria bacterium; assembly: GCA_041552135.1. Lineage (GTDB taxonomy): Bacteria > Pseudomonadota > Gammaproteobacteria > UBA9214 > UBA9214 > SZUA-186. The sequence goes on from JBFELL010000063.1 coordinate 6,505, forward strand.
CACCCCGGGCAAGGGCGGCCAGACCCACCTCGAGCGGCCGGTATTCGATACCGTGTCGCAGGCGGTGGCGGAGACCGGCGCGGATGTCAGTGGCATCTTCGTGCCGCCGCCGTTCGCCGCCGACGCCATCATGGAGGCGCTCGAGGCCGGCATTGGCGTCATTGTCGTGATTGCCGATGGCATCCCGGTGCAGGACATGGTGCGCGTCAAGCGCTATGCCAAGGACCGCAATGCCATCATCATCGGCCCCAACACACCGGGCATCATCACGCCGGGCGGCTGCAAGGTCGGCATCATGCCGTCGCACATCTATACCCCGGGGCGCATCGGCGTCGTGTCGCGCTCCGGCACCCTGAATTACGAGGCGGTGCAGCAGATGACCGGCCTCGGCATGGGGCAGTCGACGTCCGTCGGCATCGGCGGCGACCCGGTCAACGGCACCGACTTCGTCACCGTGCTGCGCGCCTTCGAGGAGGACCCGGCCACCGATGCGGTCATCATGATCGGTGAAATCGGCGGCCCGCAGGAGGTCGAGGCGGCCCGCTGGGCGAAGCAGAACATGAGCAAGCCGGTGGTGGGTTTCGTGGCCGGCGTCTCCGCCCCGCCGGGGCGTCGCATGGGACACGCCGGCGCGATCATCTCCGGCGAGGCCGATACGGCCAATGCCAAGATGGACATGATGCAAGAGCTCGGCGTCCACGTGGTGCGCAACCCGGCCCTGATCGGCGCGACCGCCCACCGCGTGTTTTCCTGAGCCTGTCGCCCTGGCGCCTGAAAAAGCACCCTTGCCACCGGGATCACAGGGCCCACAGAGCCATAAGTTCATAACTGAACCCGGCGTACGCTGTGCCCTCTGTGATCGCTGTGGCAGAGTGCGTATCCTGCCGTCCGGTTTACCGGAAATATCATTGCCTGTATGGCGCCATCGGCGGTAAACTACGCCCTCATTTAAATTCACTAAGCCCCGGTTTTCTGGCGGGTTTCCTGATATATCAATAGACTGACGGAGTTTTGCATGGCCATCGAACAGACCTTTTCCATTATCAAGCCTGATGCGGTTGCGAAAAACATCATCGGCGAGATCTACAGCCGCTTCGAAAAGGGCGGTCTGCGCATCGTCGCCGCGAAGATGCTGCACCTCACCCGGGAACAGGCCGAAGGGTTCTATGCCGTGCACAGGGAGCGTCCGTTCTACAAGGACCTGGTCGAGTTCATGACCTCGGGGCCGGTGATGGTGCAGGTGCTGGAGGGCGAGAATGCCATCCTGAAGAACCGCGAGCTGATGGGTGCCACCAATCCGCAGGATGCCGAGCCGGGGACCATCCGCGCGGACTTCGCCACCACGGTTGATGAAAACGCCGTGCACGGGTCCGACGGCCCGGATACCGCGAAAGAGGAAATCGCCTTCTTCTTCGGCGACGGCGGCCTCTGCCCGCGCACCCGCCAGTCGGCCCGCTAACCATCACAGTGCGAACCGGCCCCATGCCCGCCGAGAACAAGCCCAACCTGCTGGATCTTGACCGCAAGGGACTGGAAGGCTTCTTTCTGGATCGCGGCGAGAAGGTCTTCCGTGCCTCGCAGATCATGAAGTGGATCTACGAACGCGGCGTGACCGATTTCGCGGACATGACCAACCTGAGCAAGGGCCTGCGTAGCGGGCTTCGCGACAGCGCTTCCATACGGCTGCCCGACGTCGTTGCCGACCAGGTATCGGCAGACGGCTCGCGCAAGTGGTTGCTGCGTTTCGCAGACGGCAACTGCATCGAGACGGTGTTTATTCCGGAAGCGGACCGCGGCACGCTGTGCGTGTCATCGCAGGTGGGCTGCGTGCTCAACTGCAGCTTCTGCTCCACCGCGCAGCAGGGCTTCAACCGCAACCTGTCGACGGGCGAGATCATCGCCCAGGTGTGGGTGGCCGCCAGGGCGCTGGGCAGTCGCGCGGACAGCAACAGGGTCATCTCCAATGTCGTCATGATGGGCATGGGTGAGCCGCTGCTGAACTACGACAACGTGGTTCGCGCCATGCAGATCATGCAGGACGACTTCGGCTATGGTCTCTCGCGGCGGCGTATCACGCTGAGCACGGCAGGTGTCGTGCCTGCCATCCGGCAGTTACGCGAGGATTGCGATGTCAGCCTCGCGGTGTCGCTGCACGCGGCGAATGATGCCCTGCGCAACGAGCTGGTGCCGCTGAACCGCAAGTATCCGGTTCGCGAACTGCTGGCGGCATGCAAGGACTACGTCGGCGAGGGCCGTCGGCGTGTCACCTTCGAATATGTGCTGCTGGACGGCGTGAATGACAGCGATGCGCATGCGCGTGAACTGGTCCAATGCCTGGAGGGCGTGCCGGCCAAGGTGAACCTTATCCCGTTTAACCCCTTCCCCGGGACCTGTTACCGGCGCAGTTCGAAGGCACGCGTCGACCGCTTTTTCGCGCTGCTGAACCGCGCCGGCATTGTCACCATCACCCGCAAGACGCGCGGTGATGACATCGATGCGGCCTGTGGCCAGCTGGCCGGCGACTTCATGGATCGAACCACCCGCCGTCGCAAGCGTGCGGCAAACCCCCAGGTACAACACCGATGAGACAAAACCGCACGGGGCTGTTGCTGTACTTTCTCCTGCTGCTGCTGGCCGGCTGCGCCTCGACGCCATCGGGCCAGGATGACGGCCTGCGCCTCAAGCAGGCGGCCAAGGCCAATGTGCAGCTGGGCATCGCCTATATGCGCGAAGGCAAAATGGAAATGTCCCTGAAGAAATTCGAGAAGGCGCTGGAACAGGACCCGGGCCTGGCAAGCGCCCACGGCGGCATCGCCGTGCTGTATGACCGTCTGGATGAAAACGACAAGGCCTCCAGACATTTTCGCAAGGCACTGAAGCTGTCGCCGGAGAATTCCCGGATCCAGAACAACTATGGCCAGTTTCTCTGCCGGCAGGGCGAATTCGAGAAGGCCGATGAACAGTTCAATGCCGCCGCCGGCAACCCGGTCTACAGCGGCCGCCCGGCTGCGCTGACCAATGCCGGCACCTGCGCCATGCAGATCCCGGACCTTGACAAGGCAGAGGGGTATTTTCGCCGGGCACTGGAGACCGACAGCAGGTTTTTGCCGGCGCTGACGCGCATGGCGCAGCTGCGCTATGACCAGAGCAATTACATCGGTGCGCGTGCCTACATTCAGCGCATCGAGGAATTGACGCCATTGTCGCCGGAGCTTCTCTGGCTGGGTGTGCGCGTGGAGGATGGCGCTGGCAATCATGATGCCTCTGGCCGCTATGCGATGCTGCTGAAGAACAATTTCCCGGATGCCATGCAGACCCGAAGCCTGCAGGAGTGGGAGAATGAGCGACGCACCCGATAGCACAGGCTCCGCAAAGGGGGGCGATGAAGCCGGGTCTGCAGTGGGCCGGCGGCTGCGCGAGGCAAGGACCCGGCGCAAGATGGGACTGGAAGGGGTCGCCAAGGAACTGCACCTGGATGTGTCGGTCATCAGTGCCATCGAAAACGATGACCGCACGTCAATGCCGGCCCCGGCCTTTGTACAGGGCTACATCCGCAATTACGCCAGGCTGCTGGAACTTCCCGAGGATGAACTCGTGCGCCAGTATGCGGCGCAGTGCAGCGAGCCGCCGCCCCTGTCGGTCATCGGGATTGGCGACCATCGCAAGATGCCGTTTCTGCGACTGCCGTCGATGCGCCTGCTACGCAACCTGATTCTGCTCATGCTGGCCGCTATCCTGGTCTGGCTGGCCTGGCCGGTTGCGGAACGCATGATCGAATCGCGATCGGCGGACACCGGGGAGGCGTTGCCCGGGCGCCTGGAGTTGCCACCGGCCGAATGAATCCGCCGGGACCCGGTACCAACGGACACGATCCAGACTGAATACTCATGGCAAAGACCATCCAGGCCGTTCGCGGCATGAACGATATCCTCCCGGGGGAAAGCACTGCCTGGCAGTTTCTCGAGGATACGCTGAGGCGCGTCATCAGTTCCTACGGTTATCGTGAAATCCGCCTGCCGTTGCTGGAAAAGACCGAACTGTTCAAACGCTCTATCGGCGAGGTGACCGACATCGTCGAGAAGGAAATGTATACCTTCGACGATCGCAATGGCGACAGCCTGACCCTGCGCCCAGAGGGCACGGCCGGCTGTGTGCGTGCCTGCATGGAGCACGGCCTGCTGCACAACCAGGTCCAGCGTCTCTGGTATGCCGGACCCATGTTTCGCCACGAGCGTCCGCAGAAGGGGCGCTACCGTCAGTTTCACCAGATCGGCGTCGAGGCCTTCGGCATGCAGGGCCCGGACATCGATGCCGAACTCATCTTCATGACAGCGCGGTTCTGGCGCGCGCTCGGGCTTGACGATGCCGTCCTGCAGCTGAACTCGCTCGGTACGCTCGGGGCCCGTGCCGGCTATCGCGATGCACTGGTCGGCTACCTGCATGGCCGCAAGGCCGAACTCGACGACGACAGCCGCCGGCGGCTGGACAGCAATCCGCTGCGTATCCTCGACAGCAAGAACCCGGACATGCAGGCCGTGATTGGCGGGGCGCCGCAACTGTCGGAATACCTCGACAAGGATTCCCGCGCGCACTTCGATGCGTTGTGCGCGTTGCTGGATGCCGCGGGTATTGCCTACGAGATCAATCCCCGGCTCGTGCGCGGGCTGGATTACTACAGCAAAACGGTGTTCGAGTGGGTGACCGACAGGCTCGGGGCCCAGGGGACCATATGTGCCGGCGGCCGCTACGACGGCCTGGTGGAATACCTCGGTGGCCGGGCCACACCGGCGGTGGGTTTTGCCCTTGGCCTGGAACGGCTGATTGCACTGCTCGAGGCCTGCGGTGTCGAACCACGGGGCGGCAATCCCCATGTCTACCTGGTGCTGAGCGGTGACCTGGCGCAACGCCAGGGGATGGTGTTTGCCGATGAATTGCGCAATGCTGTCAGCGGCCTGCGTGTACAGTGCAATTGCGGCGGCGGCAGTTTCAAGAGCCAGTTCAAGCGGGCCGACAGAAGCGGGGCGGAGCTGGCGCTGGTCATCGGGGAAGAGGAAGCCGGGCGGGACGAGGTGACGGTCAAGCCGCTGCGTGCCGGCGGTGAGCAGCAAACCCACGCCCGCCATGCCATCGTGCAGCGCCTGGGTGAACTGCTCGCGCTGGAACAGATTTGAGACACACTTACAGAACCAGGTAACAGGAGTCATCTATGGATGCGAATGCGACAGAAGAACAACAAATAGAAGCCTTCAAGAAATGGTGGAAGGAGAACGGCAGTTCCATCATCACCGGCCTGCTGCTGGGCCTGGCCGTGCTGTTCGGTGCCAGGTCCTGGTTTGCCTATCAGGAACGCACGGCTGAAAATGCCTCGAATATCTATGCCACCCTGATGACGGCACTCAACAATGGCGATCACGCAGTTGTCACGCAAAAGGCCGGCATGCTGATTGCCGATTACAGTGGCTCGCCCTATGCCTCGCTGGCGGCACTGGCCGTGGCCAGGGTCAAGCTGGAGCAGGACGAACTGGAACCGGCCCGTGCGCAGTTGCAGTGGGCGCTCGACAACGCGGGCTCCGATGGCATCCGGGAGACAGCTCGCCTGCGGCTGGTGCGCGTGATGACCGCCGAGGGCAAGTACGACGAGGCCGAGGCACTGATCAACCAGGCGGGCGCATCCGAGGCCTATGCCCCGCTGTACCGCGAGCTGCATGGCGATATACACCTGGCGCGTGGCGACCGGGCCAGCGCGCGCGCCGAGTACGAACATGCGCTGGCGGCCATGAAGCCGGGGTTGCCCGAGCGCCAGCTGGTCCAGCTGAAGTATGACAATACGGCCGTGCTGGACGAGAGCGGAGACATCCAGTGAAGCGTCTGCCGGTCATCCTCCTGCTGGCCGGTATGCTCGGCGGTTGCTCGTTCATGTCCGGCTATCTGGGCGGCGACGACAATGTGGAACCGCCGGCAGAACTCGTGAAACTGGAAGATCCCGTTGCATTCAAGCGGCTGTGGAGTACCAGCCTCGGCGCCGGTTACGACAACCAGTTTGTGCGGCTGGTGCCTGCCATATCCGATGAGTACATCCTGGCGGCCGATCGCAAGGGGCGGGTGGCGGCATACGCTGCCGGATCCGGTAAACGGCTCTGGGAAACCCGGGTCGATGCGCCGGTCTCGGCAGGCCCCGGGGCCGGTGACGGCCTGGTGCTGCTGGGCACCAGTGATGCGCGGGTACTCGCGCTTGCCGTGGAGAACGGCGAAGCGCTCTGGGAGGCAAATGTCTCCAGCGAGGTCCTGTCGGTGCCGCAGATTGACCGCGGTGTCGTGGTCGTACAGTCGGTCGACGGCAACGTCACCGGGCTGGATGCCGCCGATGGCCGGCAACTGTGGATCTACGATCGTGATGTGCCGGTGCTGACCCTGCGCGGGACCAGTACCCCGGCCGTCGGCTACGGCGCGGTAATTGCCGGCTTTGCCAGTGGCAAGGTTGCCGCCCTGACGATCGGCGAGGGCTTTGTCGCCTGGGAGGCCAGCGTGGCCGTGCCGAAGGGACGCTCGGAAATCGAGCGCATGGTGGATATCGACGGCGATCCGGTCATCATGGGCAGCGCCGTTTACGTCGTCACGTACCAGGGGCGGGTCGCCGTGATCGATGCGCAGAGCGGCGGCCTTGGCTGGACACGGGACATGTCTTCCCATGCCGGCCTCGGCGTGGATTTTGCGCAGGTCTACATCACCGACCAGGACAGCAATGTCTGGGCACTGACGCGCGAGAGTGGCGGCTCCGTCTGGAAGCAGGACGAGCTGTCGAACCGCTCACTGACATCGCCGGCACCGTTTAACAACTATGTTGCCGTGGGTGATTTCGAGGGCTATGTCCACCTGCTCTCGCGCTATGACGGCCACATCGCGGGTCGCATCAGGATAGACAGCAAGGGCGTAAGTGCGCGGCCGCTGGTCGTTGGCGATGTCATGTATGTCTATGGCAACGGCGGCACCCTCGCGGCCTATACCCTGGATGGCGGCTGATCACGGCCGGCCCCGGGTTGGCGATGCGCGGTCCGCACGCCTGCAGCCAGGCGCGTGTACCCGGAGCCGGCAGCGAGCATCCCGTTCCGCGGCCTGACGAGCGGTTTTACCGATGATCCCCGTAATCGCACTCGTAGGGCGCCCCAATGTTGGCAAGTCCACCCTGTTCAACCGGCTGACGCGGAGCCGTGATGCGCTGGTCGCCGATGTTCCCGGACTGACGCGGGACCGCAAATACGGCGACGGCCGCCTTGGCGACCGTCCGTTTATCGTCGTCGACACAGGGGGGCTTTCCGGTGACCGGGAGGACCTCGATGCCCTGATGGCGGAACAGTCCTGGCAGGCCGTGGAGGAAGCCGACCGGATCTTTTTCCTGGTCGATGGCCGGGAAGGCCTGGGCGGGGCCGACGAGGCGATTGCCGCGGCACTGCGCCGCACCGGCAAGCCGGTTGCCCTGGTGGTCAACAAGGCAGACGGGATCGATGTCGATGTCGCAATGGCCGAGTTTCACGGCCTGGGCATGGGCGAGCCCAGGCCGATCTCGGCGGCACATGGCCGCGGCGTCGAAAAACTGCTGAGTGCGGCGCTGGCTGATGTGCCGCTGCCGGAGACGGTGGCCGCCGGCGACGGCGAGCCGGATGACACGATCCGGGTCGCCGTCGTCGGCAGGCCGAATGTCGGCAAGTCCACGCTGATCAACCGGATCCTCGGCGAGGAACGGGTACTGGCATACGACCTGCCGGGCACCACCCGCGACAGCATCTTCATCCCGTTCGAGCGCGACGGCTGCGCCTATACCCTGATCGATACGGCCGGTGTGCGCCGCAAGGCCCGTGTCAGCGAGGCGATCGAGAAGTTCAGTGTCATCAAGACACTGCAGGCCATTGCCGCCGCGAATGTCGTGGTGCTGGTGCTGGATGCCCGGGAAGGGATCAGCGAACAGGACGCGACACTGGCCGGTTATATTGCCGAGAAGGGGCGGGCGCTGGTGATCGCGGTCAACAAGTGGGATGGCCTTGACCCGCATGCCAGGGAGCGTATCAGGGACCAGCTTGACCGCAAATTGCCGTTTCTGGGCTTTGCGAGTGTGCATTTTATCTCGGCACTGCACGGTTCCGGCGTCGGCGAACTGTTCCCGGATATCGTGGCGGCGCACGCCTCCGCCATGCGGGAACTCTCGACCCCGGAACTGACGAAGATCCTGGAGCAGGCGGTACACGCCCACCAGCCGCCGCTGATCCGGGGGCGGCGGATCAAGCTTCGCTATGCACACCAGGGTGGCCGCAATCCGCCGCTGGTCGTAATCCACGGCAAGCAGACCGAGCGCGTGCCGGAGGCCTATCGGCGCTACCTGGTGAACAGCTTCCGCTCTGCACTGCGGCTCACCGGCACACCCGTGCGCATCGAGTTTCGCACCGGGGCCAAT
>JBFELL010000064.1:0-14909 GCA_041552135.1 Gammaproteobacteria bacterium
ATCCTTCTAGGCCGGTTTTTCCTGTCTCCGGCCCTGCGGCTGGTGGCGACCAGCCGCACGGCGGAGGTGTTTACTGCCGCGGCGGTGTTCGCGGTGCTGGGCACGGCGTGGCTGATGCAGCAGGCGGGACTGTCGCTGGCACTGGGCGCGTTTCTTGCCGGACTGATGATGGCGGAGTCGCACTACCGGCCCCAGGTGATTGCCGATATCCAGCCCTTTCGCGGCATCCTGCTGGGCCTGTTTTTCATGGGTGTCGGCATGTCCATCGATTTCGGGCTGCTGGGCAGGCAGGCTGTATTCATCACGGGGCTGGTGCTTGGCCTGTTGCTGATCAAAACCACGATTCTCTGGGCACTGTGCCGGATCATGGGTATCGGTACGCCGGATGCCACGCGGGTATCGCTGCTGCTGTCACAGAGCGGCGAATTCGGTTTTGTAATATTCGGGCTGGCGGCCGTCAGCGGTATCCTGCCGGTGGATCTGTTCCATGTCCTGGTGCTGCTGGTGGCGCTGACCATGACCACCACGCCGTTGGTGGCGAATCTCTGCGAATTCCTCGGACGCTGCCTGCCCCGATCGGTTGCCCGCCACGATGTCAGTACCGACCACATCGGTGCCGGGCGGCGACATGTCATCATTGCCGGTTTCGGTCGCGTGGGGCGGCGGGTGGCGAAGATCCTGCAGGCCGCGAATATGCCCTATCTCGCCATCGACAGCGATGCCGACCGCGTACTGGAAGGCCGGCGTGACGGGTTCTCGGTATTCTACGGCGATGCCAGTCAGGTCCCTGTGCTGAAGGCGGCTGGCACGGCTGAGGCCGGCGTGCTGGTGTGCACGCTGGACCGGGCTGTGCCTGCTGTGCGGCTGGTAAATATCATGCGGCAGCATTACCCGACCATCGCCATTCATGCCCGTGGTCGCGACCGGCAACACTGCGACCAGTTGCTGGAGGCCGGCGCCACCATTGCCATCTCGGAGACCCTGGAGGCGAGTCTGCAGATCGGCCGGGCGGTGCTCGTGGCCATGGGTGCCCCTGAAGATAATGCCGTTGCGCTGATCCGGTCTTTTCGCAATGACTATTATGGCTAGCGCAGTACCGGGCATCGCAGGTTGCGGTATGGCAGCCTGCGAGCGCGGGGCATGTGCTGTATGAACGGGACATCACCCACGGCCGCCACGCCGTATCACTTGCCGGCACCGCATGCCCGCCAGGCCGGTGACGTGCTCACCGGTTTGCAGGGCACGCCGAACGGCCTGGGCCATGCCGAGGCGGCCACCCGCCTGCAGCGCTGCGGTCGCAATGCCCTGCCGGCCGTCGCGCCGCCGGGCATCGCCCGCGTCTTCCTGCATCAGTTCGCCAGCCCGCTGATCTACGTGCTGGTGGCCGCGGCGCTGGTGTCCCTGCTCATCAGGGAGTGGTCAGACGCCGGTTTTATCTGCGCGGTGCTGCTGCTGAATGCCATTATCGGCACCGCCCAGGAATATTCCGCACAGCGAGCGGCGACGGCACTGCAGCAACTGGTGACCACCTGTTGCCGGGTAATGCGCGAGGGTGACACGCATGAACTCGACGCCGAGGAACTGGTGCCCGGGGACATCGTGCTGCTGGAATCGGGGGAACGCATCCCCGCGGACATGCGCCTGCTTGCCAGCCACGACCTGGAGGTGGACGAGTCGCTGCTGACCGGCGAATCGGTTGCGGTGTTCAAGCGTGCCGATGCGCTGCTGCCGGAAGACAGCCCGCTGGGAGACCGGGTCAACATGGGTTTTGCCGGCACACTTGTCAGCCGCGGGCGTGCCCGTGGTGTCGTGGCGGCCACGGCACTGGACACGGAACTCGGGCATATCGCCTCCGCGGTGCTGGGCAAGGCGCCGGCCAAGGCGCCGTTGCTGGTGCGCATGGAGCGATTCACGCACCGGGTGGCGATCCTGATCGGCCTGGCCGCCCTGCTGATGGCCGGCATCGCGCTGTCACGCGGCATGCCGCTGGAGGAGATATTCCTGCTGGCCGTGGCGCTGGCCGTGTCGGCCATTCCCGAGGGATTGCCGGTGGCGCTGACGGTGGCCCTGGCCATCAGCATGCGGCGCATGGCGCGGCGGCATGTCATTGTCAGGCGCCTGCTGGCGGTCGAGGCGCTCGGGTCCTGCACCTTTATCGCCACCGACAAGACCGGCACCCTGACCGTCAACCAGCTCACGGCACGCCGGATCGTCTTCCCCGGCCGGGAGCCCTGGGAGGTCACCGGCGACAGCCTGGAGCCACAGGGTGGCATTCTCGCACCCCATGGTATCCCGCTACCGGAGGAGGCGGCCATGCTGGACTGGCTGTGCCAGGCGGCGGTGCTCGCCAACGAGGGCTTTCTGGCGAGTCGTGGCGACGGCTGGGTCCGGCACGGCGATGCCGTCGATGTGGCCCTGCTGGTCATGGCACACAAGGCCGGTATCACCCAGGCGGAGGCAGGCATCAGACTGCCCGAGATCGCGACCATCCCGTTCGAATCGGAACGACTGTTCTCCGCCAGCCTGAACGGGGAGGGGGACGGGCAGTGCGCCTTCGCCAAGGGGGCGCTGGAACGCCTGTTGCCCATGTGCAGCTCCATGGCGACAGCCGGTGGCCCGGTAGCACTGGACCGGGACCTCCTGGAACAGCAGGCGCAGTCGCTGGCCATCCAGGGTTACCGGGTCATGGCGCTGGCGGCCGGTGCCATCGAACTGGAACCGCAGGAGGTGTTCTCCGAGGAACATCTCGGGCAGCTGACGCTGATCGGTCTTGTCGGCCTGATTGACCCGCTGCGGCCAGAGGCGAAGGCCGCCGTGACGGCCTGTCAGGAGGCCGGTATCCGGGTGGCCATGGTGACCGGCGACCACCCGGCGACCGCGTTTGCCATCGCCCGCGAGCTGGAGCTGGTGAGCAGCACGCAGGAGGTGGTTACCGGGCCGAAACTGAAGCAGGCGAAAGACGCTGATTCCGTGGATCGGTTGACCGCGGGTGCGCACGTATTTGCCAGGGTGGAGCCGCAACAGAAGCTCGAAATCGTCCAGTCACTGCAGCGCAACGGGCACTTTGTGGCCGTCAGCGGCGACGGCGCCAACGATGCACCGGCCCTGCGTGCCGCCCAGGTCGGGGTGGCCATGGGCAGCAGTGGCACCGACGTGGCCCGCGAGACCGCTGACCTGATTATTACCGATGACAACTTTGCCTCGATCGTGAACGGCGTCGAGGAGGGGCGGATTGCCTATGCCAATGTGCGCAAGGTGATCTTCCTGCTGATCTCCACCGGGGCGGCGGAGCTGGTGCTGTTTACCCTGGCGCTGCTCGGTGGTCTGCCGCTGCCACTGCTGGCGGTGCAGCTGCTGTGGCTGAACCTGGTCACCAACGGCATACAGGACGTGGCGCTGGCGTTCGAGCCGGGCGAGGGCGACGAGCTGCGGTGTCCGCCGCGCCCGCCGCGCGAATCGATCTTCAACCGGCTGATGATCGAACGCGTCGTGCTGTCGGCGCTGGTGATCGGCAGCGTCGCCTTCCTGGTGTTCCAGTGGCTGCTGGAGCGCGGCTTCTCGCTGGACGAGGCGCGCAACGGCACCCTGATGCTGATGGTGCTGTTCGAAAACATCCACGTCTTCAACAGCCGCTCGGAGAACCTGTCGGTCTTCCGGCACAACCCGCTGCGCAACCCGCTGCTGCTGTTCGGCACGGCAACGGCGCAGCTGCTCCACATTGGCGCCATGTACACTCCGTGGATCAGCGATGTGCTGCGCATCCAGCCTATCAGCCCGCAGCACTGGATCGAGCTGCTGGTTCTGGCATTCAGCGTGCTGGTCATCATGGAACTGCACAAGGTCCTGCGCCGGCGGCTGTCGGTGTGCCGCAGGGCCGCACGGATGTCGCCTTGAGAACGGCTATTTCTCCGGGTAGCCACTGGCCTTCAGGGTCGCGGCGAGCGTGTCGCGCAACCCGTCATCGGCCGTGACCGTTACCCGGCCGGATGCGATATCGACGGCAACCGCCTGCACGCCGTCGAGCTTGCCCAGCGCTTCCTCAATGGCGCCGGCACAACCGCCGCACTTGATGTTGTCCGCATCGATGATGTATTCCATGCTGTTCTCCTGCCGGCTGCGCCGTACACAAACCCTGTTGCCTGTAGGTGCGGCTTCAGCCGCGATAGCTGTGATGTGGGCCGTGATGCGTGAATGGCCACGGAAACACACGGAAGAATACATCGATCATGACATTCCATGGCCATCCTTCGGGTCCTGTAAATAGCCACGGAACAAAATCCCTTGTAAAAAATATTCGGTGGAGGCCATGGACGACCACCCGGACCGTGCCGGGTCACTGATTGGGCACCTCAACGCTGTCGCCAACAGTCGCAGGTCGGGTTGGCCCGAAGGGCGTAACCCGACATGAGTTGTCCGGTATGCGTCGGATTACGGCGCTTACGCGCCTGATCCGACCTGCGTTGGTTAACGCCAGAGTCTTTCATGAAGCCGCCTGCGTGCGCTTTGGCTTGGCTGCCGGTTCCCGAATGCCGCCGGACCACCAGATGCGGCAGGCGCCCTCGTCCGACACCATGCAGGGCCCGATGGGGTGACGCGGCTGGCAGGCGGCGCCGAACAGCCGGCATTCGTTGGGGTAGATCTTGCCGAGCACGACCTTCGCGCAGTCGCAGCCGGGCGGCATCTCGCCGGCGCGCTTGCGGGCATCATCGGCATAGGCCGGGAATGCACGGCGCGCGTCATGTGCCTGGTAGGCGGTGTTGATGGCGAAGCCGGAGTCCGGGATCACACCGACGCCGCGCCAGTTGGCATCCGTGACATCGAGTGCGGTTGCCAGCTGCCGCCTGGCGGCCGGATTGCCGCCGGGCCGCACCAGTTCCGGGTAGCAGTTATCGAGGAAGCGGCGATCTTCCAGCAGCTGTCGCAGGGTCGAGTACATGGCGGCCAGCAGGCTCTCCGGGATGAAGCCGGCGATAGCGGCCGGGATGTTATGCCGCTCGACGACGAACTGCCATTCCTCCGGGCCCATGACGGTGGAGACATGGCCCGGTGCGACCAGTGCATCGAAACCGGGGGTGTCGGAGTCGAGCAGCATGGCCACCGCCGGCCAGGTCAGGCGACCGGACAGCAGCACGAACAGGTTGTCCGGTGCGCCCTCGACCAGCATCGCGGCCACCGGTGCGGTTGTGGTCTCGAAGCCGGCGGCAAAGAACACCACCGGGGTGTCGGGGTTGTCGCGGGCGATGCGGGCGGCCTCGACGGGGGAGGCAATCGGCCGGATGTCCGCACCCAGTGCACGGGCCTGTTCCAGCGAGCGGGCGTCCATCTTCGGTGCGTTGACCGGGACGCGCAGCATGTCGCCGAAGGCAACCAGGATGATGTCCTCGTGCAGCGCCAGCTGGATGGCCTCGAATATGTCTTCCTCCGGGCAGATGCAGACCGGGCAGCCCGGCCCCGGGATCAGCTCGATGGCCTCCGGCAGGGCGCTGCGCAGGCCGGCCATGGTGATGGAGCGTTCGTGTCCGCCGCAGACATTCATGATGCGGACCGTGTCACGCAGGGGCAGGGTATGTAGCAGCTCCAGCCAGTGCGATGCGGAGGCGGTGGTCATGGCGTGTCCGCTCAGGTGGCGGCGACAGTAGCGTCCCGGGCTTGCGTGGGTGTCACTGAAGAAGTGCGCTGAGCGATGGCCTCGCGCAGCCACTCCAGCCACAGATCGAGACCGGTGCCGGTTTTGGCGGAAAGTTCGATCACCGGCGCCGGATTGGCCAGTTCCTGCAGGTGGCGCCTTGCGTTTTCCGGCCGGAAATCATCCAGTACCGGCAGCAGGTCCGCCTTGCTCAGCAGCATCAGGTCGGCGGCACGGAACATGACCGGATACTTGGCCGGCTTGTCATCACCCTCGGGCACCGACAGCAGGGTGACGTTGTGGTGCTGGCCAAGGTCGAAGCTGGCCGGGCAGACCAGGTTGCCGACGTTTTCGATAAAGAGGATATCCAGTCCGTCGAGCGACATGTGGTGCAGGGCGTCGTGCACCATGTGGGCGTCGAGGTGGCAGGCACTGCCGGTGGTGATCTGCACGGCCTCGACACCACGTGCGCGTATGCGACTGGCGTCGTTCTCGGTCTCCAGGTCGCCCTCGATGACGGCCATGCGCAGCTCGCCGTCCAGCGCCTCGATCGTGGCCTCCAGCAGCGCGGTCTTGCCGGCGCCTGGCGAGGACATGAGGTTGACCACCAGCACGTTGTGGCGGTTAAAATGCCCGCGGTTGTGGGCGGCGGCGTGGTCGTTCTCGTGCAGCAGACCGTGCAGTACCGATACCGCTTCACGTCCCTCCGCGGTTTTTTCCAGCCGGCCGCCCGGCCTGAGCAGGTGGGCGTTGCCGTGCGTTACATTGCAGCCACAGGTGTCACACATTCCACTTACTCCGTGATATCAGGTGTTTTCCGGGACGGTATGTTCCGGCGCATCGCTGTCACTGTCGCTCTGCAACAGCTCGACGCGGCTCAGTATCAGCTCGTCGCCGCTGACGAGTTCGGTGTGCCAGTCACCGCAGTTGCCGCAGACCAGTCGCGAGGGCAGGGCGTCCGTGACCTGATCGCACTGCTGACAGCGGACACGCACCGGCAGGCAGTCCAGCACCAGGCTGGCCCCGTCGGCGACGGTGCCGGCACTGGCGACGGGAAAGGCCTGCTCGAGCAGACGGGGTTCAACACCGGACAACGGCCCGATACTCACACAGACCGTATCGACGCGCTGTGCGAGACGCTCCCTGGCGATCCCCTCGACCTGCTCGATCAGTGCCTGACAAACGGCAAGTTCATGCATCGGCTTCAGCCAGCATCTGGTCATAGAGCTCCCAGGCGGTGCGCGCTTCCTGGGGGCTGATCTTCTGGATGGCATAGCCGACATGGACGACGACGTAGTCATCTTCCTGTAACAATTCATCCTGCATCATGAACAGACTGACATCGCGTTCGACACCCTTGGCCTCGCAGCGTGCCGTGTAGCCGTCAATTTGCCGGATCTGCATTGGAATGCCTAGACACATGAGCGGTGATTGCCTCCAGTTGCTTGGAAAGACTTGCTTTTTTTACTGCATGGACTAGATTTTACATGCTTCAGACCTTAAGCCTAGTCAATTCAGCAGGAAATTGACAGAGATCAAGAACGGGGCACAGGCTTCGGGTAGGATCCAGATAAATTGCAAGAAAAAACATGCACGGGAGAAGCTTTTTTGACCAACAACACACTGGTGCTCGGAATCGGCAATACCCTGCTCTCGGATGAAGGCGTTGGCGTGCGCATGCTGGCTTACCTGCAGGACAACTATCCCGATCTCGCGCATGTGGATTACCTCGATGGCGGCACACTGAGTTTTACCCTGGCGGCCTGGATCGAGGAGGCGGACAACCTGGTGGTCATCGATGCCGCACAGCTCGATGCCGTGCCCGGCACGGTAAAGGTGTTCGAGGGTGAGGCGATGGACCGCTTTGCCGGGCGGACCAAACGCAGCGTGCACGAGGTCAGTCTTGGCGACCTGCTGGCCATTGCCCACCTGACCGACGCCATTCCGCAACAGCGTGCCCTGGTCGCCATACAACCGGAAGAAATCGACTGGGGTTCGCGACTGAGTGACGGGGTTGACCGGGCGCTGCCGGCCGCGGCAGCCAGGGTCGCCGGGCTTGTTCACCGCTGGACGGGTGTGACGGGCAGTTCCGGCAATGCACGGGGCGTATCCCGCATAGACAACCAACAACGGGGGGCATAGGGACACATGGAAAACAGGATTCTTATCCCGCTGGACGGCACGGAATCGGCAGAAGAGATACTGCGTTACGTCACCTCGATCACGCCGAAGGCGGATACTGAAATCACCCTGCTGGGTGTGCTGTCGGTACCCGGGGACACCGGCAGTCCGCATGCCGATCGCATCCACAGCGAGCTGGCTGTTGAAGGCTGGTCGGTGGCACGGGAAAGCCGCATGGGTGACCCGGTCGAGGAAATTATCAAGTTCGCCATACTGCAGCCATCATCCCTGATCCTGATGTCCACGCATGGCCGCACCGGCCTGGAGCGAATTCGCGAAGGCAGTGTGACCGAGCAGGTGCTCAAACAGTCCCCCTGCCCGGTTTTCATTCTGCACAGCACGCGTGCCGAGCCGCCGGACCACCGCAGCGAGGACCTGTTCCGCCGCATCCTGGTGCCGCTGGACGGCACGAAGGCCTCGGCCGCTATCCTGAGCTGCGTCGAGCACTTCGCCAAGGCGCATGATTCCGAAGTCATCATTTTCCACGACGAGATGGTGGGTCCGGAAGACGAGGACAAGCGTGCGGCGATCAAGGCGGCACTTCAGGACCACAGCGTGGATCTGGCCAACACCGGCCTCAAGGTGACGCTGGACATGAGCACCTACAAGCGTCCTATCCGCGAAATCCTCAACAAGATCGACGAAATGAATATCGACCTGGTGTCCATGGCAACGCACGGTGAGGCCGGCGACCGCCGGGCCATGGAAGAATCGGTCACCGCCGAGGTAATCCGCCACGCCAACTGCCCGCTGCTCGTCTGGTCGGCCGATCCGCAGTGCCCCGCCGTCGAGGCGGAATGACGAGGTGACCATGACACAGACGCCCTGCATGGACGAGAACTGCACCGGCACCGGTGACGCGCTCACCCATAATGTCAAGCCGCTGCTGAACGAGATCCGGCATGCGCTGGAGAAGCTGCTGGCCACCGGTGAAACCAGCGCCATCGACCTGCGCAGCATTCCCCTGGCGCCCGGCGAGGAAGAGCAGATCGAGGCGGCCCTGGGTGCCGGCGAGATCAACGCGGAGCTGGACGCCATGGGACCGAGCGAGATACGCGAGACCGGCTACCCCGGCGTGTGGCTGGTGACGCATTTCAATGCCGACCGGCAGCTGATGGGGAAATTTATCGAGATCACCCGTATCCCCGACCTGCTGAAATCGCAGGACGAGGACATTGCCGACGGCCTGCAGCGGCTGGCCGGGCAATTCGGGCAGCAGCAATAACCGGGATGCCGGTGCACGGCATCCATACCAGGGATCCAGCGGAGATCGGTTTATGAGCAAAGACAAGACACTGGGCGATGTCCTGAAAAGCCAGCGTGTTTCGCGGCGCGGATTTCTGAAATTCTGTGCCGCCACCGCCTCGATGATGGCCCTGCCGCCGAGCATGATTCCGGCCATTGCCGAGGCGCTGGAAAAGGCCAGGCGGCCGTCCGTCATCTGGCTGTCCTTCCAGGAGTGTACCGGCTGCACGGAGTCGCTGACCCGCTCTCACACACCGACGGTCGAGGGACTGATATTCGACACCATCTCGCTCGATTACCATCACACCCTGCAGGCCGCGTCCGGCCATGCCGCCGAAGCGGCGCGCGAGGCGGCCATGGAAGAGAATTCCGGCAACTACATCCTGGTGGTGGACGGTTCCATTCCGGTCGACAACCCGGGATACTCCACGATCGCCGGCATCAGCAACCTGGACATGCTGCTGGACACGGCAAAGGGTGCCGCTGCGATTGTGGCCATCGGCAGCTGCGCCTCGTTCGGCGGCATCCCTGCCGCCAAACCCAATCCGACCGGCGCGAGGTCGGTGGCTGACCTGATCACCGACAAGCCGATCGTCAACGTTCCCGGCTGCCCGCCGATCCCGATGGTCATTACCGGCGTGCTGGCCCAGTTCCTGGCCTTTGGCCTCCCGGAGCTCGACCACCTGGGCCGCCCGCGGGCCTTCTTCGGCCAGAGCATCCACGACCGCTGTTATCGCCGGCCGTTTTACGACAAGGGGCTGTTCGCGGAGACCTTCGACGACGAAGGCGCGAAAAAGGGCTGGTGTCTGTACAAGCTGGGCTGCAAGGGGCCGACCACGTACAACGCCTGCGCCACAACCAAATGGAACGAGGGCACCAGTTTCCCGATCGAGGCCGGCCACCCCTGCCTTGGCTGCTCCGAGCCGGATTTCTGGGATGCCGGTGACTTCTACAAGGCCCTGTCGACCCCGACCGGGGATGTCGGGCGTGCGGTCATGTACGCGGCGGGGGCCGGTGTTGCCGCCGGTGCGCTGCTGGGTGCGGCCAACCGGGCCAAGCAGGCGCGTACCGAGAAGCAGCACGAGAGAGTCACCATCGACGATCTTCAGAAGGAGGACTGAGCATGACGGAAACTGAATTTCTTCTCTGGGTGCGGGGTCCGGCACTGCAGGTCGCATCGATCATTTTCATCCTCGGTATCGCCGCACGTGTGCTGGAAATCCTGATTCTCGGCAGGAAGAGCGACCTGGCCGAGGCGCGCGGTTCGGCCGTCGCCGGCGGGTTGCGTACCATCGTGATGCGGACCTTCCAGGACGCCGGTACCTGGAAGCGCTCGACTTTCACGCTGATTGCCGGTTACGTATTCCACATCGGCCTGTTCATCACCATCCTGCTGTACGCACCGCACATCCTGGTGATCGAGGAGGTGCTGGGGGTGAGCTGGCCTGCCCTGCCGACACCGGTGGTCGATGCCACCGCCGTGATCACCATCATTGCGCTGATCGCGGTGCTCATTCATCGCCTGAGCGACCCGGTGATCCGCTTCCTGTCCCGCTTTCAGGACTACGTGGTGTGGTTCGTTACCATCCTGCCGCTGATCACCGGCTACATCGCCTTCCATCGGATCGGTCTGTCGCCGCCCATGCTGATCGCCATTCATATCCTGAGTGTCGAGCTGCTGATGGTGGTGTTTCCGTTCACCAAGCTGACACATGCCGTTACGCTGTTCATGGCGCGTTACTACAATGGCGCCATTTCCGGCTACAGGGGGGTGAAATCATGAGTGGACCCACGCTGGCAAAGGGGCTGAATGCCTTCAAGGAACAGATCGATGCACCGACCGCGGCCTTCTTTAGCAGCTGCGTGCATTGTGGCATGTGTGCCGAGGCCTGCCTGTTCTACACCGAGACCGGCGATCCCGAGCGGACGCCGATCCACAAGCTGGAACCGCTGCGCAAGACCTGGTGGCAGGAGTACACCTTTCTCGGCCGGCTGGCGAAGGCCGTGGGCCTCAGCAAGCCGGTAACCGACGCAGAGCTGGCCGAGTGGGAGACGCTGGTCTACGACAGCTGTACCCTGTGCGGGCGCTGTTCCATGGTTTGCCCGGTTGGCAATGACATCGCCTACATGCTGCGCAAGATGCGCGAGGGCATGGCGGCCTCGGGGCATGCGCCGGAGGGTCTGATCGGTGCAACGCAGCGGGCCGTCACCATCGGCAGCCCGATGGGAGTGAAGCTCCCCGCCCTGCAGGCGCAGATCCGGCATGTTGAGGACGAGACCGGCTGCAAGGTGCCGGTAGACGTGGAGGGCGCCGAGTACCTGTGCCTGCTTTCCTCGATGGAGATCATGAACTTCCCGGAATACATCGGGGCCATCGCCAGGATCTTCAGGCATGCGGGTGTCTCCTGGACCCTTTCCAGCGAGGCCTTCGAGGCGACCAACAGCGGCATCCAGATTGGCGTCTCGGATATCGCCGGCGAACTGGTCCAGCGTATTGTCTATGCGGCCGAAAAACTCAAGGTCAAGGCTGTCATCAGCCCCGAGTGCGGGCATGCCTACATGGCAATCCGCTGGGAAGGGCCCAATCTTGTCGGCCGTCCTTTCGGATTCAAGGTCAAGCACATTCTCGAGGTGCTGGATGAATTGCGCGAGGCTGGCCGCATCAAGCTGAGCAGCAAGGAAACCGGGCGCATGACCTACCACGATCCCTGCCAGATATCCCGCCGCGGCGGTGTCGTTGAACAGCCTCGCAACCTGATCAACCTGTTTGCGGACAATTTCGTGGAAATGCCGGACAGCGGCACCATGAACTGGTGCTGTGGAGCCGGTGGCGGTGTCAGTGCCAACGAGCGGGCGGAAGAACTCAAGATGAAGGTGTTCACCCGCAAGAAGGCGCAGCTCGATGTCGTGCAGCCCGAGGCGATCATTTCCGCCTGTTCGAACTGCCGTATCATGTTCGAGGAAGGACTTGAGGAATATCACATGGATATACCGCTTGTCAGTCTGACGGAGACGCTGGCCGAGCATCTGGAAGACAACGAGCAGACAGGGAGCTCAGCAAGATGAGCGATATCACCGATGACGCCGGGTTCAAACAGGCACTGCAGGGGCTTGATCACACTGAACAGCGTCTGCTTGCCGCGCGTTATGTCGAGAATGTCATGTCGCTTGCGACCGATGACCGGATCGGTCATACCGTCGCGGATGCGGGCAACCTGGATGCGGGTAGCACGGCACTGGCTGAAGCGGTCCACAGCGCCAGTCACGCCGGAGGGCAGGCAGGCGGGCCAGCGTGGCAGGCGGCGATAAGCGCCCGGATGGCCCAGACCGCCAGATCTATCGACACCGACGAAGATTGTGCCGGGCAGGAGCGGTTGTCCCAGTACCGCCTGTTGTCCGACTTTCTCAACTCCCGATAACAGAGAGAACATGTCATGAGCGAACGCATTGTCGTTGATCCCATAACCCGCATCGAGGGTCACCTGCGCATCGAGGCACAGATGGATGGCAATCGTATTGCGCAGGCCTACTCGTCCGGCACCATGGTGCGCGGTATCGAGGTGATCCTGCGCGGCCGCGATCCGCGCGATGCCTGGGCCTTTGCACAGCGCATCTGCGGGGTGTGCACCCTGGTGCACGGTCTGGCCTCGATCCGCTCTGTCGAGAATGCGCTGAATTACAAGATACCGAAGAATGCCGAGCTGATTCGCAACCTGATGAATGGCGCACAGTACGTGCACGACCATGTCATGCACTTTTACCACCTGCACGCACTCGACTGGGTCGATGTCGTCTCGGCGCTTGACGCCGACCCCAAGGCGACCTCGGAGCTGGCGCAGTCGCTCAGCAGCTACCCGAAGTCCTCGCCTGGCTATTTTGCCGACACCAGGAAAAAACTCAAGGATTTCGTCGAGGCCGGCCAGCTTGGTATCTTCGCCAAGGCCTACTGGGGGCACCCGGCGTACAAGCTGCCGCCCGAGGCCAACCTGATGGCCGTGTCGCACTACCTGGAGGCCCTGTCCTGGCAGCGTGACGTTGCCAAGCTGCACACCATTTTCGGCGGCAAGAATCCGCACCCGAACTTTCTGGTCGGCGGCGTGGCATCGCCGATTGACCTGAATTCCGATTCGGCCATCAATGCCAAGCGTCTGGCGCAGGTGCAGGACATCATCACCAAGATGCAGACCTTCGTCGACCAGGTGTATATCCCGGACCTGCTGGCCATCGCCGGCTTCTACAAGGACTGGGGTTCGCGTGGCGAGGGCCTGGGCAACTTCATGACCTACGGCGATTTCCCGTCCAATGGCATGGATGATCCAAGCGGCTACATGATCCCGGCCGGTGCGATCCTGAATCGCAACCTGTCCGAAATTCACGAAGTGGACATGAACGCGGCCGACCATATCCAGGAGCAGGTCGCGCATTCCTGGTATGACTACGAGGGTGGCAAGGAAGCCGGGCTGCATCCCTATCACGGTGAGACCAACCTCAATTACACCGGTCCGAAACCGCCCTACGAGCACCTCGATGTCGAGCAGTCCTATTCCTGGCTGAAGTCGCCACGCTGGAAGGGCAATGCCATGGAGGTCGGTCCGCTGGCACGGGTCCTGATGCTGTACGGCACAGGCCACGAGCAGACGAAGGAACTGGTCAACATGACGCTCGGCAAGCTGGACATCCCGGTCGAGGCGCTGTTCTCCACGCTTGGCCGCACCGCGGCGCGCGGCCTGGAGACCAAGGTCATCGGCGATACCATGCAGGGCTGGTACAACGACCTTATCGCCAACATCAAGGCCGGTGATACCCGCACCTTCAACGAAGCCAGCTGGGAACCTTCATCCTGGCCGCGTCAGGCGAAAGGTGTTGGCTTCATGGAGGCCCCGCGCGGTGCACTGGCACACTGGATAGTTATCGAGAACCAGAGGATCGCCAACTACCAGGCCGTGGTGCCGAGCACCTGGAATGCCGGACCGCGTGATGCCGGTGGTCAGCCGGGCGCCTATGAGGCAGCGCTGGAGGACAACCATGAACTGCACGATCCGCAACAGCCGGTCGAGATCCTGCGCACCATCCACAGCTTCGATCCATGCATCGCCTGCGCCGTGCACGTGACCGACCCGGATGGCGAGGAACTGGTCAAGGTCAAGGTGCGTTGATCAAGGGTCTGTGCGTTCTACGCACGCCGAAACAGGAGTTGTTGTTCGCAACAACGTGGGTATGATGTGCCTCAATCCGGCGGCTTGAACGTCACGGGATTTCTACAGGTAACCAAGGGGAGTGTGTCTATGACAGTGAAAACCATGCCGACCATGCTGTTGACGTTATGCGGAGTACTGTTTGCACCGTTGATCCAGGCGCATACCGGGGTGCAGGATACCTCCGGCCTTGCGGCCGGTTTCCTGCATCCGCTGACCGGCATCGATCATATTGTGGTTGCTGTTCTCGCCGGCCTGTGGGCGGCGCATTCCTGCCGGCACTGCGCCCTGTGTGCGACAGGTTTCCTGCTGATACTGGCAGTCGGTGCACTGCTCGGTGTCGGCGGCCTGGCCATTCCGCAGATCGACACCCTGACAATCGCCAGTGTGCTGACGGCGGGTGCCGTCATCGTGCTGTCGCTCTCCATGCCGGAGATCAGGGGTTACGCGCTGTTCGGCGGCCTGGCCTTCTACTACGGTTTTCTGCACGTCATCGGCTTGAGTGGCCCGGTCAACCTGCCTGCCTACATCCTGGGTATGACATCCTCGATGGGCATGCTGCTTGCCCTTGGTGTCGTGCTGCGCCAGATCCTTTCGACGCACCCCGCGCTGCCCCGCTAGTTCCTGTCCGGCGACGGCATGTGCGGGCTGCACATGCCGTC
>JBFELL010000065.1:0-14826 GCA_041552135.1 Gammaproteobacteria bacterium
CGCGGAGAAATTCAGCTGATCCAGGAATTTCTCGGTTGCCAGCCGACCACCGATATGGAATTCATCAACCGGCGCAAGATCCTCGATTGTCACGCTGTCAACAGTTTTACCGAGCCGGGTGATGGCCGCCTGAATCGCTTCCAGCAAATCACCATGCAAATAATGTTCTGACACAGCTTTTTCGTTTGACATACTTTGCCTGCCTTGCGATTCCCGTTAATAAATATACAACTGCCCTGGCTTGCCGGAAAATACAGCCGGCGCCTGTGCGGGATGCGAAAAAATGGCGATTCAGTTTCCATGCCGGAGCGCGTCGCCCGTCATGCACTCCAGAAATGAAAACCATGCGACCCTGCAACAGCAGCCAGTACCGCCAGCATGCTAAGCGTCAACAGCACCTTGTGCATCCTGTGCAGCCAGGCGAAGGCAGCTGCACTGTCGTTTACCGCTTTTTCCCGGAACCATCGATGCAGCACCAAAGGCTCGAGCACAAACAGAACAACAGTAAAAACCACCCATATGAATGTCATCAGGTGCATCCACCAGAACTGCATCTGCTGGTAGCGATCCCAGGCATTCATGTAATCCAGCATGTAGTACCCGGAAATACCTGTAATCAGGGTAGCAATCCTTGCCTGAAATGCAAACCGCCCTTCAAGTTTCTCGAATAAATCCAACCTGTTACCGGTGTCCGCTATTTCCATGAGTGACGGAACAAGAACCGCAGTAACAAAGGCAACACCGCCAATCCATATGACTACACCAAGGATGTGCAGCGCGCGGGATATGATGAAATAATCGAAAGTATCCATATGCTTACCAGTGCCCCACTTGATTCCTTCGCCCCTTCAAGGGGAGAAGGCCGATGTACAGGGAAGTACACGTGGCGCGCGAGGCGGGATGCCGTGAGCGGCCAGCATGAGGGGTGAGCATCTTTGTTGCACAACGGCCTGATTCATATACCCTCCCCCTCGGCAACTGCTCCCTGCGTTGCCCTACCTCCTGCATCCATGCAGTCGTAACCCTCTCCCGCACGTGGGAGAGGGGCTGCGGTCCCGAGCATCACTGGCAGTTTTCATGTTTCAGGTCCATCTGGTTTCCATTCCCGGCCTGGACCCGGATGCTTGCACCGCAAGCCAGGAATTCTAATGGGGCAGCAATGGGCTGTCACTCGCATGCCGACTGCCTGCATGAACGGCACAGATTCGCGGTCGCTGAATGAATGACCGTTTTCGAGTCAGCTTGCCATTCAGGCATTCATTGTTATGGCTGACGTTCCAGTTCAGCGGCAACCCACCAGAGATGTCCGCCACAACAGCTTGTCACCTTTCGATCAATGGCGGTGGCCTGTTGTGCCGTGGAAACAAAGCCGGGAAAGCGTTTACTCGCGAATACCGCGCGGCAACGGGCACAACTTCTACCAGCGGTAATAGTGGAAAGCTACAAGCTCGGGATCATGCGCTGCGGCCGCCCCTCCGAGCCTTTTCGCTCTTTGATGATACTCCGAATCGAGTTGCCTGAATTGCTCGGGAAGCGCTCTCGCCAATTCTTCAGACCGGGCAGGGCCGAACGGGAACAGGCCAGAGTGCGTCCCGTTATGGACACTGGCTCATCCTTCTGCCTACAGAACCAGCCTGTTTATCTACAGCCTGATTACTCTCGGGCATCCCGCTCACCACCCGACTTTGCGCCCGGGACAGGCAACAGGGCCAAAACGATGGCTATATCAGCACAGCAAGCCGTAACCTCCATCCCTGCCTGCAGCGGGTCTGCTTCTTTCCCATGCTTTTCTCCAGTGATACCAAACGGCAACGACGGGTTGCGATGATTCCGCAACGACGCGACAGGATTATCGACAACCCGATTGTCTTGCGGAACGCGCTGCAAGCAGGCCGCATGCGATAGTCCACTAGTTTCATATCATCAGCATCTCCACGCTTGCGTGTGAAGCAGATGCATCACGGGTCGTTAATCCGGATACTGTAGTGCCCGGAGCGATACCCCTTGAGTTTCTCAAGCCGACTGGATGGAGGCAGGGAGTCTCGAGGATTTCAGTTGACTGGCTGAAGCCGGCATTCAGATCTTCCGGGCCGCCAGAGGCTGCATCTCTCGCGGTGGGCAGCGGGAAAAACGACCTTGAAAGATCCGGCCGGTTTCCCGGCACCTGGAGGATTCGATCACAGGAAAATTACTGGCGCTATACGCTAGTATTGTCAAGCAATGACATGCGGGCTGACCGGGGTCTAGCATTCGGTTAACTGTTGCGCGAAGTGCTGACCACCGTCACTTCCAGCAAGCTGGCTACTGATACTTCGCAGCCGTGATGAACTGGCCGAAGGACTCGCACCAAACCACGACTGCGCTGTAGGCAGCGGGGTCGATGGATTCCGGGACCGGCACCAGGAAGTTCTCGAATGTCCTGACCTCTCCCACACGCACCATCCTGTTCTTCAGGCGATTGAAGTCTTCTTCTGTCTCGACGAATTCGGGCGACAGATAGAGCTTGTAGTCCGGACCCGGAGCAAGTCTTCCCGTGAGCGTAATCGCCGACCGGCTGACTGAGACTGCCCCCTCGCCCCAGTGCAGCGCATCGCTGCCTGCGAGATCACGCCGGAACTCGGATTTGAACTGCGCCCGGGAGGCGACCTGCCGTACTTCCGCCTCTGGCGGAGCTGCTGGCGCAATGAGTATGGGCAGAGCGTAGATGCCACCGGCAAAGCCAATAGCACCAATAGCAGCGTGGGTGAAAATGAGCAGGAGAATTTTCTTCATTGGTCAGCCGCCTGAATTCCCACAGTAATTTCTACGATGCCCTGCATTTGAATTGATCGGCATGTCAGCACGTCCGGCCCCGAACAAGCATACTCCAATGATTTGTCATGTGCAGGTGAATGCGCCAAGCGGAACAATCACCATGGCATGGATCAACGTATTACGCGGTTAGCGGCAAGCCCGGTGTAACCACGCGCAGAAGCTGCCGGCCGGGACCCC
Source organism: Gammaproteobacteria bacterium (assembly GCA_041552135.1). Classification (GTDB taxonomy): domain Bacteria; phylum Pseudomonadota; class Gammaproteobacteria; order UBA9214; family UBA9214; genus SZUA-186. Next base: position 2,992 of record JBFELL010000065.1, read on the forward strand.
GGTTCCGGCGAAGCGGGGCGTGCTAGGGGCGCTTCGGCCGGCTGTCATCCGGTGCGAACAGGGCACGCTTTTCGCGAAACAGCGCGGAGATGTCCTCGTCGCCGAAGCCCGCTTCCATGAGGCGGCGGTAGTGCACCAGCGTCATCTCGACCACCGGCAGGGCAACGCCGAACTGCCCGGCCATCTGCCGGCAGATCACCAGGTCCTTGTGGTGCAGCGCGACCCGGAAGCCCGGCTTGAAGCCCCCCTCGACCATGCTCGGCCCGCGGTGGCTCAGGAACCAGTTGCCGGCCGCCCCGCTGCCGACCACCTCGATGACCTTGTCCATCGGCAGCTCATGTGCCCGGGCAAAGGCCAGCGCCTCGGTCACGGCCTGGTTGATGCCGGCCGCCATGATCTGGTTGACGGCCTTGGTGGCCTGCCCGGCGCCGACCGGACCCATGTGCGTGATGCGCGAGGCCAACGCCTGCAGCACCGGCCGGACCCGCGCCAGCACCGCGTCATCACCGCCGACCATCATGGCGAGCGTGCCCTGTCGCGCGCCCTCGACGCCGCCGGAGACCGGCGCGTCGAGGAAATTACCCCCGGCGGCGGCGACCTGTGCCGCAGCGGCCCTGGCCGTCTCGCGGCTGACGGTGGAAGTATCGATGACAACCGCCCCGGGCCACAGGCCCGGCACCAGCGCGCCGACCATCTCCAGCACATCGGCATCGGCCGAGACCGACAGGATGATTACCTCGCAGCGGCCTGCCAGTTCCGCCGGATCGAAGGCCGCGGGCACGCCGAGTTCTGCGGCCAGCGCCTCGGCCGTGCTGCGCGTGCGGTTCCACAGCGTCTCCAGCAGGCCCGCGCGCTGCAGGTTGCGCGCCATCGGCGCGCCCATACCACCCAGTCCGATTACACCGGTTCGCATCATTCGTCCTCCAGGTAAGTGGTGCCTGTCAGTCCGCCTTCCAGCGCCTGCAGGCAGGTGCTGCGCTCGACGCCCGTGAGACCGGCAGCATTCAGCTTCTCGCGATAGCGTGCCAGCAGCCGCTTCGGCTCGAACTCGACGTAGCGCAGCAGCTCGTCGACCGTATCGCCGTGGCGCGGATCGACCAGGCGGTAGCCGCCCGCACCGTCCAGCTCGACATTGACGGCATCGGTATCGCCAAACAGGTTGTGCATGTCGCCGAGGATCTCCTGGTAGGCGCCGAGCAGGAAGAACCCCAGCAGGTAGGGTTCGCCCTTGTGCAGGCCGTGTACCGGCAGGGTCGACTCGACGCGGCCGTCCTCGGCATAGCGTTCGATGTGGCCGTCGGAGTCGCAGGTCAGGTCCTGCAGGCTGGCGCGCCGCTGCGGCGCCTCGTCCAGCCGCTGCAGCGGTACAATGGGAAACACCTGGCCGATGCCCCAGACATCCGGCATCGACTGGAACACGGAGAGGTTGCAGAAATACTTGTCGGCCAGCTTGCGGTTGATCCCGTCGAGTTCCGGCGGCGGTTCTGCCTGGCCTGCATACAGCGCCTGGATACGACGGCAGATCGCGTAGTAAAGCGACTCGCCGCGGGCGCGCCCGGCGAGCCCCAGCGTACCATCGAGGTACAGCGAACGCAGCGCCTGCAGCTGATCGCCGGCGACGCGGTAACTGTGCAGTGCGTTATCGGCCGTGCACTGCTCCAGGCAGGCGCGCAGCGCCAGCACCGGTGGAGCATCCGAGGGGTCGCCGCCGGCCGGGTCGCACAACACCCGCTCGGAGTCGATGACATTGGTGACCAGCACGGCGTGGTGTGCCGTAAGTGCCCGCCCCGACTCGGTCATCAGGTCCGGCATCGGCAGGTCGTGCTGACGCGCCATTGCCGCGAACACCTCGACGACGGTTTGCGCATAGTGATCCACATCGTAGTTGACCGAGCATTCACTGGCCGAGGCGGTACCCTCGTAGTCAACGCCGAGGCCGCCACCCACGTCCACGCATGCCACCGGCGCACCCGCCTCGCGCAGTGCCACCCAGCTGCGCGCCATCTCCTGCAGGGCATCGCGAAGGACATCGATGGTGCTGATCTGCGAGCCCGGGTGGCAGTGCAGCATGGCCAGGCAGTCCAGCATATCCACCGCGCGCAGGCGTTCCAGCAGCGCCAGCACGCCGGCCGCGGTGAAGCCGAACTTGGAGCGCTCGCCACCGGTATTCTGCCAGTTGCCTGCCGTCACCGTGGCGAGGCGCATGCGCAGTCCCAGGCGCGGCCGGATGTCCATGGCGGTGGCCGTGCGGAGGATCAGCTCCAGCTCCGAGAGCTTCTCGATCACCAGCATGACCCGGTGACCGAGGCGCTGCGCGATCAGCGCCAGGCGGATGTACTCGGCATCCTTGTAGCCGTTGCAGATGATGACGCCACCGGGCTGCAGGCTGCCGATCACGATCATCAGCTCCGGCTTGCTGCCGCACTCCAGGCCGACGCGGTCACCGCCATGGGCCACGATGGCATCCACCACGTGTTCCTGCTGGTTGACCTTGACCGGGTAGATGGCGGTATAGCGCGCATCGCTGTCCGCCGAACGCAGCGCAGCGGCAAAGGCAGCGTGCAGCCGGTCCACCCGGCTGCGCAGGATGTCGGTGAAGCGCAGCAGCACCGGCAGGGTCAGGCCGGTCGTGTGCAGGTGCTCGACCAGCTCATGCAGATCGATCTCCGGGCTGCCGGGCATGCCGCGCGGGCGCACCAGCAGGCGGCCGTTGCCGCCAACGTCAAAGTAGCCGCCGCTCCAGCCGGCGAGGTTGTACTGCCGCCGGGCGCTGTCGATGTTCCATGCCATGGCGGCAACGATAAAGACACGCCCCGAAACAAACAAGGCTTGTCTGCCGGCCACGTCCCGGGATGCCGTCAAGACCGAATCCAATTGATCCTGACATCCCGAGCAGGGAGAATACGGCACACACCGGCGCCAGGGCACTGCCCGCGACAGCCCACAACAGCCCCTGGAGAGCACCATGACACTGGATCCCGATCACTGGTTCACCGAGGCCTGCGAGGAAGGCGGCTCGGCCTTCTCGGTGCAGCTGCGCGAGAAACTGCACGACGAGCAGACCGGCTTCCAGCGCATCGAGATCTATGCCACCGAGTTCTTCGGTAACCTGATGGTCATCGACGGTTTCGTCATGCTATCGACGCGGGACAACTTCCTCTACCATGAGATGATGTCGCACCCGGCCCTGTTCTCGCACCCCGACCCGCGCCAGGTCGTCATTATCGGCGGTGGCGATTGCGGCACCCTGAAGGAGGTCATGAAACACCCCGGCGTGCAGCGCAGCCTGCAGGTCGAGATCGACGAGCGCGTCACGCGCCTGTCCGAGGAGTTCTTTCCCGAACTTTGCGTCGCCAACGACGACCCGCGCACGGCGTTCCTGTTCGGTGACGGCATCCAGTGGATGAAGGACGCAGCGGCCGGCAGTGTCAATGTAATCATCGTCGACAGCACCGACCCGATCGGCCCGGCCGAGGGCCTGTTCACCGAGGCGTTCTACCGTGACTGCCACCGCGCCCTCGGCGAGGACGGCGTGCTGGTCCAGCAGAGCGAATCACCCATGTATCACATGAGCATCATCAACCCGATGCGCAAGGCGATGGCGGCGGCCGGCTTCAGTGACGTGCAGACACTGTTCTTCCCGCAACCCGTGTACCCCTCCGGCTGGTGGACGGCCACCATGGCCGGCAAGCAGGACCTGCTGTTGGCGTTCCGCGAGGATGATGCCGTGAACAAACCCTTCACCACCAGCTATTACAATGCCGCCATGCATCGCGCCGCACTCACCGCACCGGAGTTTTTCCACGCGGCGCTGGAATAGTTTCGATACACAATCCGGAACGAATGGCATAGCCTGCACAGCCGTTCAGTCACACCACTGCTCGACATCCGCCTTTGCCCGCGCCTCGACCTGTGCGCGTTGCGGGTCGTTCAGGATGACACGGTTGCCCTCCTCGTCAAGGTCGTACAGGCGGCTGGCCGACGTCAGCTGCCGGTAACGCTCACGTGCAATCCCGCAGTTGCGCTTGCGCTTTTCCTTCTCCGCCCTGGCCTTTGCGGCATTACGCTTTTCCTCGTTGCGCTCGGCCTCCATGGCATCCAGCAGACGCCGAGTCCTCTGCGTGCGTTCATCCTGCGTGGCCGCCGGGGCCGGCGGCGCGGTCGATTTGCGGATCGCGGCGGGCGACTCGCCGCACGGGGTATCGGTGTAACGGACCTCGCCGCCGGTGCCGGTGCACTTGTAAATACCGGCGGACACCGGTGCAGCAATCAGCAGCATGAGCGCCGCGGCACCTGCCGTAACCCGGTATTTCATCGCACCCCCCTGCAGTACATCGAATGTGACCAGCCCGGCGGATCGATCACGGCTTTTCCCGCAGCCGGTCCAGGCAAAGTCGCTGGCGCTCGTCAAACAGGCGCCGTGACCCGATCATGACCGCCGCCAGTGTTCCCAGCCCGGTGCCGACGGCAATCAGGAACATGATCAGGATCTGGTACTTGACTGCTTCCACCGGCGGCGTCCCGGCGAGGATCTGACCGGTCATCATGCCCGGCAGGCTGACCACACCGGCCGCGGCCATGGCGTTGATGATGGGGATCAGGCCGCTGCGAATCGCCTGGCGACGCAGCTCGCCGATTGCCTCGCTCGAATGCGCGCCCAGTATCAGGCGCGCCTCGATCACGCCGCGCTGCTGCCACGCCGACTGCGTCAGCCGGTCAAGCGCAATGGCGATACCGCTCATGGTATTGCCCAGCAGCATGCCGAGCAGCGGGATTGCGTATTGCGGCGCGTACCAGGGCGAGTCACCGAGGATCACGACCAGGGCGAACACCGTCACAGTGAACGAGGACAGGAACATCGACACGGTGCCGATGGAAAAGCCCCACCAGCCGGTGAAGCGCCGCTCCTGGCGCGCCATGACCTCGCGCCCGGCCACCAGCAGCATGAACAGGGCCAGCAGGCTGACCCACCCCAGGTGCACATTGGCAAACAGCGCTTTCAGCACCAGGCCGATCAGGGTCAGCTGCACGGCGGTGCGCAACGCCGCCACCAGCAGTTGCCCGCTGATGCCGGCCTGCAGCCGCAGCGACAGCAGCGCCAGCATGACGACCAGGGCAGCAGCGATCGACAGGTCGGTGTGGCTCAGCAGGATCATGCCCCGGCCCCCTGCGCCTGCAGCCGGCCGTCGGCGAGTCGCAGCGCGCGACAGCCGACACGCGCCACCTGTGCCGGGTCATGACTGATCCAGATCACCGCGGCGGCACTCGACTCCCGATACCGGTTGATCACCGTCTCCGCACGTGCGGTATTGGCCGGATCCAGGTTCGCCGTCGGCTCGTCCAGCAGCAGCACCTGTGGCCGGTTGGCCAGCAGGCGCAGCAACGCCAGACGCTGCTTCTCGCCACTGGAGAGGCGCTCGACGGGCTGATCCATAATGTCGTCCGGCAGGCCCAGCTCGCCGGGCGCCACCGGTGAGCCGCCGGGAAAATGCCCGCCGGGCGTCGACAGCCACCAGTGGCTTTCCGGCGGCAGCAGGCCGACCCGGGCGCGCCAGCGCTGCGGCTTGATACTGCCCGCCGGCTGACCATCCAGCAGCACCTCGCCGTCATGCGGGTCGAGATCGGCGATGGCGCGCAGCAGCTGCGACTTGCCGGTGCCGGACGGGCCGGAGATACACACACACTCGCCGGCATCAACGCCAAGCGACAGTGGCCCCAGCATCGGTCGACACAGGTTCCTGACTTGCAGCAAGGGTTGTTCTTTATCCATACATACCGGCGCCGCGCTGCAACCCAATCCGGCCCGGCATAAACATGACGGCCGGGGATTTCTCAGGCATCATCTCTCACGGAATCCCATCAACGAAAGGTCATAGCCATTATGTCAGAACCCGATATCGTACAGAAAGCGCCCTATACCGAAGAACTCGAACCGGGCAGCTACTGGTGGTGCGCCTGCGGCAAGTCGAAAAAACAGCCGTTCTGCGACGGCTCGCACCAGGGCACGGACTTTCAGCCGGTTGAATTCGAGCTCACCGAGCCCACCAAGGTGTGGCTGTGCGGCTGCAAGCACTCCTGCGACAAGCCGTTCTGCGACGGCAGCCACAAGAAGCTCTAGGATTCATCACGGCAAATACTGTTGTGCAGGTCGGATTGGCCCGCAGGGCGTGACCCGACATTCCGGCTAATATCTTGTCGGGTTACGGCGCTAATGCGCCTGACCCGACCTGCGCCTGCTGCGCCCTCGGCGAACTATGCGGAGAATAATTCCTGCATCAAAAAAACGGGCGCCGGGGCGCCCGTTTTCATGACTGCCAGGTAACAACCCGTTACAGGTTGTAGCCGGTCTCGTCGTGCAGCACGATGTCCAGACCCTGTGTTTCCTCGTCACTGCCAACACGCAGACCGATCACGGCATCGATCAGCTTGAGGATGATCCAGGTCAGCACCGCGCACCAGACAAAGGTCGCCGCCACACCGATGAACTGCACCCAGACCTGGCCGGCCGTGGTCATGCCCTCGGCCAGACCGACACCGCCGAGCGTGCCGACGAACAGGCCGGCAAACAGCGTACCGATGACGCCGCCGACACCGTGGACCGGGAACACGTCGAGCGAGTCATCGATCTTCAGCGTGCGCTTGATGAAGGCGGTTGCCACGTAGCACACGACACCGGCGATGAAGCCGATGATGAGCGCCGCCAGCGGACCGACAAAGCCGGACGCCGGGGTAATGGTACCCAGACCGGCCACCATTCCGGTGACGATACCCAGCACACTCGGCTTGCCGTGGCGCACCCACTCCATGAACATCCAGGCCAGTGACCCGGCGGCGGCACCGATGTGCGTGACCAGCATCGCCATGCCGGCATCGCCGTTGGCGGCCAGTGCGCTGCCGGCATTGAAGCCGAACCAGCCGACCCACAGCATGGCCGCACCGGCGACCGTCATGGTCAGGTTATGCGGCGGCATCGCCGTGGTGCCGAAGCCCTTGCGATTGCCCATGACCAGTGCCGCCACCATGGCCGCCACACCGGCGTTGATGTGCACCACCGTACCGCCGGCGAAATCCAGCAGGCCCAGGTCGCCGAGCCAGCCGCCGCCCCACACCCAGTGGCACACCGGCAGGTAGACCAGCGTGAGCCAGAGGGCCGAGAACCACAGCATGGCGGAGAACTTCATGCGCTCGGCAAAACCGCCGACCACCAGCGCCGGGGTGATGATGGCGAAGGTCATCTGGAACATGACAAACACGGTTTCCGGGATCGTGCCGCTCAGGCTGTCGCGGCCGACCCCTGACATGAAGAGGTCGAGGCTGCCGATCCACTTGTTCATGGAACCACCGTCGCCGAATGCCAGGCCATAGCCATAGGCGAACCAGAGCAGCGACGCCAGACAGGTGATGGCGAAGCACTGCATCAGCACTGACAGCACGTTCTTGCTGCGCACCAGCCCGGCGTAGAACAGCGCCAGCCCCGGTATGGTCATGAACAGCACCAGCGCGGTCGAGGTCAGTATCCACGCCGTGTCGGCACCGCTCAGCTCATCGGCCAGCGCCAGTGACGGCAGCAGCAGGCAGACGATGCCGGCCGCGCCCCCCCTGAATTTGATTGAACTCATTGGGTTTCTCCCGCGATGTAATCAGGTTTTTATCAAAGCGCTTCCGGCCCGGTCTCGCCCGTGCGAATGCGGATGGTCTGCTCGAGGTTTGCGACGAAGATCTTGCCGTCGCCGATCTTGCCGGTATTGGCCGCCGAGCTGATGGCGTCGATCACGGCATCGACCTTGTCATCATCGATACCGATTTCCAGCTTCACCTTGGGCAGGAAATCCACGACGTACTCCGCGCCGCGATAGAGTTCGGTATGGCCCTTCTGGCGCCCGAAGCCCTTTACCTCGGTCACCGTGATGCCCTGCACGCCGATTTCCGACAGGGCCTGGCGGACATCGTCGAGCTTGAATGGTTTGATAATTGCCGTTACGAGTTTCATTTTTTCCTCCGGATTAGGGTGGCCTCCCGTTTGCGGGTAGCAATCATATCAGAGGACGCACCGCGATAGGGCATCCAGGCAACCCGCCGTTCAACTGCCGATCCCTGCAGTAAAAAAACGGGCGCCGAGGCGCCCGTGAGAGTGTGTGCAATGACAGTAGATTATCGTTTTTACTTACCTGAACCCTGCGATCCAACGAACTCGGGGTAGGCCTCCAGGCCGCACTCCGAGAGGTCGACGCCTGCGTATTCCTCTTCCTCGCTGACACGGATACCGATGACCAGCTTGAGGATGCCCCAGACAATGAGACTGGCAACGAAGGTCCAGGCGAAGATGACGCCGATACCGGTCAGCTGGCCAGCAAGTGATGCTTCATCGTTTGAAAGCACGACTGCCAGGACGCCCCACATGCCGGCCACGCCGTGCACGGAGATGGCACCAACCGGGTCGTCGATCTTCAGCTTGTCCATGCCGATGATGGAGAACACCACGATCACGCCGCCGATGGCGCCGATGATGGTGGCGAGCAACGGGGTCGGGCTCAACGGATCAGCCGTAATGGCGACCAGGCCGGCCAGGGCACCGTTCAGCGCCATGGTGAGGTCAGTCTTGCCGAACAGCAGGCGCGCCGTCAGCATCGCGGCCACCACGCCACCGGCCGCGGCCATGTTGGTGTTGACGAACACCAGGGCCACCGCATTGGCTTCCTCGACATTGGACAGTTTCAGCTCGGAACCGCCATTGAAGCCGAACCAGCCCAGCCACAGGATGAAGGTACCCAGGGTCGCCAGCGGCATGTTACAGCCCGGGATCGGATTGATGGAGCCGTCGGAGCGGTATTTGCCCTTGCGCGCGCCAAGCAACAGGACGCCTGCGAACGCGGCAACAGCACCGCACAAGTGCACTGTACCCGAGCCGGCAAAGTCAAAATAGCCGATACCGAATTCATCACCGGTCAAGAGACCGCCACCCCAGTTCCAGAAACCCTGCACCGGGTAGATGAAGCCGGTCATGACGACGGCAAACATCAGGAACGCCCACAGCTTCATACGCTCGGCCACCGCGCCGGAGACGATCGACATCGCGGTCGCCACGAACACGACCTGGAAGAAGAAGTCCGACAGTCCGGAATAGTAGGTTTCCCCGCCGCTGGCAATGACATCAGCCGCAGTGTTATCACCACGCCCCAGTATGCCTCCAAAACCCGGCCACCAGGTATTCACGGCCTCGCCCGGGTACATAACGCTGTAGCCCATCAGCATGTACATGATGCAGGCCACGGCGAACAGGGAGATGTTCTTGGTCAGGATTTCGGCGGTGTTTTTCGCACGCACCATTCCGGCCTCGAGCATGGCAAAGCCCGCGGCCATCCACATAACGAGTGCACCGGCCACCAGGAAATAGAAGGTATCCAGTGCGTAACTCAGTTCAGTTATCGCTTCCACGTTTCATTCCTCCGTAACGATTGTGTTACGCGCATGGGGTTACAGCGCTTCCGGACCGGTCTCGCCGGTGCGAATGCGAACGGTTTGTTCAAGACTGGAGACAAAGATCTTGCCGTCGCCGATCTTGCCGGTATTGGCGGCACTGGAAATCGCCTCGATCACCTTGTCGGTCATGTCGGCGGCCACGGCGGCCTCGACCTTCACCTTGGGCAGGAAATCCACGACGTATTCCGCGCCGCGGTAGAGTTCTGTGTGCCCCTTCTGACGCCCGAATCCCTTCACCTCGGTCACGGTGATACCCTGCACACCGATCTCCGAGAGGGCTTCACGGACATCATCGAGCTTGAAGGGCTTGATGATTGCGGTTACTAACTTCATATCGTTTCTCCTGAAATCGGCCCGCCCCTGCGGAGCGGGCCACTTGTGTCACAATGTCTCACGGCCCCCCTAGAATTCCTTGCTCCAGCCGACCCAGAACAGGGCGTCGTCGTCCGCGGCAGGGGTTTCATCGCTGTTGCCGTTTACGTACTCCAGGTTCGCGCTGACACTGCCCCAGTCACCGGCGTCCTTGCTGAGTGAGACACCATAGTGACCGTAGTCGCTGACCTCGGAACCACCGCCCTTGGGCGTCTCGCCATCATGATCAAACCAGTAGTAGCCGCCGAAGATACTGAGACCGACGCCCTCACCGAGGTTCACCGGCAGATCGAGAGCGGCGTTGGCATAGATATCACCGCTGTCGAAAGGGGTATTGGTATCTGTCTCGCCGTAAACGGTGTAGTTGACGCCACCACTGATCATGCCAAAACTCAGCGCCGCGAAGACCTCGGCATAGTCGATGTTGCCGCCGCCCGGGTAGTAGTAGTAGAGACCGCCCACATCCCAGCCGAGGCCATTACCGAGTTCACCGGAGATACCGCCGTAGAAATCGACTTCGGCGTTCTCATCACCGCCGAAATCGACATTCGACATCCAGGTGCCGAGGTAAAAACCGGAGTCGTGGCCCCAGTCGACACCACCGGATACGGCAGCGTCATCGCCGGTCTGGGATACCCCGCGGAATATATAGTTACTGGCGGCGGCCACATTAAACGACAGCTCGGCGTGGGCAGCGGCCGTGGCGCCCATCAGTGCCGTGGCGAGCAGTGTTTTGCAAAAAGTATTCATGATTCAAAACTCCTTAACAGTGGTTTTAAAAATGCAGGTGTTGCAAAAAGATTACCGTGTCATTGCGAACACCCATCTTTTAGCAACTATCGTGCCATTTATAAATTCAACGTAATTACATGAAGTTACAATCACTGTCGTGACATTGCGGGGAAACCGCGCACAGTTGTGGTGCGCATGATCGGCGACAGCGCACCAAACGGGTGCGTATTTGGCGGGCGGCTTTACACACCCCGATGGTCTGGTCTAAGGTGACCGGCATGATTGATGCCAAAGTGATTGACGATCTTGCCCGACGCCTGAGCAATGCCGTGCCCGCCGGCCTGCGCGAGGCGCAGCAGGACATTGAGAAAAACTTCCGCACCGTGCTGCAGAACACGCTGGCAAAGCTCGACCTCGTCACCCGCGAGGAATTCGACGTCCAGACACGGGTACTGGCCCGCACCCGGGAAAAGCTCGAGGCACTGGAAAAGGCCATCGCCGAGCTGGAAGCCAGGCGCCCCAACGATTAACCGCTCACCGGAAATCTCCTATCCGATTGATAGCCAGTCTCCGCTTCACCCGCCTCCTGCCATAGCGTAGGTTGGGCAAAGGTGCACAGCGCGGTGCCCGACACCGTCTGGGCGATGGTCACGCTTCGCTTTGCCCATCCTGCAGATGCAGCGCAGGTCGGGAAAAGCCACGCAGCGGCGTGCCCGACACAGCTATGGCGTAATGCATCCGCTGGTGACACAGCACGGCATCGAACCTCCAGGGAAGGAGCCATGTCTCTCTCGATCGTTTACTCGCGTGCGCAGTGCGGCATGGAGGCACCGCTGGTAACAGTCGAGGTGCATCTCTCCAATGGCCTGCCATCCCTGTCCATCGTCGGACTGCCGGAAACCGCGGTCAGGGAAAGCAAGGACCGTGTGCGCGGCGCGATCCTGAATTCACGCTTCGAGTTCCCGGCACGGCGCATCACCATCAACCTGGCCCCCGCTGACCTGCCGAAGGAGGGCGGCCGCTTCGACCTGCCGATTGCCATCGGCATCCTGGCCGCATCCGGGCAAATCCCCGCGGACGAACTGCAGCGCTACGAGTTCGCCGGCGAGCTGGCGCTGTCGGGCGAACTGCGCGGCGTGCAGGGGATACTGCCGATGACGCTGAAGACCGCCGCCGCCAGGCGCGCCGCTGTGGTCCCGCAAGCCAATGCGGCAGAGGCAACACTGGTGGGACATGCCGAGGTCCTCGCCG
>JBFELL010000066.1:0-14778 GCA_041552135.1 Gammaproteobacteria bacterium
CGGCGCCTGGGCCAGTGCCGCCCCGGCCGCCGGTGAATCCGGCAGCATCGCGGCAGAATCGCGATCACTGGACGCGGATTATGTACAACTGCTTGATTACATTGGATATGATCAAACTTCCATCGACACGCTGGTAACACGCAGCGGATTGACGCCGGCGGAAGTTTCCTCCATGCTCCTTCAGCTGGAATTGGGCGGCCATGTCGCCTCGAGCCCGGGTGGGCTTTATAACAGACTGAAATAGTAAAGGTTTTTATGAAAGAGAATGTCTTCGACGTCCTGATGTACCTGTTCGAGAACTACTACATGGACGACGATAACCCGGTGAGTCCGGACCGCGAATCGGTCCAGCAGGACCTGCGCAATGCCGGTTTCCCAAGCGCCGAGATCGACCGCGCCTTCAGCTGGCTGGAAGGGCTGGCCAGCGACAGCACGCCGCCGGACATGCAGGCGGAACATTCCCTGCGGCTGTTCTCGCGGGATGAGGCGGCGCGCCTGGATACCGAATGCCGCGGCCTGCTGCTGTTTTTCGAGCAAATGGGTGTCCTGACGCCGACCAGCCGTGAACGGGTCATCGACCGCGCCATGGCGCTGGAGAATGAAGACTTCGATATCGAACAGCTGAAGTGGGTCATCCTGATGGTGCTGTTCAACCAGCCGGGCGAGGAAGCCGCCTATGCCTGGGTGGAGGACTTTGTGTTTGAAAACCCGACCAACAGCCTGCATTGATGCCGCCTGACGGCCAGCCACACGACTGACTCGCCGAGCCTGATGCAATCCCATGAGCAATAATCTCGTCATCGTCGAATCCCCCGCCAAGTCCAAAACCATCAAGAAATACCTGGGCAAGGGATTTGAGGTCATGGCCTCCTACGGCCACGTCCGCGACCTGGTGCCAAAAGAGGGCGCCGTGGATCCCGAGCACGACTTCGCGATGAAGTATCAGCTCATCGAGCGCAACAGCAAGCATGTTGATGCCATCGTCAAGGCCATGCGCAAGGCCGATGCGCTCTACCTGGCGACTGACCCGGACCGCGAGGGCGAGGCCATTTCCTGGCACCTGGTGGAACTGCTCAAGGATCGCAAGGTACTGAAGGACAAGCCGGTGCATCGCGTGGTGTTCCACGAGATCACCAAGCGCGCCATCAGCGAGGCCATCGAGCACTCGCGTGAACTGTCCACCGAACTGATCAATGCACAACAGGCGCGGCGCGCCCTGGACTACCTCGTCGGTTTCAACCTCTCGCCGCTGCTCTGGAAGAAGATCCGTCGTGGCCTGTCGGCCGGCCGTGTCCAGAGCCCGGCCCTGCGCATGATTGTCGAGCGCGAGATCGAGATCGAGAAATTCAAGCCGCGCGAGTACTGGACGCTGGAGAGCGACCTGACGCGTGAGAAGCAGAACTTCACGGCACGACTCACGTACCTGCATGGCGAGAAACTCAAGCAGTTCTCCATTACCGCTGAGACCGGTGCCAGCAAGGCAAAAGAGGAACTGCTGCAGGCAGCCGGCGGCGAGCTGGTCGTCGAGGCTGTCGAGAAGAAACAGCGCAAGCGCAACCCGGCGGCCCCGTTTACCACCTCCACGCTGCAGCAGGAAGCCTCGCGCAAGATCGGCTTTACTGCCAGCCGTACCATGCGTATTGCCCAGCAGCTGTATGAAGGCATGGACATCGGTGGCGAAACCGTGGGCCTGATCACCTACATGCGCACCGACTCCGTTAACCTGGCGCAGGAGGCCATCGACGAGTTGCGCGGTTTCATACCGGAGCGCTTCGGCGACGGTACGCTGCCCGACCAGCCGCGCACCTTCAAGACCAAGGCGAAAAACGCCCAGGAGGCGCACGAGGCCATCCGCCCGACATCGGTACGGCACACGCCCGAGGACATCAAGAAGTACCTCAGTGCAGAGCAGCTGAAACTCTATACGCTGATCTGGAAGCGAACCATTGCCTGCCAGATGATCCACGCCACCATCAACACGGTCAGTGTCGATTTCGCCTGTGGCGAGGGCAACCGCTTCCGCGCCACCGGTTCCACGGTGGTGGATCCCGGTTTCATGGCGGTCTACCAGGAAGGCGTGGACGACAGCAAGGGCGACAGCGACGAGAAGCTGCTGCCGCCGCTGGAGAAGGGCGACAGCTGCAAGCTGAATGAAATACGTGCCGACCAGCACTTTACCGAACCGCCGCCGCGCTACTCCGAGGCCAGCCTCGTCAAGGCACTGGAAGAGCACGGCATCGGCCGCCCCTCGACCTACGCCACCATCATCTCGACGCTGCAGGCGCGAGAGTACGTGACGCTGGAGAAAAAGCGCTTTTACCCGACCGACGTCGGCCGCGTGGTAAGCAAGTTCCTGACCGAACACTTCACCCGCTACGTGGACTACGACTTCACGGCGCGGCTTGAGGACGAGCTGGATGCCGTCTCCCGCGGCGAAAAGGACTGGGTGCCGCTGATGCGCGAATTCTGGAAACCGTTCAAGACCACGGTGAAGGAGAAGGACGAAAGCGTTTCGCGCAGCGATGTCACGACCGAGGACATGGACGAGGACTGTCCCAAGTGCGGCAAGACGCTGCAGCTGCGGCTCGGACGCCGCGGGCGTTTCATCGGTTGCTCCGGCTACCCGGATTGCGATTACACGCGCAATGTCGATGACGATCGCAACAGCGCGGAACCGGAAGTGGTGGAAGGCCGCAGCTGTCCACAGTGCGAATCGCCGCTGATTATCCGCAGCGGGCGCTATGGCAAATTCATCGGCTGCAGCAGCTACCCGGATTGCAAATATATCGAGCCGCTGGAGAAGCCGGAAAACACCGGGGTGCAATGTCCCCAGTGCAAAAAAGGCAACATCCTCAAGCGCAAGTCACGCCGTGGCAAGATCTTCTACTCCTGTGAACGCTACCCGGATTGCGATTACGCCCTGTGGAACCCGCCTCTCGCGCAACCCTGCCCGAAGTGCCACTGGCCCATCACATCGGTCAAGACGACCAAGCGTTCCGGCACCCAGCGCGTCTGTCCACAAAACGACTGCAAGTTTGTCGAACCCTGGGAAGAACCCGAAAAACAGGAAGACACCGCGGAGGCCGACACCTGATCGTGGCAAGGCACACGGCTGACGGCCCATGACACCATGGCACATCCGCGAAGCCATCCGCCAGATTGCCGCTGGCGGTGTCATTGCCTACCCGACGGATACGGTGTACGGCCTCGGCTGTGATCCCCTGAACGCCGCCGCCATGCTGCATCTGCTGGCGCTCAAGCAGCGCGGCATCGAACAGGGCGTTATTCTCATCGCCAGTCGCTGGCGACAGCTGCGACCTTTCCTGCAGCCACTGCAAGCGGCTACGAGGAAGCGCGTGACGAAACATCGGGGCAAACCGGTCACCTGGTTGTTGCCGGCACGCCCGGATGTACCGGCCTGGCTGTGCGGGCGGCATGACACGCTGGCGGTACGCGTCACGCGTCATCCCGTCGTTGCCGCGCTGTGCGACACATGGGACGGCCCGCTCGTGTCCACCAGCGCGAACCGCCACGGCAGACCACCCGCAACCAGCATGCTGGAGGTGTACAGGGCATTCGGCGACAGCCTGGATTACGTGCTGAGCGGCCCCGCCGGTACCGGAAAACCGAGTGAAATCCGTGACGGCCTGACCGGCAAGGTGCTGCGCAGGAACTGACAGGACAACGTGTCCGTAGCAAGACAAGCGCGCAGACGCAATGCGCTTCTCTGCACCCTCCGCGCCGCTGCGATGAAAAGGCATTACAACTGCTAACGGGATCCCAATGACCGACGAAACAATTGGCAAGCAACACATCGACCAGGTCCGTGACTACCTGCTGGGCCTGCAGGACACGATCTGCGCGGCCTTCGAGGAGGTCGACGGCAAGGCCCGCTTCCTCGAGGACAACTGGGAGCGTGAGCAGGGCGGTGGCGGGCGCTCGCGCGTCATGGAAGGCGGTGCCGTCTTCGAGAAGGCCGGCATCAATTTCTCTCATGTCTTCGGCGACCGCTTACCGCCTTCGGCCACCGCCGCACGACCGGAACTGGCCGGCCGCTCGTTCCAGGCCATGGGCGTCTCGCTGGTGATCCACCCGCACAACCCCTACGTGCCGACCTCGCATGCCAATGTACGCTTTTTCATCGCGGAGAGGGACGGTGAGGCAGCGGTGTGGTGGTTTGGCGGCGGCTTCGACATGACGCCCTACTACGGCTTCACGGAGGATGCCGAGCACTGGCACCGGATCGCCAGGGAGGCCTGTACACCATTTGGTGACACGGTCTACCCCGCCTACAAGAAATGGTGCGACGAGTACTTTTATCTCAAGCACCGCAGCGAGCCACGCGGCATCGGCGGACTGTTTTTCGACGACCTGAACGCGGGGGGCTTCAGCCGCTGCCTGTCCTTCCTTATCAGCGTCGGTACCCACTATCTGCCAGCCTACCTGCCGGTCGTGGAACGCCGCAAGGACATGACGTACGGTGCGCGGGAGAAGGATTTCCAGTGCTACCGGCGCGGACGCTACGTCGAGTTCAACCTGGTCTACGACCGTGGCACCCTGTTCGGCCTGCAGTCGGGCGGCCGTACCGAGGCCATCCTCATGTCACTGCCCCCCGAGGTGAAATGGCGCTATGACTGGCACCCGGAACCCGGCACACCGGAGGCAGAACTCTACGAGACCTTCCTGCAGCCGAAAGACTGGCTGGCATAGAACGACGGCGGCCGCCGTTTTTGTAAACACCTTCAGTGCTGACGCACATCGGCTCAGGCCGCATATTTCGCCTTGGCCTCGCGTGCTGCCTGCGCCTCTTGCGGCCGGTAGGCCTTGCCGGACCAGAGCATCTCATAGGCGATTTCCTCGTTGCCGTTTTCGCACAGCTCAAGGACCTCGCGAAACAGTGGCTGGAAACTCTCGCTGCGGTGAGACCGCTCATGGTCCTCAAAGGAACGCCAGAATGTCACGATCAGGGCCTCCCGGTCCTTCAGCGGACTGCTTACCGCCTGCCCGATGCTGGATCCTTCATTGGAGATATCGCCGCTGTTCATGACAACGAAACCGCCGACAAATCCGGTATCGGAGTGGTAGGTCTTGACGTTCTCGCACAGCATGGCGACCCGCTCCTGAAGGTCATCCACACGATAACCTTCCTTGAGCACCACCCGGTTCACGGTAACGACACCGTCATGGGGAAAATCAGGAATCAGGCCAGGCATGACAACCTCCTTAATTAGCGTTTAACTGATTGCTAATTTACAATTCCTGACCATTTTAGTCAAGTATTATTGATATATGGATAAATCGTGATTATGAGGATTATTTCATATAAATTTCATATCGATACAAATCCAAGGGGAGGGGGCTACGTCGTTGGTAAGGTACCTGCCTGGACAAAAAAAACCCGCCTTACGGCGGGTTGAAAACGCTTTTCAGCGTCGGAGGAGACTTTACTGTGCAATGACACAACTCTGAAATGGGCCCCGCTCGTCCATGTTTCATCCGGACCCATTTCACAGCACACTCAACCACTGTATCGACGGGTCCCGGAAATCCTTTAGCGCAATCTGGATACCGCTCAAAGAATCCGTATCTTCATGATTTAACAGGCATTAGGTCCCCGGCACTGGTTCGCCATGCCGGCGACGCAACCAGGAGGAGGCCCCGGCGGCGGTGAGGATGCACCAGAAGGCGAACAGGGCACCGGGCAGTGCCGTCTCCGGGGCAAAATGCTTGAGTGCCAGCGCCACGCCCAGCCCGGCATTCTGCATGCCGATCTCGATGGCGAGTGTCAGGCGATGCATGGCATCGAAGCCGTACAGGCGTGCCAGCCACCAGCCGGCAAGGTAGCCCGTGGCATTCAACAGCATGACCGCGGCGATCACCCAGCCACCGACAACCGCAATGCGCTCCTGGTTCGCCGCCACCGCATAGCTGCAGATGATGACAATGGCGATCGCGGCCACCGCCGGCGCAATGGCGCGCGCCAGTTCGCGCTGCCTGCCGAGGTAACGGCCCAGCAGTATGCCGGCCGCCAGCGGCACGACCACGGTCAGCAGGATGGTCTGCATCATGGGCCAGAAGGGGATCTCCAGGAAGACCTTGCCGAGCAGTTCCACCAGGCCCGGCGTCAGCAGCGGCGACAGGAAGGTTGCCACCGTGGTCATGGCGACAGAGAAGGCCACGGCGCCTCCGGCAAGGTAGACGATGACGTTACTGGCCATGGCACCCGGCGCGCAGGCGACGATAATGAAGCCGACGGCAATCTCCGGCGGCAGCGGGACCAGCATGGCGACCGCAAGGCCCAGCAACGGCATGACCGTGTATTGTGTCAGCACACCGAGGCCGATACGGCCGGGGTGCCGCGCTGTTTCCCGGAGTTCGCCAGCGTCCAGCACGATGCCGAGTGCGAACATGGTGGCGGCGAAGAACCACAGAAAGCTGTCACGGAACACCATGAACAGGGGCGGATGAAGGTAGGCCGCGATGGCCCCCAGCAGGGTGATCGGCGCCAGCTGGTTGGCGATAAAACGGCAAACCGAAACCACGCTATTCATGGCCTATGCAGTGTTTGCCCTGAATCCCGTAATGCGGATCATCACTACCCGACCGTATCGCAATGTTCGTTTACCCCGCGGCGTTTACCCCCGTCCCGCAAGCGCCGGACAACGGCGGCCTCTGACAGCAGTCTCGACAGTCCCTGAGCCGGCGCCGCTGTGTCGGTCAGCCGCAGACAGGCGAGCCTCTCGTGCCGACGCACCAGTTCGAAATAGCTGACTGATGCCAGCCATGGTGCCGCCAGTCCAAAGCCGCGTGCCAGGTGCGCATTGGCCGGACGCAGCTTGCGGCTCATCAGCAACTGGCCGTAAACCAGCTCCAGCAGCGCCTGTTCACGCCGGCTCGCGGCCGCGGCCGCCAGGGTCTCGTAAGCCGGCGCGCCGTGCGCACGACGCCAGAAATCACAGACCAGCTGCAGGACATGCAGGGGAAATGCCCCGCGATTCAGACACGGCTGCAGCTCTCGCTGCGCCCTGGTGTAAAGGGCCGCAGCCGTGACGGCGCCCAGTGGCTCGCCGTACCAGGTCGCCAGCGCCGGTTGCTGCCCCGCCAGCAGGCGGTCAACCGGATGTGTCGGGTTGCGGGTATGCATGCGCCCAGTGTACACAGCGAAAGCGGGTAATGGCACAGCACCGCCCGACCTCGCCAGCAGGGAGCCGGCCACGTTAAACTGTCATTCCGGCACAGGCAATGGAGTTAATGGTGAAAGCAGGCAAACACGCACAAGGCGGATATCCGGCCATCCGCATGCGACGCATGCGACGCGATGATTTCTCACGCCGGCTGATGCGCGAGAACGCGCTCACCGCCGACGATCTCATTTACCCTGTCTTCGTGCTGGATGGCGACAACCAGCGCGAACCGGTACCGTCCATGCCGGGTATCGAACGCCTCAGTATTGACCAGCTGCTGATTGAGGCCAGGGAGATACACGAGCACGGCGTTCCCGCCATTGCCTTGTTCCCGGTCACTCCGCCTGACAGGAAATCCGGGGACGCACGCGAGGCCTGCAACCCGGACGGACTTGCCCAGCGCGCCGTGCGCGAGCTCAAGCAGGCACTGCCCGGGCTGGGCGTGATCACCGATGTGGCCCTGGATCCCTTCACCACACATGGCCAGGACGGCCTGATCGATGCCCGCGGCTATGTCATGAATGACGAAACCGTCGAGGTGCTTGTCAGGCAGGCCGTGTCGCACGCCGAGGCCGGCGCCGACATCGTCGCCCCGTCCGACATGATGGACGGCCGCATCGGTGCCATACGCACGGCACTCGAAGAGGCCGGTCACCGCAACACCCGCATCCTGGCCTACGCCGCCAAGTATGCCTCCAGCTTCTACGGCCCGTTTCGCGATGCCGTCGGCTCGGCCGCGAATCTCGCCGGCGGCGACAAGTACAGCTACCAGATGGACCCCGCCAACAGCGACGAGGCCCTGCGGGAAGTCGCGCTCGATCTGGAGGAGGGCGCCGACATGGTGATGGTGAAGCCCGGCATGCCCTATCTCGATATCGTGCGTCGGGTAAAGGACAGCTTCGGCGTTCCCACTTTCGCCTACCAGGTCAGCGGTGAATACGCCATGCTAAAGGCCGCCTCTCAGAACGGCTGGCTTGACGAACGGGCCGTCGTCATGGAGGCGCTGCTGTCATTCAAGCGCGCCGGCACGGACGCCATCCTGACGTATTTCGCCCGGGATGTTGCCCGCTGGCTGTCTTGATGAAACCTGTTCACCGCAGCGGGTGCAGAGAAAACCACACTCACCATGACTGACAAATACGCCGTAATGGGCAACCCGATCGCCCACAGCAAGTCGCCGCGCATTCACGCGATGTTCGCCGAACAGACCGGCCAGGACCTTGAGTACACCGCCATCCTGGTCGAGCACTACGGCTTCCCGGCCGCCGTGGCCGAATTTGTCGCAGGCGGCGGCAAGGGGCTGAATATCACCGTACCGTTCAAGGAAGATGCCTGGGAACTCGCGGCCACACACAGCCCGCGCGCCGAACGTGCCGGCGCCGTCAACACCCTGCTGCTGGATGCCGACGGCAACCACTTCGGTGACAACACCGACGGTGCCGGCCTGGTGCGCGACCTGACACACAACCACCGCTGTGAAATCGCCGGCAGACGGCTGCTGCTGGTCGGTGCCGGCGGCGCCGCGCGCGGCGTACTCGAACCGCTGCTTGCCGCGCACCCGGCCCTGCTGGTGATCGCCAACCGCACCGCGCCGAAGGCCGTCGAGCTGGCGCGGCATTTCTGCGACCTGGGCAGGGTGGAGGGTTGCGGCCTGGACGAGGTCGCCGGCCACAGCTTCGACCTGGTGGTCAATGCCACCGCGGCCAGCCTGCTGGGCGAGGTGCCGGCGCTGCCGCCGGACATCATCACATCCGACACCTGGTGCTACGACATGATGTACGGCGACGAGCCGACCGCCTTCATGCACTGGGCCGCCGCCCTGGAGGCGGCCGCCACCATGGACGGCCTTGGCATGCTGGTGGAGCAGGCCGCCGAATCTTTCAAACTCTGGCGCGGTGTCAGGCCTGTCACCGCACCGGTGATCCGTGCGCTGCGCCTGTCGTAGTGTAACGCGTATCAGCGCCCGGCGAGGTGGCGGTTCTTCAGCTCGACGTAGTGCTGCGCCGAGTACTCGAGGAACCCCTGTTCCTGCTCGCGCAACGGCCGCACCCGCCGTGCAGGCGTGCCGACCCAGAGATAACCGCCCTCGAGTTCCTGTCCCGGCGGCACCAGGCTGCCGGCACCGACGATGGCACCGGAGCGCACGAGCGCGCCATCCATGACGGTGGCCGCCATGCCGATCAGGCAGCCGTCCTCGATGGTACAGCCATGCAGGATCGCCTGGTGGCCGACCGTGATGTCGGCGCCGATGACCAGCGGGAAGCCACCGGGCGCAAACTCGCTGTCGTGGCTGACATGCAGGATGGTGCCGTCCTGGATATTGGTGCGCGCCCCGACCGAGATCGAGTTGACGTCGCCACGCGCGACCACCATCGGCCAGAGCGACACATCCGCCGCGAGACTGACATCACCGATCACCAGTGCCGTCTCGTCGACCCACGCACCGGCGGCGATGTCCGGGGTGATATTTTCGAATTTACGTATGCTCATGGGCGACACGATAATGGATCGATGGCGCGCGACACAAGCCGGCCGGTTCTCGGCCAGTAACGGCCATGCTAGAGTTAGCGCCCGCAAAGACGGTCACTGAATTGAAAACGAGGTAAAACCGGGATGAACAACCCCTTGCTGGAAATGGATGGCCTGCCGCCATTCTCGCAGATTACCCCCGAACACGTGGTACCGGCCATCGATCAGCTGCTGGCGGAGAACCGCGCCGGGGTAAAACAGCTGCTGGCCGGGAACAGCCATTACACCTGGGACAACCTCGTCGACCCGCTGGAGGCCATGGACGACCGCCTGAGTCGCACCTGGTCGCCGGTCGGACATCTCAATGCCGTGGTCAACAGCGAGCCGCTGCGCGAGGCCTACAATGCCTGCCTGCCGAAGCTGAGTGAATACGGCACCGAAATGGGACAGAATGAAGACCTGTTCCGCGCCTTTCGCCAGATTGCCGATGGTGCGGAATACCAAACCCTGGATACCGCCCAACGCAAGATCATCGACAATGCCCTGCGTGACTTTCGCCTCTCCGGCGTGGAACTCGACCGGGAGAAGCGCGAGCGTTACAAGGCGATCATGCAGGAACTCTCGAGCCTGACCTCGAAATACAGCGACAACGTCCTGGACGCCACCAACGCCTGGCACCGCCAGGTGACCGATGAAGCCCTGCTGGCGGGACTGCCGGAAACGGCGCGTGCACTGGCGCGGCAAACGGCCGAACAGCGCGAGCTCGAGGGCTGGGTATTCAACCTCGAGTTCCCCTCCTACTACCCCGTCATGACCTATGCCGACAACCGGCAGCTGCGCGAGGAGCTGTACACCGCCTACGTCACCCGCGCCTCGGATCAGGGGCCGACTGCCGGGCAGTGGGACAACGCCCCGCTGATGGAGCAGATCCTGGCACTGCGACACGAGGCCTCGCAGCTGCTGGGCTTCGCCAACTACGCCGAGCGCTCGCTGGAAACCAAGATGGCGGAATCGCCGCAGCATGTGCTGGATTTCCTCAACGACCTGGCGGCGCGCTCGAAACCGGCCGCCGAAAGCGAGCTCCAGGCGGTGCGGGACTTTGCCCGCGAGCAGCACGGCCTGGAGGACCTGCAGGCCTGGGACATTCCCTACTACTCGGAAAAACTCCGCCAGCGGCGGTACGCCATTTCGCAGGAAGAACTCAAACCCTACTTTCCGCAGCCACACGTGGTCAGCGGGCTGTTCGGTATCGTCGAGCGCCTGTATGGCCTGAGCATCACGGAGGTAGACGGCATCGACACCTGGCACGACGACGTGCGCTTCTACCGTATCCACGACGCCGCCGGCGAATTGCGCGGGGAATTCTACCTGGACCTGTATGCCCGCCCGCACAAGCGCGGCGGCGCCTGGATGGATGAATGCATCAGCCGGCGGCGCGGCACAAACGGTACCCAGACACCGGTCGCCTACCTGACCTGCAACTTCTCGCCGCCGATCGGCGACGACCCGGCGCTGTGCACACACGACGAAGTCATCACCCTGTTCCATGAATTCGGCCACGGACTGCATCACATGCTTACGCGCATCGACTATGCGGGCGTGTCCGGCATCAGCGGTGTCGCCTGGGATGCCGTGGAACTGCCGAGCCAGTTCATGGAGAACTGGTGCTGGGAGCGCGAGGCACTCGGGCTGATCGCGGGACACTACCGGAGCGGCGAAAAAATACCCGAAGCGCTTTACAGGCGCATGATGCAGGCAAAAAACTTCCAGTCCGCCATGCAGATGGTGCGACAGCTGGAGTTCGCCCTGTTCGATTTCCGTCTGCACCACGAGTACGACCCGGCCGCAGGAGCCCGGGTACATGACGTGCTGAACGAGGTACGACAGCAGGTCTCGGTGGTCCGGCCGCCGGCCTTCAACCGCTTCGAGAACGGCTTCACCCACATCTTCTCGGGCGGCTATGCAGCGGGTTACTACAGCTACAAGTGGGCCGAGGTGCTGTCTGCCGACGCCTTCTCCGCTTTCGAGGAAACCGGCATCTTCGACCGCGAAACCGGCAACCGTTTCCTCAGCAGCATCCTAGAACAGGGCGGCTCGCGCGAACCCATGGAACTGTTCGTCGAGTTCCGCGGTCGCGAACCGACCATCGATGCACTGCTGCGCCACTCTGGCCTGGCAGCATGATGTTCACCGCAGAGACGCAAAGATATAAAGTTGAAAAAAACATCCCAGTAGCCAGGAGAATTGATCTCACCGGCACCTCGAAAGGCAGCAGAATGCGGTTTTTATCCTGAATTTCTTTGCGTCCTCTGCGGTGAATAAATTTTGAATCCAACCCATCACCTGTAAAACGACATGAAAATCGCCACCTGGAACGTCAACTCCCTCAAGGTCCGACTGCCGCAGGTGCTGGACTGGCTGGCAACCGAGCAGCCGGATGTCCTGTGCCTGCAGGAGACCAAGCTGACCGACGAGAATTTCCCGGCCGACGAGATCCGTGCCGCGGGCTACGAGGTCGTCTTCTCGGGACAGAAGACCTACAACGGTGTCGCGACCATCAGCAAGTCCCAAGCCACTGACATCGTCACCGACGTGCCCGGGCTCGACGACCCGCAGCGGCGCATCCTCGGCACCAGCATCGACGGCGTGCGCGTGCTCAACCTGTACGTCGTCAACGGCCAGGAGGTCGGCAGCGACAAGTTTGCCCACAAGCTGCACTGGCTGGAGAAGGTGACCGGCTATATCGGCACCCAGCTTGAGGACCACGAGCATTTCGTCGTCCTCGGCGACTTCAACATTGCACCCACCGATGACGACGTGCACGACCCCGAGGCCTGGCATGAGCGCATCCTGTGTTCCACGCCGGAGCGCGAGGCCCTGGGCAGGATGCTCGGGCTGGGACTGCAGGACACCTTTCGCCTGTTCCCGCAGGAGGAGAAGAGCTTCAGCTGGTGGGACTACCGTGCCGCGGCGTTCCGCCGCAACATGGGCCTGCGCATCGACCTGATCCTCGCCAGTCGGGCGCTGGCGGCCTGCTGCAGCGCCTGCCACATCGACAAGGCGCCTCGCCGCCTGGAGCGGCCCTCGGACCACACCCCCGTCGTCGCCGAGTTCAGTCTGTAAAACACGACGCCAGCCCGGCATCCAGGTCCGGGTACTGCAGCGTGATGTCCAGTTCGCGCAGCAGCTTGTCGTTGCTCATGCGCCGTGAATCCTGCAGGAAGGACAGCATGCCCGGTGACAGCACCCGGGCGGCCTCCTCCCGGTCCACCTCCGGCGGCCGCGGCAGGCCGGCGGCATCCGCCACCCGGAAAAAGTAATCCGTCATGTTGCTCGGGTGTCCGTCGCTCACGTTGTAGACGACGTCCGGGCTTTCGCTCTGCATGGCGGCAATGCAGATGGCCGCCAGGTCGTCGGCATGGATGCGGTTGGTCCACGGCGCATCGGCTTCGCGCAGCACCGGCAGGCCCTGCTCCAGTCGTGCCAGTGGCAGCTTTCCCGGGCCGTAGATCCCGGGCACCCGCAGGATGACCAGCTGCACGCCACGCGCCTGTGTCCACTGGTGCAGCTGCATCTCTGCATCGAGGCGACGTCTGCCGCGCGCCGTGGTCGGTGCGACCGGCTGCGCCTCGGTGATCCAGGCACCTGCGCAGTCGCCATAGACGGCACTGGTGCTGATGTAGACGATGCGCGCCGGCAAGGCACCGGCCCCGAGCTGCGCCAGGCAGCGATGCAGCCGTGGATCGGTATCGCCCTCACGCGGCGGCGGGGCGAAGTAGTACACCTCACCGTAGCCGCTGGCCCAGCCGGGCGGCGGTGAATCGCTGTCGAGGTCAACGCGCAGCACGTGGGCACCGGCCACTTTTGCTGCCCGGGCACTGGCGGCGCTGCGCACCACGGCGGTCACCGACCGGTTCCGCTCCTGCAGGCGCAACGCCACCCGCCGGCCGATATCACCGCAGCCGACGATTAACACAGGATTATCCGGTTTATCTTGCATGGCAAATCGGCGACAATGCCGCTCCTTAATCGGTTAAGTAATTGAATGTCCTGCCAGGTCACAGTTCAGCCCAGCGGCCACACCTTCACGGTGGATGCCGGCGAGTCAGTCCTCGATGCCGCCCTGCGGCAAGGGATTATACTGCCCTATGGCTGTCGCAATGGCGCCTGCGGCTCCTGCATGGGCAGCGTAATCGAGGGTTATGTCAGCTATGAGGACGGTAACCCGCCGGCACTGGACGATGAGGATGCCGCCGCCGGCAAGGCGCTGTTCTGCCAGGCGCATGCCGAATCCGATCTGACCATCCTGGTGCGCGAGGTCGATGCGGCCCGCGACATCGAGATCAAGACGCTGCCGTGCCGCGTCGAGAAGCTGGAACACCTCGCCCACGATGTCATCCGCATCTACCTGAAAATGCCGGCGAGCGAACGCCTGCAGTTCCTGGCCGGGCAATACATCGACGTCCTGATCAAGGACCACGAACCCCGCTCGTTCTCTATCGCCAATGCACCGCACGATGACGAGTTTATCGAACTGCATATCCGCTACGTGGAAGGCGGCCTGTTCACCGACCAGGTCTTCCACCATATGAAGGAGAAGACGCTGCTGCGCGTCAAGGGACCACTGGGCACCTTCTTCCTGCGCGAGGATTCGGACCGGCCGATTATTCTCATCGGCGGTGGCACCGGCTTCGCGCCGCTCAAGGGCATCCTTGAACACGCCTTCGAAATTGGCCTCGAGCGGCCCATCCACCTGTTCTGGGGCGTGCGCGCCAGGCGCGACCTGTACCTCGATGAACTGCCGCAACAGTTCGTCCGCGAGCACGCCAACTTCCGCTACATCCCGGTGCTGTCCGAACCCCTGCCGGAGGATGACTGGGACGGCGAGACCGGGTTCGTCAGCGACGCCGTCGTGCGCGTCTATCCGGACCTCTCTGGCCACGATGTCTACATGAGCGGCCCGCCCGTCATGGTCGAGGCCGGCCATGCGCTTTTCATGCAGCACGGGCTCGACGAATCCCGTTTCTTCTCGGATGCCTTCGAATACGCGGCGATCGCCGAGAGCATCAAGGGCCTGAAACAGGACTGAGGATCAGCCTGGCGCAGGGCGTGAAACTCCCGTCGC
>JBFELL010000067.1:0-14568 GCA_041552135.1 Gammaproteobacteria bacterium
CGACAGCCCCGGGTCAAGGGTCCTGACTTATCACGCTTTGCCAAATTCGGGCGTTTAGAGCCCCCGATAGGGGACCCGTAGACCCCCCGCCCTCAGGCGGCGGATCATAATGTGTGGAAAGGCTATATAGCTCTATTTATACTGGATGTGGAAAGTTGCATTCCTTCTCCCTCCGGGAGAAGGCCAGGATGAGGGGACCTGAATCAGGCAGAGCCGCTGTTTATTTGATCCCCTCTCCCCGGCCCTCCCCCGGAGGGGGAGGGGGCGTAATCGGCCGGATGGCCGATCAAGCCGGCTTTCAGCCGTAACCCGAAGCCACCGGCTTTGGCCGGTGGAGTATTCACAAGGTTCAAACAACTCGTCAGTGGAGTGTAAATATGCGACACAAGGCAATTGTCGGCGTTTTTTTATTCCTGTTGGTTCTGGGGCAAACGGCCTGCAGTAATCCACATAAAGAGGCGGCAAGGGCCGCGTCAGATGCATCGGCAGCCGAAAAGGAGGTTAGCAATCAGAAAGCGAAAATACTTGAGGATTACAGAAAATGCCTGAAGAAGAACAAGTCCGATGAGGAGGCATGCGCCGGCTACAAGAAAGCACTGGATGCACTGTAGGCCGGCCAGAAATAACAGCAACACGTGGCAGACAGCGTTACTTCCAGTACCGTGCCCTTCTGCCTCTACCCGGATAATTGCTTATTGAGGCTACGGGCAGTCCATCGATAGCGGCAAGCCAGTGGCGGCTTTCGGGAATGCGCCCTCAGGTGATCGACAACTCGCCGCCCGCCATCCGGATATTCAACCTGCCATCGAGGAAACCCTGCAGGCGTTCGCCGGCCAGCTGCCTGCGCCAGCCCTGCAGTACCGGCACATCGGAATTACCGAGAAGCAACTGCTCCAGCTGATTGCGGCTGGCAAGTACCGAGGGATTGATCCGGTTTTCCTCGCCGACCAGCCGGACCACAGCCTGCATCACATCCACGACGGCATCCTGGGCCGGCGTCAACCGCTGCCTGATTTTCGTGCGAGGGAAGGGTGCCGGAGTGATTTCCGCAGCATTTGCAATCAGTGCCAGCAGGTCACGGCCGTACCGCTTGACGGTGTTCTCGTGCAGTCCGCGGATCTTGCCAAGACTGGCAGGCGTGTCCGGCCTGTGCCGGGCGATATCGAGCAGGACATCGTCACGCAGCAACCAGCCACGCGGCCGGTCCGAGGCCTGCGCCTTCTCCTCGCGCCAGGCCGCCAGCGCCTGCAGGATGGCCAGTGCCGCTCCGGACAGCTTGTTGGTGCCCTTGACGCGCAACCAGGCATTCTCGGGATGAGCAGCATACAGAGCCGGATCGGACAACGCGCGAAGATCATCGGCCAGCCAGTCGAGCCGGCCGGCTTCCTGCAGCTTTCCCTGGATCAACACATAGGCCTGCGCAAGGTAGATCACATCATCGGCCGCGTAGCGCACCTGCGCATCGTCCAGCGGCCGTTGCGACCAGTCGGTACGCGAGTGCAGCTTGTGAAGCTTGACGCCGAGTAACTCCTGCACCAGTCCGCCGTAGCCGACCTGGTCCGGCAGGCCCAGCAGCAGGGCCGCGATCTGTGTGTCGAATACGGAGGCGGGCACGCCACCGCGCATGTGGTAGAAGATTTCCATGTCCTGGCGGGCGGCGTGCATGACCTTGGTGATGCCGCTGTCGAAAATCACGTCCAGCAGCGGCGTCATGTCATCAAGGGCCAGCGGGTCGACACAGGCAACGACATCAAGTGTCGCGACCTGTACCAGGCAAAGTTTCGGGTAGTAGGTTTTCTCGCGCAGAAACTCGGTATCGATCGCAAACCACGATGCCTGTGACAACCCGTCGCACAGGTCCTCCAGAGCGGCCTGGCTGTCGATAAACGGGATGTCGCGGGCGGTGGTCATCGGTCGTTGATTGTCGTGGGGGAGGACGGCAGCATTCGAAATGCCGTCGTACTGGTCAGATGTCGCCTTCGACCTCGTCGACATCCACCTGCCCGGTCATGCGCCGGCGAATGTGGGACCAGGAGATACCGGTGGCCAGGACACCGCTGATCACCACCAGGATGACATAGGTCAGCGCCGTGATACTGTCGAGCGGTACGATATCCCAGAATATCAGTAGCCAGATCAGTGTCCCGAAGAAGGCAAACGCAAGCAGTAACCCGAATGCCCCGAGTGACCTGACGGTCGCGCGCAGAAAGATCGTCCAGCCGATCAGCAGAATCACGCCGGCAAAGATGACCAGCGGGTTGATCCCGGGCAGCATGTCCCTGAACCAGTGATAGTAGGAATACCCGGAGGGGTTGTAGGTCGAGAACACCAGCACGACAGCGACAAGAAAGCGCAGCAGGATGCCCGTCCAGCCGATTGGTTTGACTGCCATGTTCCAACCTCATGCGGTAAGAAGATAAGCGGGATAACGGCCCCGCAGGAACGCCGCCTGCATTCTATGCGGCATACAGACGACCAATCAAGGCGCAATCTCCGGACGGATATGGCGTAGAATGCATGCACGCAGATCCTGGAAATCCCGGCGACGGGGGTTCCCTGTCTGACGGTTGCGGCAATGCTGCAGAGCAGCCACCCCGCCTCATGACTGCCGTGGCTCGCACCATCACGACAGGACCGGGACACCACGACCACGGCACGGCATCGCTGCCGGCCTGGTCCGTAGCTCTGTAGTATTCGAGATAACCCCTTCAACACCATGTTTACTATGCTTATTACCTCAACATGAATGTGGTACTGATCAATCCCTACGAGCTTGGCCGCTAGCCGTTCGGGCTCGCCGAGCCGGCCGCCTGGCTGCAGCGTGAGGGCTGTGCTGTGCGATGCTGCGACCTGTCCATCCAGAAACTGGAGGATGTGGTAAGCGCCGATTCCGACCTGGTCGCCATTTACATTGCCATGCACACGGCGACCCGCATTGCCGTGGAGGCCCTGCCGAAGATTCGCGTGCTGGCACCGCACGCCCGGCTGTGCGTCTACGGGCTCTATGCACCGATGAACGCGGAACTGTTTCACTCGCTGGGCGTCACCACGGTAGTTGGCGGCGAGTTCGAGCCCGCACTGGTCTCGCTGGTCAGGCGCATCCGTGCAGGTGAGGGGGATGAACAGACCGAACCCGTGGTCAGCCTGGAGAAGATCGACTTCATCACGCCGGCGCGGGACACGCTGCCGCCACTCGATCGCTATGCCAGCCTCATCCTGCCCGACGGATCACACCAGACCGTCGGCTTTGCCGAGACCACGCGCGGCTGCAAGTACCACTGCCGCCACTGCCCGGTCGTCCCGGTCTACGGGGGTGCCTTTCGCGTCATTCCCGCCGGGCTTGTACTTGAGGACATTCGCGGCCAGGTCGCGCGGGGCGCGCAGCACATCTCCTTCGGGGACCCGGACTTCTTCAACGGCCCGGGTCATGCCCTGCGTATCGTCCACGCCATGCATGCTGAATTCCCCGGCCTTACCTACGATGCCACCATCAAGATCGAGCACATTGCCAGGTACCCGGATGCCGTGCGCGAACTCAGGACCACCGGTTGCCTGTTCATCATCTCGGCCGTGGAGGCGATGGATGACGATATCCTCGAACGCCTTGACAAGGGTCATACACGTGATGACGTCATCACGGCGCTGGGCTTCCTGCGGGAGACCGGTATTGCGCTTTCCCCGACCTTCGTTGCCTTTACGCCATGGACGACCCTGGAGGGCTATATCCGTCTCCTGCAGGACATTACCGACCTGCGGCTGGTCAACAGCGTCGCTCCCGTTCAGCTTTCCATCCGCCTGCTGGTGCCGGCAGGCTCCTGCATCCTGCAGCTGGAGGATGCGCGCGACATGATCGGCGAATTTGATCCCGCCATTCTCGGGCACCCCTGGCACAATCGCGATCCGCGCGTCGATGAATTGCAGCAGCGCATACAGGCCTGGATCGGCGATGCCGAAGGCCGTGGCCTGTCACGTACGGACATATTCCGCGGTATCCGCGAACGTGCCTTTGAGATCGCGGGCATGCCGCTAACGCCAATTGATCTTGCCGATGAGGGTGAAAGCATCCCGCGGCTGTCCGAAAACTGGTATTGCTGCGCCGAACCTACCTGCGAACAGCTGAATTCTTTCTGACAGCCACTGAAAATACGGAAGTATGCGCTCGAAGCCGATCATCGTCCTCGCGGGCAAGAACACCGGGGCAGCGCATGATTTACGACACAATGGCGGGCGCGGCGGCCGGGTTGCATTGGACAAGGCGCTGAATAATGATTGGACAGCAATGATCAGGCTACAGAGCATGGCGCATACCGGGTACCGTCATCGGGGGTTGTTCAGTCACCATCGTGACAGTCCGTGCCTTGTCCGCTGCAGCTCCGGCGGTCACCGGGGCAAGCCGGCCCCCGGCAGGGTGACAGCCGGCTGATGGCGCAAATGACCCCGGTACTGATCGCACACCGCGGCGAGCCCGTATCCTTCCCGGAGAATTCCATCGCCGGCTACGAGGCGGTATTGCAGGCCGGCGCAAACTGGATCGAAACGGATGTGCAGATCACGGCCGACGGTGTGCCGGTGCTCTGCCACGACCCGTCATTGCTGAAACTCACCGGTCACGACATGAACATCAACACGACAGTCTATGCCGACATGCAGGACCTGCCGGCGGGCTATCCGGCCCGATTTGGTGACAGCTTCAGCCAGCTGCGTATCAGCCGCCTCGATGAATTTGCCCGGCTCCTGTCACAATGGCCGCAGGCCAGGGCCTTTGTCGAGCTCAAGCAGCCCAGCCTCATGGACCATGACATCCAGCATGTCATCGATATCGTGCTGGAGGCGCTTGCTCCCTGCCTGTCACAGAGCATCCTGATCTCTTTCGAATACGGGGCACTCGAGCAAGTACGCCGCTGCTGCAGCTTGCCGATAGCCTGGGTGCTGCCCGAGTGGTCGCCACAGACGCATCAGCAGGCGATGGCGCTGCAGCCCGAATTCCTGTTCTGCAACCGCAAGCGCCTGCCCGATGACCTGCAGCAGCTCTGGCCGGGCCCGTGGACCTGGGCGATCTATACCGTCAACACACCCGGGGATGCCCGGCGCTTTGCCGCTCTCGGCGCGGGCATGATCGAGACCGACGTCATACGCGAACTCATGCAGCCGGATTCCACCAGTGGCTGAACATTACAATGTCGTGGTGATCGGCGGCGGCATCCATGGGACAGGGGTGGCCCAGGCCGCCGCCTGCGCCGGTTACTCGGTGTTGCTGATCGAGAAAACACGTCTCGCCGCCGGCAGCTCCAGCCGTTCCAGCAAGCTGATACATGGCGGCCTGCGCTACCTCGAGGGTCTCGACTTCTCGCTGGTGCGCGAGGGCCTGGCCGAACGCGCGCTGCTGCTGAAGATCGCCCCCGGGCTGGTGCACCTGCAGCCGTTTCATATCCCCGTTTACCCGCCGACCTCGCGCCGGCCACTGACCATCCGTGCCGGCCTGAGCCTGTATGCCATCCTGGGACAGTTGCATCGTGACAATCGCTTTCGCAAGCTCAGGCGGCGTGACTGGGACACGCTCGATGGTCTGGAGACCCGTGGCCTGCAGGCGGTCTACCGCTACTATGATGCCCAGACAAACGACATCGAACTGACCCGCGCCGTGATGCAGTCTGCAATCGAACTGGGGGCTGAATTGCGCTGCCCGTGCGAGTTCCTCGAGGCCAGCATCACCGACACCGGCTGCCGGATACACTACCGTGACGCCAGCACGGAAAACGCCTGTACCACCGATGTCATGGTCAATGCGGCGGGTCCGTGGGTACGTCTCGTCGATCGCAACATCACACCGGCACTGCACAGCATCCCGGCCGACCTGGTGCAGGGCAGCCACCTGGTCGTCGAGGGTCCGTTGAACCATGGCTGTTATTACCTCGAGGTACCCTCTGACCGTCGTGCCGTCTTCCTGTTGCCCTGGGGCGAGCATGCCTTGCTTGGCACAACCGAGACTCCCTACACGGGCCCGCCCGAGAAGGTATCGCCCTTGCCGGAGGAGGAGACCTACCTGCTGGATGTGCTGCGGTATTACTTCCCGCAGCGCTCGCAACGGGTCATCGAGCGTTTCGCCGGCCTGCGGGTTCTGCCGGCGGCTGAGGGTAGCGCCTTCGGCCGTTCGCGCGAGACCCGCCTGCCGGTCGACAATCCAGAGCAGCCACGCCTGGTGTCCATCTACGGCGGCAAGCTTACCGGCTACCGGGCCACGGCGACGAAGGTTGTGGACATCTTCCGGCGGACCCTGCCGGCGCGCAAGCCGGTTGCCGACACCGCCGCACTGGCGCTCAGGGCGTCCTGATGTCACTGACACTTGCCATCGACCAGGGAACCCATTCGACCCGCGCCGCGGTCATTGACGCGCATGGCCGCAAGCTCGCCATCAGCCGCGCACCGGTCGACCTGCAGTCAATCAGTCCGGCGGAAGTCGAGCAGTCGCCGGAAGACATCCTCATGTCGCTGGAGCAGGCCATCAGCGACGTCCTCGCGCAGCCGTCTGTCGACCCGGCTGCAATCGGGCAGGCCGGGCTGGCGACCCAGCGATCCAGCGTACTGGCCTGGGAACGCAGCAGCGGCAGGGCGCTTTCGCCGGTACTCAGCTGGCAGGACACGCGCACGCGATCGCAGCTGGCCGATCTTGAATCAGAAGCGGAGGGCATTCGCCGGCACACCGGGCTGCGCCTGTCACCGCACTATGGCGCGAGCAAGCTGCGCTGGCTGCTGCAGCACAACGAGGCCGTGCAGCGGGCCCGCGACAGCGACGACCTCGTTATCGGGCCGCTGGCAAGCTTCCTGCTGCATCACCTGTCCGACAGCCGGCAGGAGACGGTCGATCACGCCAATGCCTCGCGCACCCTGCTGTGGAATCTCCGGCAGCGCGACTGGGATCCCTGGCTGTGCGGGCTGTTCGATGTACCGCCCGGGCTGCTGCCGGCCTGCCGGCCGATCTGTTCCGATCATGGCCGGGCGGTGATACCCGGTGTGCCAATCACCGCCATGAACGGTGACCAGAATGCCGCACTGTATGCACACGGTCAGCCCGGCGAAGACACCATCCTGGTCAACATCGGTACCGGTGCCTTTGTCCTGTTGCCCACAGGCAATGCACCGCGTCACCACCCCGATTTGCTGACAGGCATTTCCCGCAGCGATGCGACACAGGGCGATTACTACCTCGAGGGCACTGTCAACGGCGCCGGCGCTGCCGTGCAATGGGCGCAAGCCCGCTACGACCTGACCGACTGGCAGTCACAGCTGCCGGGCTGGCTGGAGGACATAAAAACACCGCCGGTCTTTCTCAACACGGTCGGCGGCCTCGGTGCCCCCTGGTGGCAGGCCGGGCCGGCGCCCGGCTTCCCGGGCTGCAGTGACATCGCCCCGCCAGCGCCGGCCGACGCGCTCGTCGCGGTGATCGAAAGCATTGCCTTCATGGTGTGCACCAACACCGGCATCCTGCACGACCTGCAGCCGGCCGCCTGTCGCATACGCATCAGTGGCGGACTGTCACGACTCGACGGCCTGTGCCAGCGCATCGCCAGCCTGTCCGGACTCGAGGTCATTCGACCCGTGCAGCTCGAGACAACGGCACGCGGCATCGCCTGGCTTGCCGTCGGCGGCCCGGACACCTGGGCACCCGCCGGCGAGGCCACGCACTTCGAACCACAGCCCGACAAGCCACTCCGGCAGCGTTACCACCTGTTCCTCGAGGCCATCCGCGACAGTATCGGATCACGGCCTTCGCCCTGATCGGGCCTGCAACCACACCAGCGACGGCGGCCGCCTTTATCACCGCCGGTCGGGTTAGCTGAGCTGCACCGTAACCCGAGTGAACACTCCACCGGCTAAAGCCGGTGGCTTCGGGTTACGGCTGAAAGCCGGATTGATCGGCCATTCGGCCGATTAACCCCCTCTGCCTCAGGGAGAGGGTTGGGGAGAGGGTATCATATAAAGCGCCTCTTCCTGATTCATATCCCCTCATCCTGGCCTTCTCCCGCAGGGAGAAGGAATACTTCTTTTAACCTTCGGGCCAATATGTATTCTGAATAGCTTTTCCATACATTCTGATCCGCCGCCTAAAGGCGGGGGGTTTACGGATCCCCTATCGGGGACTCTAAATAATCACCGTTCGCCTCAGCCCGGCAAAGTAAACAGCAGCAGAAAACCCGCGTTATAGAAAGCGTGCAGCACGATCGGCGCAAGGAGTTTGCCGGTGCGGTCCTTGAAGAAGCCGAAGACCAGCGACGGCAGGAATACCAGCGCCGCCCACACCGGTGCATGGTAGAGAAAATGCATGCCGGTAAACAGCAGGCTGGTCAGCAGGTTGGCCACGCTGAGGGGACCAAGGGAGTGTGCCGAGATATACTCATGCACCAGCTCCTGTACCAGACCGCGAAAAACGATTTCCTCAAGCAGCGGGTAGACCACGACCGGCAACAGGTAGGCCAGCGGTACCGCCAGCGGCCAGTCCCACTGCGGTTCGGGTTGCAGGGCCAGGTAGAGGATGAACCATGCGGCCGGACCGGCCAGCATGGCAAGCAGGAACAGCGGGTCTTGCCAGAGCTTGCGGTGTGCTGATGCGTAGGGAAACAAGGCGTCTGCGACGGGCGATCAATTTTCCTTGAGCTGCTGGACCATCTCCGGCTCCATGTCCATGCCGACCGGCCAGTTGGGGTTGATCGAAACGCCCACGCCACTGCCGGTGCGTTCCACCACCCACTTGAACTCCGCCAGCAGGCCGCCCTCGTAGCCGGGATAGTCCACGAGGAAGCTCTTCGCCCGTTCAGGACTGGTGAACAGGATAAGGACCTCGACACCGTCCTCGCTCTTCAGGGTCAGCGGTACCGCCTTGTCGCTGCCGGTGAATCCCTCGATACCGATCGAGTCTTTTACCGGCATGAACACCTGCGTCTCCATCAGATATTTCATAAAGGCATCGCCGGCCATCTGGCCCTCCTGGGCGGCCATCAGGTTCTGTTCCAGCTCGTTACGGGCCTCAAATGAATCGTGCATGACAAGGTTCCACAAAAAGGAAGCCCCGCAGTGCGGGGCTTCAGGGGACTGTAGTTATTGCGGCCTATTCGTTGCTGAATGCACCCAGCAGATGCAGCAGGCTGGTGAACAGGTTGTAGATGGAAACGTACAAGGTCACCGTCGCCATGATGTAGTTGGTCTCGCCGCCGTGCACGATCTGGCTGGTCTGGTACAGGATCAGCCCGGACATCAGCAGCACGAACATGGCGGACACGGCCAGCGACAGGCCCGGCATGGAAAGGAACAGGCTGGCGATACCGGCCAGGAACGCCACCAGGATACCCACCATCAGGAAGCCGCCGATGAAGCTGAAGTCCTTGCGGGTGGTCAGGGCATATCCGGACAGGCCGAGGAAGATCACGCCCGTGCCGCCCATGGCGGTCATGACGATCTGGTTACCATTAGGTAGCGACAGGTAGGCGTTGATGATCGGCCCCAGCGTCAGCCCCATGAAACCGGTCAGCGCGAAGACGAACAGCAGGCCCAGGCCGCTGTTGCGGAACTTCGAGGTCAGGAACAGCAGGCCGAAATAGCCCACCAGCGTGACGATGATGCCCAGCGGCGGCATATTCATCACCACGGCCGCGCCGGCACAGAGCGCGCTGAACAGCAGCGTCATGGAAAGCAGGGTATAGGTGTTGCGGATGACCTTGTTGGTCGCCAGTACGGATTCCTGGGGTTGGACCACCGTCTCGAAC
This sequence comes from Gammaproteobacteria bacterium, assembly GCA_041552135.1. Taxonomy (GTDB): domain Bacteria; phylum Pseudomonadota; class Gammaproteobacteria; order UBA9214; family UBA9214; genus SZUA-186. The sequence goes on from JBFELL010000067.1 coordinate 9,759, forward strand.
TTAGCCATGCAGATTAACCTCCCGTTGTTGAATTGATGCAGACAGACAGAATAGACAGCTACCTGCCGCCTGAGTTCACAAAGGATAACACCCCGGCAAAAAACAGCAACCTGCGGATTTTGTGGATTTTTCACCTGAGCCATCTGGTCAAACCGCCCCGCATTCCGGTATCCTTGCGCGGCATCGGAGAGGTGGCTGAGTGGTCGAAAGCGACGGTCTTGAAAACCGTTGACCGGCGACGGTCCGTGGGTTCGAATCCCACCCTCTCCGCCATCCAGTCTTGTCTCCGGCGGGCGTCTCCGCCGGAGGCTGTCAATAGTTAAACAATTCAGGCAGATGTGTCGTAGTAGTTAGTGTTTTCTGCCCTGAAACCCGGACTCGAATCGCGCACAACAACCACTGAACTGCCAATGTTCTCAAAGGCGATTTTGGGTAGTCCCAGGTAGTCGTGAGCGGGTACGGCTGATTCGTCGCCGGGAGGGGCTGCAGGTGGTAAGAAAACGCCGCAAACGCAAGCACCTGGGCACCACTACGCAGTGGGTACATCGGGCGTGCTATCCGAACCATGTCTGGGGCTATGATTTTGTCTTTGACCAGACCGATGATGCGCGTCAGCTCAAGTGTCTGACGGTGGTTGAGGAGTTCACGCGTCACGGGCTGACCATCGATGTGGGTCGCAGCCTGACAGCCGGCGATGTTAAACGGAGTCTCGAACGTCTGTTCCAGTTACACGGTCGGCCTGCCTGTTTGCGCAGCGACAACGGGCCTGAACTGGTCTCTACAGCCGTGCAGGCCTGGTTGAAGGACAACCAGGTGGATACCCATTACATCGATCCCGGTAGCCCTTGGCAGAATGCCTACAGCGAGAGCTTTAACTCAATCTTTCGCACCACCTGTCTGGACCGGTGGCTATTCAGTTCACTGACCGAGGCCAGAGTGGTGATCAATCAGTGGCTTGAGGAGTACAACACCGTCAGGCCTCATGGCTCACTGGGCGGAATGAATCCCGAGCAATTCCTGCAGCAATGGACGCAAGGTAATACGATTCAACAACCGAAATCCCTAACACTGTGAGTGGACCTGAGATCTTGGGCTTGCCAGTATCTACTCTGCCTGGCTGATCATTCAACAGATTGTTGGATGGAACTGTAATGCGTCTGAAGTGCCTGTCGCGTGTCATCAGGCAATAGGTTAATGCCTTCTTTTAGATGTGACTGAAACTTTCGCGGCATGGTACTGGCTGCATCCAGTGCAATCCAGATATCACCGGGTCTGTCCTCGATCAGGATATTAAACAGCTCGGTCGCCTGCTGAATATCCTTGCGGGCCTTGACCTGCTGTGCGGATGGCCTGCGTCGGGATACAACCAGCTTATGGACGGCAAAACGCGCAGGGGCGGGGACATTGACCAGAATTCCACTGCGGAAGGCTATGGCTGCAAACTGGTTGTCTTCAAGTAAGTATTCCAGAAACCGTATGGGGTGAGCGTAGGTTTTGAAATGCGGTAAAAATACCGGTTCTTCAGCCGCAGCTTCCTGCTGTGGTGTGAGAAGATCTACATGAAATTCCTGACCACGCACCTTGAAACTGGTTGAGGGAGATTTCACGTTCAAGGCAGGGACTTCAAAAAAGCCCATGCCGGATTCCAGCAGGAGGGACTTCACATCAGGGGTGTCCTGGCGCATCGCTACCGAAACCTGGCGGTGACTGGCCAGATCCATGTCCTGTGTCTGCATCAAGGCAGATCCCCAGCTCACTCCAAGCATATTGGCGTAGGAATTAAAGGCATGGGAGCCAACCAGCACACCGCCTGACAGAAAGACACCAGCCTGAGCCAGCACCTCAAGTACTCTGCCATCGGCGGCAGCCGGCGAAAAGGCGTCGCCACTGATCAGCATGGCCACCAGTTTTTCACGCGGCTTCAGGTCAGCAGCGGCGCTGGCATACAGGGACTTTTGCTGATCAATCTGGGCACGCAAGGCATCGGAATCCGGGCCCAGTGAAAATTGCCGCTTCGTACTTCCCACAACCAGTTCCATATACCAGTAACGATGGCCGCTGACAGTCTTGGATACAAAGGATATCCCGCGCTGATTCGGCAGGGCGGTGGCGCACTGTTGCAGCAGTTCGGCGTAGAGGAGCTGTGTGGATTGGGGGAGTCGCTTGATCATCTTGGGGTAATGTCAAATTATACGGAGATTATAACATAACTCCGTATAATTTCCGGTTTTTATACGGAGTATGATTTGAGTCTCCGTACAGGACTAACGGATAGTGTAAATTAATTATTCAATTATAACAGTAGGATAAAGTAATTTATTGTATTTTTAGGTGAGCTGCTATGGATAATGGTTTCGACTCTGTCGTGGTGGGGCAACTGATTTGACCGGCACCCCATCAGTGCAGGGTATTGCCACCTGACCCGCAGCATTTCTTGTATTTTTTGCCACTGCCGCAGGGGCAGGGGTCGTTACGGCCGATCTTGGGGCCGGCGCGAACGACAGGTTCGCGTATTTCGTCCTCGGCTAGTAACTGGCGGCGACGTACGAGCCAGAATGCATGAATTTGTGCCAGGGCGGGAGTTACTTCATTCATCCAGTGCTCGGCATCACCCTCCTTGTCGGTGATTACCAGACCTTCACTGGTGCCGAGGCGCATAAAAGGTGCAAACCAGTCAGGATGCCCCACCATCAGTGGGGTCCATGCCTCCCGGGTCAGGCTGGTTCCCAGCAGGAAGCCCTCGCACCATTCAGCCGCCCCCCATACTGGCGAACGCCAGTAGACGGGCTCGAATTCCTCGGGGTTGTCTGCGAACTGCTGCAGAAGCTGGTTGTTGAAGCGCATGATCAGCTGCAGGATGTGGTTGGCCTCGTCGAGGTCCTGGAATTGCGCCTCGGCTTTCCCGCCGTGCATATCCCAGACCCATGGCAGCCAATCTGATGGCATCACCGTCTCCGGGCCTATGCCAAGAGCAACCAGATAGCCTTCGAGCGTGGCGACATCCATGGTTGTGTCCTCCCTGACAGGGGAGGCGAGGAAGTCGTCGAGCGCTTCCAGTTCTTTTTCAGTGAGAGGGGAGTGCAACTCTTTCACGGTTTGTGCATGCCATCCAGAGATTGAAGCCTTTCCCGGGGTGATATTCAATTACCAAGTTTGCCGATCAGGGCTAGTGAGAATAATAAACGGGGAATTCAACTCCATATTTTTGGAACATTACCATTAAGATTTCTTTTCGGGAATATTATGCGCAGTCCAACATTCTCATTTACGACCGCTATGAGTTGTTTTCGGGGATGTTGTTCGACTCCCGGTATTTCAGATCCTGAATAATCCAGGACTGATTCAGAGAGGGTCCTGCCAATCAGCGGTTTCTCTTGCTGGTCCTTTAACCAGACAATATAGAATCCCCCTTGGGTGACTCGGGGGAGAACAGTAATGGTGGACGGCGATCAGCGGATTGAGCTTACACGGGAAGAACTTTACGAACTGGTCTGGGCGGAACCCATCATGAAACTCGCACGGCAATATGGCTTGTCAGATCGCGGTCTGGCCAAGATTTGTGACCGGATGGGTATACCTGTTCCCGGGCGGGGTTACTGGGCCAAGGTCCAGAGTGGACAATCACCCCCGCAGCCAAAGTTACCCGGAATCAAGGCAGGCCAGCAGAGCAGGGTGGTTCTCAGCAAAAATGCCGAGAATCCCGGGGAGGATGAGAAGTATGGCGCTGTTTCGGCCCTGATTGCATCAGAGGCGCTGCTTGAGAATCAGATTACAGTTCTGGAGGATCTGACCGACCCGCACCCGCTGGTACTGAAGACTGCCAAAAGTCTCCGTGGTGCCGGCGCCAATGACCACGGTCTTGTGAAGCCACGCGCGAGACGATGCCTGGACGTTCATATCGGTAAACAAAGTATCGAACGTGCCTCCCGGATCCTGGATGCGCTGGTCAGGGCCCTGGAGGAACGCGATATAGCGCTGGTGTTTGATGAGGAGGAGCGACAGTCAGCCCGAATGGCGGTCGATGGCGAGACGATCGGCTTCTCACTGGAAGAGAAAGTCCGCAGGGAGCGATACCAGCCAACACCAGCCGAGCAGAAGAAGCTGGAGAAGGATTCCTGGTATCGCTACCGGCTTCCCGACGACAAGTTCTTTCCGTCGGGTGACCTCTCCCTGAAGTTGCATATTGGATACTGGGGCAGGGGCCACCGGGCTACCTGGTCGGATGGCAAGAAGCAGCGTGTCGATGGCTGCCTGAACAAGTTTATCGCTGCGGCCTATAAGGCGGCTGCGGTGAAGAAGACTGATCGCATGGAACGCGAGAGGAGAGAGAGGGAGTGGAAGGAGCAGGAGCGGAGGCGGGAGATCCTGCGTAGACAAATCGAGCGGGAGCAGGAGCGCCTGGACGTACTCAATGAGCAGGCCGGGGCATGGCATGAAGCGCAACAGTTGCGTGCCTATATCCTGGCGGTAAGGAGTGCCGGTTTCTATGCCCAGCGGAGTATCACAGGTGGTCGGGATCTGGATGATTGGTGTACCTGGGCACTGGCGCAGGCCAACCGGCTGGACCCGACCACGACCAGCCCGCCCTCAGTCCTGGACCACAAAAGCGAGTTCTACTGGTATCGATGAATTCCCTGATAATTCCCTGTTATGAATTCATGGTACATGGCTGAATCCTAAACAATGCCAATAATTACAGTAGGATATGGCCAGGCTTTGGCCGAGAAATGATATGAAATAGGGAAAATTCCCTGTATATTTCCCGTTATCAGGGAATCCGGCTGAGACGGGTTCGCAGCAGACTGCGCCC
>JBFELL010000068.1:0-14471 GCA_041552135.1 Gammaproteobacteria bacterium
GCCGGGTAGCGGCGCGGTAGGCCGTGCGTGCCGCGATCACCTGCCCCGATGTTTCCAGCTCGTGGGCCGCCTTCAGGTAGCTGTCCGCTTCGGCGGTAGCCGGGATGCTGTCGGGCGGCAGGATGACCAGCGCCCAGTGCCCGCCCCGTGACCAGGTCCGCTCGAGGGTTGCCAGCGTGGTGCGCCAGCGCTCGGTCGTACCCGATCGCAGTATCACCTCGTTGAGCGGCAGGTCATAGCCGACAACGACCGCGAAGTGCCACCTTGGCAGCCAGTCGGTGCCTAGGTTCTGCATGACAAGGACGGGGTTGCCGCCCGCGATTTCCCCGAGCAGGGCCGGCAGCGACGGCTGCAGCGGGTAGGCAAGCATGCCGTGACGGCGCGCCGTGGCCGCGATCTCCTCCGGCAGGCTGCCCTGCAGGGCCGGGATGTACACGGCCGCCACCAGTTCGCCGGGGTCGACCTCCAGGCCATGCGCGCCCAGCACCGTGGCCAGCGCGGCGGGACCGCACTGGTAGCGTTGCTGCGGATGGAACGGGGTTGCCTCCAGTTCGACGCTCGCCGGCAGGCCGGCGGGCGGGGAATCCAGCAGGGCGCGTGTCTGCGGTGGCGTGGCGCAGCCGCCAAACAGCAGGGCAATAATGCAGACACCCGCCAGGTGGCGGGTGTCTGGCAGGCGAAGCATGGGCGGGTTACTTGACCGGATGGATGAAGGGGAAGATATCGGTTGCGCCGATGACGTCCGTGATGACGAAGACGATGAAGATGATGAGCAGCACACCCAGGATGCTGCTGCCGCCGGCATCCAGGCTGTCGATCTCCCCGTGGATGCGGGCCAGTTCGGCATCCGTCAGGCTGTTCAGGCGGGTCTCGACCCAGTCGGCGCTGACGCCCCAGTCCTGCAATTGCTGGCGGGTCGCGTCCCGGTCGAGAAACTGCTGCAGTCGCTCATTCGGGAGGCCGCTCTGTGCCGGGTTGACGATCTCGCCGGTGCCGATCATGGCGGCCTGTGCGGGGAGGATCGGCATGAATGCCAGCATGGCGCACAGCAACCAGGCCATTGGACGTGTCGTGTATCGCATTATGGTTTCTCCTTGATAAGCAGGTGGTGTCAGTGTTTGTTGTTGCGACGGCAGGTGTATCGGGATGGCAGTATAGCACCTGCCCCGGCTTGCCAGCAGGCACCCCGTCACACTTTTGAGACGGGCCGGGACCGCCTCCGGCCTGCCTGTCACGGCCGGCAGACCGATGCCGGGATCAGTCCCTGGCGTGGTCGACGAAGACGAGTTCGTCTGTCGCGAAGCCGAGGCTGGCGGCCTGCTGCAACAGCCTGTCGATTACGGCCTCGTCGGGATCCGGCGTCCTGGCCAGGATCCACAGATAGTCGCGGTCGGGTCCGCACACCATTGCCCAGGCATAGTCCTGCCGATCCAGCCCGATGACGTGGTAGCCACCGTAGAACGGGCCGAAGAAAGAGACCTTCAGACTGCCGGTGTCCTGTGACCCGGTAAAATACGCCTTGCCCGTGGCTTCCTTCCAGGCGCCGGTATCCGGGTCGTAGCCGCGGTTGACGACATCGAGTCCGCCGTCAGTGCGCCTGCGGTAATTTGCCGAGACCCGGGTGAGGCCGCGCTCAAAGCGGTGGTCGAGCCGGGCGATTTCGTACCAGGTGCCCAGATAGCGTTGCGGATCGAATCCCGTGACGGGCCGCACACCGTCAGGGGGGGCAGTACAGCCTTCGGCAAGCAGCAACAGGACCAGCAGCAGGCCATGTAAGGGACGCATCGTGTTCGGCCGGTTGTGCTCAGGGCTGCCCGTGTGGCCGGCGCTGCAGTGTGCTGATCGAGCCACGGCCGCCCGAGCGGTAGGTCAGGGAGTCCTCGCTGAGCGAGAGAATTTCGTCGGTTTCGCTCTTGTGTGCCTCGAGCAGCGTCAGGCTGCTTTGCGTGTAATGCCAGGTGATGCTGCTGCCCTCGAGTGCCCAGGTGCCGCCATAGCTCCAGACGGTCTCGTTATTGATCGCCATGGTGCCGGCAAATGTTCTGTCATCGTGGATGGTAAATACGGTCTCGATGTCACCCTGTGCGGGGTGCGACTCGTGTGCCTGCCACGTGCCGACCAGTTTCGCGGTATCGATCACCGCGGAATCGGCGATCACCGGTTGTGACACCCACAGGCCTGTGAGTAGCAGGAGGATGATGCTCAGGGAGCGGGGCTGCATGGCGTCTCCTTGTGATCAGTCGGCATCCGAAACAGGTGGCCGGTTGAGTCCGCGGCAGGCGGGCTGACTGGAACTAGTTTGCCAGCAGGGCACGCAGTGCCTCGCTGACCTCGAGTGCACTATCGACATCGGCGGCCAGCGTGTTGATGTGTCCCATCTTGCGGCCGGCGCGTGCCTCGCGCTTGCCATACAGGTGCAGGTGCGCCGCGGGTTCACTGAAAACGCCCTCCCAGTCCGGCTCGCCGTTCTCCCAGATATCACCCAGCAGGTTGAGCATGACCACCGGTGACAGCAGCTGCGTGTCGCCGGGCGGCAGGCCGCACAGCATGCGCAACTGTTGCTCGAACTGCGAGGTCGCACAGGCATCGACGGTAAAATGTCCGCTGTTGTGCGGGCGCGTGGCCAGCTCGTTGATCAGCAGTTCTCCCTCGCGGGTAATGAAAAATTCCACCGCGAGTACGCCGCAATAGTCCATGGCATCGGCCAGTCGGCCGGCCATGCTGACGGCCTCATTCCTGCTCGCCGCGTCGATGCTGGCCGGTACCATGGTGGTATCCAGTATGCCGTTGACATGACGGTTCTCGCCGACCGGGTAGACGGCCTGCCGGCCGTCGTTGCAGCGTGCCAGCACCACCGAAATCTCGCGCGCCAGGTCCAGCATTTCCTCGAGGACACATGGCCGGTTGCCCAGTTGTTCGAACGCGGCCATGGCCTCCTCCAGTGTGTCGACCCGGATCTGGCCCTTGCCGTCATAGCCCAGCGATGCCGTCTTCAGCAGCAGTGGCGGCTGCAGGGAGGCGATGGCGTCCTCCAGGTCGGCCGCCTCGTAGATGACAACGAAGGGCGCCGTCGACAGCCCGTGATCCCGGATGAAGGTCTTTTCCCGGATGCGGTCCTGCGCGATGCGCACGGCCCCGGGGCCCGGTCTTACAGTGCAGAACTGCTGCAGGTATTCCAGGCTGTCGGCCGGGACGTTCTCGAACTCGGTGGTGACAGCGGCGCACTCGTCACCCAGCATCTGCAGGGCGGCATGGTCCCGGTAGTCGGCCTTGATGTGCTGGTCGGCGATCAGGCCGGCCGGGCTGTGCGGGTCCGGGTCCAGTACGACGACCCGGTACCCCATGCTGTAGGCGGCCAGCGTAAACATGCGGCCAAGCTGTCCGCCGCCGAGGATGCCGAGCGTGGCGTCAGGCAGGATCATTGTCAGGGGGTAGCTCCATGTCGAATACCATCTGCTCCTGCTCCTTGCGAAAGCGCTCGAGCCGGGCGGCGAGTTCGCTGTCCGTGACGGCGAGGATGCTGGCGGCGTAGAGCGCGGCATTGGCGGCGCCGGCTTCACCGATGGCAAAGGTGGCGACCGGTACGCCTTTTGGCATCTGCACGATCGACAGCAGCGAGTCCATGCCCTTGAGGTAGCGCGAGGGTACCGGTACGCCGAGTACCGGGATGGTGCTCTTGGCGGCCAGCATGCCGGGCAGGTGGGCCGCGCCGCCGGCACCGGCAATGATGCAGGCCAGGCCGCGCCCGCGGGCGCCGGCCGCGTAGTCAAACAACAGGTCGGGGGTGCGGTGCGCCGAGACCACCCGGGCCTCGAACGGCACGCCGAGCCACTTCAGTATGTCCGCGGCGTGCTGCATGACCGCCCAGTCGCTGTTGCTGCCCATGACCAGGCCGACGCGAGGTGCTTCGCTCATGACGGTGTCCGTTAACTGTGAAATGCAAGCAGGCCATATTAGCATTTTCCCCGGCTTTTTCTATGTGTTGCCGGATTGGCGGCTGTGCGGGTCCCCGTGCGCTCCGCCCGGCCGGCTTGCTTGCCCCGAGCCGGCTTCCTGTACAATGCCGCTTTACCGATGCGGAGTACCCCGATGCTGGACACCCTGTACGAATCCAGACTGAAGAGCCTGCCATTGCTGGCCCGCGGCAAGGTGCGCGACATCTACGGCGTCGGTGACGGGCATTTGCTGATCGTGACCACCGACCGTCTGTCGGCATTTGACGTGGTGCTGCCGGATCCCATTCCGGGCAAGGGTGCGGTGCTGACGGCGGTGTCGAATTTCTGGTTTTCGCGCACCGCTGCACTGGTGCCGAACCATCTTGCCGACATGAGCCTGGAGGATGCCGTGCCGGACCCGGTCGAGCGGGCCGAGGTCGAGGGGCGGGCGGTTGTCGTCAGGAAACTCAGGGCGCTGCCGGTTGAGGCCATCGTGCGCGGCTACCTGATCGGCTCCGGCTGGAAGGACTACCAGGCGAGCGGGGCGGTGTGCGGTATCACGCTGCCCGCCGGTTTGCGGCTGGCCGACAGGCTGCCGGAACCGGTCTTTACGCCATCGACCAAGGCCGACGTCGGCGGCCATGACATGAATATCGATTTCGACAGGACAAGGGAACTGCTCGGGGACGAACTGGCCGGGCAGGTGCGCGATGTCAGCCTGCAGATCTACACCCGCTGTGCCGCCTACGCGCTGGAGCGCGGCATCATCATCGCGGACACCAAGTTCGAGTTCGGCCTGGATGAGAACGACCGGCTGGTTCTGATCGACGAAGTGCTGACCCCCGACTCCTCGCGTTTCTGGCCCGCGGACAGCTACCGGCCGGGGCAGAACCCCGAGAGCTTCGACAAGCAGTATGTCCGCGACTACCTCGAGACGCTCGACTGGGACAAGACCCCTCCGGGGCCGAGGCTGCCGGCAGAGGTCATCGCCAACACGGCCGCCAAGTACCGCGAGGCCCGGGAACGATTAACACACTGACAGGCAACGGGAGAGAATCATGTACGGTTTTACGGTGAAATCCGCGGGTAGCATGGCCGAGGTCGAGGCCAGGGTGACCGACGAGCTGCAAAAGGAAGGCTTCGGTGTGCTGACCGAGATCGACGTTGCGGCAACGCTGAAAAAGAAGCTCGACGTCGATCGCCGGCCCTACAAGATCCTCGGTGCCTGCAACCCGGTGCTGGCCAATCAGGCCATCGACGCCGATCCCGATATCGGCCTGCTGCTGCCGTGCAACGTGGTCGTGCGCGAAGAGGCAGACGGCTCGGTCAGCGTCGGTTTCATGGATCCCGCGGCCGTGCTGGGCCTGGTCGACGTGGCGGGCATCGAGACACTGGCCGCCGAGGTACGTGCGCGTCTGGAGCGTGTCAGGGACGCAGTGGCCGCGGGTCCCGCTTAGTCAGCGGCGGGGGAGCCAGGAAAAGATTGGCCGCAGAGATGCACAGAGAAGATTTCACCGCAAGGGCGCAAGGGACGCAAAGACAAGGAAAAAACCACAAAAATCATGTCATTCCCGCGAAGGCGGGAATCCATTCAGAATTGAAATTCCGTGTTCGTGCATCCCCGCCTGGACCGCTCCGGGCATCCTGCCCTCTCGCGACACTTATACGACCTGTAACTCGCGAGGGAATGACAATCAGGTTTAATTCAGCCCGTGTTTTTTCTTCGCATCCCTTGCGTCCTTGCGGTAAATCCGTTTGTTTTGACTCGATTTTCGCCAGGGCCGCCGCGTGCAGCATGCCTGTCCCGCGGGGATGAGGCGGGATGTCATTTACCCTGTTCCCGGAAATTGGACTACTATACGGGGCAGGCCTGCAGACGGAGCCGTCATGCCATTGCCGCGACTGTCCATCAACTTTGAAGACGCCTCGCAACCACTCAGGTGCCGTGTGCCTTCGCACGACGAGAACGGCACGTCACTGAGTGACTTCATGGTGCTGATACCGGGTCTGAAGAAAAAACCGCAGCGTCTGATCAACCGCACCATCAATGAAATTCACCTCGCGCTGATGGGCTACCAGGATAGCGTTGTGTTTGCCGAGTTCAATCTGAAACTGAGCCTGCTGTGGGTCTCCATTCGGCCGGTGCCCGGTATCCGTTACGACATTACCGGTGCCATCCAGGAGCGGGTGCCGGAAGCCAGACTCGTTTCCCATATCTGATCCGCATTGATGGCCATCCTGCTGCTGCAAGGCCTTTCGGGTGCGCTGTTCGGTGCGGCGCTGTTTTACCTGCTGGCCTCGCTGCTGTCGCGTTGCTGGATCCGGATCGATGCCTACCGGCTGTTGCTGTTCATGTCGGTCGCCTTCCTGGTGGCCATTGTCTGCGAGGTCATGCTCGGCAGGCTGTACCACCTGGCGCTCGGCAGGCCACTGTGGCAGTACCGCGTCTGGCCGATCCATGACGGCTATACCTCGGCGCTGAATTTCATCATCTGGCCGGTCTACGGCTATTACTGGTATTTCCTGCACCATGTCCTGCAGCAGCACCGGCTGGTGTTCCGGCGCACCTGGCTTAACGGTATCTCCTCCGGGCTCGACGGGCCGTTGCTGGAGATCCTGGCCAACGGCTTTTTCCTGCTGTTTTACGGTACGTTCTATTTTTACTATCTGCCGGACGACCTGAGGCATTTCACCTCGATACAGGTGGTACCCCTGTACATGATCATGGGGATATGCCTTGCCCTGATTATCGAGTACCTGCAGGCGCGCCCGCCTCGCTGGCACTACCCGGCCGGGTTCTATCTTGCCGGCGTGGGGTTTGTGCTGGCGGGGTAGTCATGACGGTCCGAAGGCTGCTGTGACCCGGATCACCGTAGGCCGGGTTAGGCGCGAAGGGCGTAACCCGACCTGCGCGCTAGTGACTCTGGGCGAAGTAGTCAGCGAGAAATTCGTCAAAGCCCTGGTTGTCAGCCGCCTCCATGGCCTGCTGGGCGGCAATCGATTCTTTCACGGCGGCGTCGATCAGGGCGAAGCCTTGCGGGTCCGGTGGCAGGTTCATGAAGTATTCCTGGTGCTGTCGCGACATGCGCTGCGCAAAATGGAAGTGGCCTTCGTTGTGCTCGCGCATTCCGGCGAGGATCCGGGCAGACGGTGTCAGGTCCGGGTCCCGGACCGCTGCCTGCTGTTCCTGCAGTGCGCCGATGTGGGCATTTCCGGGTTGCTGTGCGTCCAGCGCCCCGGCAAATCCCTGCATGGCATCCAGCAGCTCGCCTGCCCAGCCGGACAGGCTGACCTGCCTGCCGTTGCGCTGCAGCTCAAGGCCGGGCTTGCGGCCCCGGTAGCACACGGCATCCAGGTTGTAATCGATCTCCCGGCGTTCACTGTCGCTGATGCAGGGGCTGTCCTGGAACAGGCAGAAGGCCATGAGTGTTTCCAGGAAATGGCACTGTGACTCACTGATACCCAGAGGGTGGAACATGTTGATGTCCAGCGAGCGCAGTTCGACGTAGCGCACGCCGCGCCGGTGCAGGGCATGGGTCGGTTTTTCGTTGAATTCCGGCACCTGCTTCGGGCGTACCGAACTGTAGTACTCGTTTTCGATCTGCAGGATATTGGCATTGAGCTGACGGTATGTGCCGTCCACCTTGACGCCGATTTCCTGGTAGCGCGGGCAGGGTGTCTCGATGGCGCGGGTCAGGCTTTTGATGTAGGCAGGCAGGTTGTCGTAGCTGGCCTTGAAGCCGGCCTCGCCCTCCTGGCTGTTCTGGTAGCCGATGTCACACATGCGCAGCGAGGTGGCCCAGGGTGCGTAGTAGGTGTTCTCGTTGAAGTCTTCCAGTTCGGTCGGTATGCCGCACAGGAACGACTTGCAGATGGCCGGCGAGCTGCCGAACAGGTAGGGCACCAGCCAGCCATGGCGCTGCAGGTTCCGGATCATGTGGAAATAACGCCCGGAGATGAAATCCTGCAGCGGCTGCCTGTCGCCAAGCAGATCGCGGTATACGGGCCAGAAGCTCTCGGGGAAGGAATAGTTGTAATGCCCGCCGGCGATCACCTGCATGATGCGGCCGTAGCGGTAGCCCAGACCGCGGCGGTATACGGTTTTCATGGTGCCGGCATTCGAACTGCCGTATCTGGCCAGCGGAATGAAGGACTCGCCTTCGACAACGCAGGGCATGCTGGCAGACCAGAGCAGCTCATTGTCGAGTTTCGAATACACGTAGTGTTGCAGCCGCTGCAGGAATGCCAGTGCCTGCGACAGCTCCGTGAACGGCGGTGTAATGAATTCCAGCAGTGCTTCGGAGTAGTCGGTCGTTATCCAGGGATGTGTCAGTGCCGAGCCCAGGGACGCCGGGTGGGCTGTCTGGGCGATACTGCCGTCGGGGCCGACCCGCAGGCTTTCCTTCTCAAGGCCCGTGCTGCCGCCGCTGAGTGCGGCCGGATTGCCGGTAGCAAGCAGTGCGGAAAGCCGGTTTTCTGCCTCTCGGTACAAGGATATTCATTCCTGATTATGCGGGAATTGCGCCGCTGGCGGTGCGACATGTATGTTGTGCCGTAAGAGGCTGTGTTACTTTATAGAAATTGCCCGGTGGCTGGCAACCGGGCCGGTTTATGCAAAGCACAGCAATTTCATTAAATCGTCTGCCTGTATCGGGCGACGCGATTATAACCGGATTCCGCGTCTGTGCCTGTTATCAATCAGGCCAGTCGCAAGATTGAAATGTGTGGCCATGCGTGGGAGCGGGTTTATGCCACGACAGAACAAGACCCTGACAATGGATGACATCAAAGTCTCGTGCGGCAGCTGCAGCCTGGCTCAGCTCTGCCTGCCGCATGGCATGAACGGTGAAGAGCTCGATGAGCTCGACAAGATCGTGGTCCGCCACCAGCCTTACCAGCCGGGCGAACACCTGTTCCGCGCGGGGGACAGCAGCCGCTCCATGTTTGCGCTGCGTTCCGGCGCACTCAAGTCGTATTGCACAACCGAGGACGGCGAGGAGCAGGTGATCGGCTTCACGCTGCCGGGCGAGTTACTGGGCCTCGACGGCATGGAAGACGGCAGTTATGCCAGCAATGCCCTGGTGCTGGAGACTTCCAGTATCTGTGAACTGCCATTCAACCGCATCGAGGAGCTGTGCCAGACCCTGCCAGGCCTGCACCGGCAAATGATGCGTGTGGTCGGCAAGGAAATCACCTCGGACCAGCGAATGCTGCTGCTGCTGGGCAAGCGCAGTGCCGAGGAGCGGCTGGCGACCTTCCTGCTCAGCCTGTCGAAGCGCTACAAATCGCGCGGCCTGTCCGCCACCGAATTCAACCTGCCGATGTCGCGCCAGGACATCGGCAATTACCTCGGGCTGGCCATTGAAACGGTCAGTCGCCTGTTCGCGCACTTCCAGAATGCCGGGGTGCTCAAGGTCAACCGTCGCCAGGTTGTCCTGACGGACCTCGAAAGGCTCAGGAGCATGGTGGAAGGCTGTATCAGCCTGAATTCGACCTGACTACCGGGCAGCGGCATTTGCCAAAAGCCCGCGAGGGCGTCAGATCACCTTCGAGAATCCGCCGCTGTTGCCGCGCTCGCGCAGGTAACGGTCGAAAACCATGCAGATATTGCGCACCAGCAGGCGCCCGGCCGGCAGTATCTGCAGCGTCTTGTCATCCAGTTCCAGCAGGCCATCCTGCTGCATCTGCCGCAGGTCCCCGATTTCCGACTTGAAGTGCGAGGCAAACTCGAACTTCCAGCTTTGCTCCAGTGCCTTGATGTCCAGGTGGAAATGGCACATCAGCTGGGTGATGATTTCGTTGCGCAGCAGGTCATCCGGCTCCAGTTCCACGCCGCGCTCCAGTGCGAACTGTCCGCTGTCAATCCGCTGGTAGTACTCCTCGAGGGTGCGCACATTCTGGGTGTAGTTGTCGCAGACCTTGCCGATGGCGGTGACGCCGATGCCGATCAGGTCGCATTCGGCATGTGTGGAATAGCCCTGGAAATTGCGGTGCAGTGTGCCCTGTTGCTGTGCCACTGCCATTTCATCGTCCGGCCTGGCGAAATGGTCCATGCCGATGTAGACGTAGCCGGCGCCGCTGAGCTGCGAGATCGTCTGCTGCAGGATGTCGAGCTTCGCCTCGCTGGATGGCAGATCCACATCGTTGATACGGCGCTGGGGCTTGAAGCGTTCCGGCAGATGGGCGTAGTTGTAGACAGCAATCCGTTCGGGCGCGAGGTCGACGACCTTGTCGAGCGTTTCCGAGAAGCTGGCGACGCTCTGGAACGGCAGGCCGTACATCAGGTCGATATTGATAGAGCGGAAGCCGACATCCCGTGCGGTGTCGATCACCTCCCGGGTGAGTTCCTTGCTCTGGGTACGGTTGACCGCCTTCTGGACCACGGGATTGAAGTCCTGGACGCCGACACTCATGCGGTTGAAGCCAACGGCGCGCAGTGTCCTGACTTTCTCGAAATTCACCGAGCGGGGATCGATTTCAATGGAGTATTCCCCGCTGTCATCATGCAGTAACTGGAAATAGCGGCCGGTGACACGCATGAGTTGACGGATCTGCTCCGAACTCAGGAAAGTCGGTGTGCCCCCGCCCCAGTGCAGCTGCTCGACGTGACGGTCGGGATCGAACAGGCCGCCCTGCAGTTCGAGTTCGCGGTAGACATGCTGCAGATAGGGGGTGGCCTTGCTGTGGTCCCCGGTGACGATCTTGTTGCAGGCGCAGTAAAAGCAGACCGTGTCGCAGAAGGGAATATGGATGTACAGGGACAGCGGGCGCGGTATCGGGTCCTCGTTGCTGTGGGTCGCCCACTTGCGGTAATCGCTGTCGGAGATGCCGCCATGGAACTGGGCCGCCGTCGGGTAGGAGGTGTAGCGGGGCCCGGACTGGTCATAGCGTCGGATCAGGTCGGCATCGAAGGCAATGTTTTGCGTCATGGATCTGTATTTCAGTTGATGTGCTCGGGTCCTGTCCGGGTTGGCCGTTGACAGCGATGTTCGTGTACAGGCGCTACGGTGCCTGCTGCAGTCGTTTGTGACAGTAGGGGTTTATTTTTATCGTCTTGCACGGCAAGCGAGTTGACATGGATCAACACATGTCTGTTTTGGTCCTTTATTAACAGTGGTTAATAAAGGACCGCAACTTGCAGTGCAGAGCGCGAGGATTACCGGCCTGTAAAGTCAGTAAGCCATTGAATCGTGGATCCCGTACCCGTTGTGCGGGGAATGTGACCGGCTGTCACGAAGGCGCCGGTCCGGGGCTCCTGGCTGCACTGAGTCGGTATCATGCTTCCCGGCGGTCTGCCTCATGCTGCAGGCTGCGTTTCAGCAGCGGCGGTGCAAGCAGGGTTGTCAGGATGACCATCAGCACGATGGCCGAGAACAGGGCGTCATCGATAACATCCATGCTCTTGCCGATGGCCGCGAATATCAGCCCGACCTCGCCGCGCGGCAGCATGCCGAGACCGACCGCCCAGCGGTTGCCGCCATGCGAGACCCCGAAGCCTGCCAGCAGTTTGCCTATGATGGCGGAAACCAGCAGTCCGGCAGCGAGTATGACAACCTTCCAGTCGAGGAAAGTCTCCAGTTTCACCTGTATTCCCATCAGGACGAAGAAGATCGGCACCAGGATGACCTCCAGCGGCATGATCAGCCCGCCGATGCTGACAGGATGCTCACGCACCTGGCCCCAGTACCTGAAGTAGGCATCGTGCATGATCAGGCCGGCGGTGAACGCGCCGATGATGGTTGCCAGGCCCGCCAGGTTCGCCAGCCATGCCAGCACCATGACGAACAGGAAGGAGACAAACATCTTCGCCTCAAGCAGGTCGAGATGGCGTATCAGTCGTATCACCAGCTTCAGCAGGTGGGGGCCGAGAAAGATGGCCCCGGCGAGAAACAGCGACGTCATCAGGATCACGAGGAGTATCTGCAGCAGTTCGATGCCGCCGGTCACCACGATGCCGCTGACAATGGCGAGCAGCAGCAGTCCGAGGATGTCATCGATAACCGCCGCACCCAGGATGATGTGCGCCACCTTCGTCTGTTCCAGTTTCAGTTCCTGCAGGACCATAACGGAAATGCCCACGCTGGTGGCGCCGAGTGCCGCGCCCAGGAACAGGCTGGTATGGAACGAGATATCGGGTATCAGCAGGTAGGAGGAGGCAAAGCCCAGGGCAAACGGCAGCAGCACCCCGATGAGCGCAACGCGCACGGAGTCCGGTCCCACCTGGCGCATTTCATCGATGCTGGTTCTCAGTCCGACCATGAACAGCAGGAAGATGATGCCGTACCGGGAGAAGACATCCAGCGTGTGGGCGACCTGTACCAGTTCCTCGCCGTGCACTCCGGTCAGCAGTGAATGCAGGTATTCGGCCCTTTCCGGTCGCGGTGCCTTGTCAAAGACCACCTCACAGGCCTCGCCCTGCAGCAGCCGCTCCACGGAGTCGAAAATGGCGGGACCCTCGCGCAGTACAATGATCATGTCGAAGCCGATGTAGTAGGCCACGTTGCCGAGCAGGATTCCCATGCCGAGTTCACCGATGACGGAGGGCAGGCCGAGATGGCGTGCACCGAACCGGCCGAGCAGGGCGACGAACAGGATGGTGGTTACGCCGAGTATGACCGGGGCGACCGGGTCGCTGTGCGAGGCGTGAAACTGGATGGCGGCGGCGGCCGGGGCAAACACCGCCAGCGCCAGCAGGCAGGTCAGCTGCAGACGGCGGTGCGGCAGGTTCACAGGGTTCATCGTCTGCCCCGGTGGTACGCTCAGCAGATGCGCGGCAGGGGGTCGTCCTCGAGTTCCTCGAGGATGCGCTCGCCGCCGAGTTCCGTCGCCAGTGTGACGCGCTGACATGCCCTGTCCATGTGACCGACCAGCGCGGCATCCCTGCCCTGCGGCAGTGCCTGCCAGCGTTGCAGCAGGGAATCGGCCCCGGCGGGATCGATGACGGCGACCACCCGGCCCTCGCAGGCCAGAAACAGCGGGTCGTAGCCGAGCATGTCGCACACCGATTGCACCGGGTCCCTGACGGGTATGCAGGTTTGCTGTATACGCATGCCCATGCCGGTGGCGCGTTGCAGTTCGTGGCACACCGTTGCGAGGCCGCCGCGGGTCGGATCGCGCATGAAGCGCAGCCCGGGGGACTCCATGGCTGCCAGCGTCAGCGGCAGGACACTGGCGGCATCCGACCGCACCTCGCCGTGCAGGCCGAATTCCTCGCGGGCCAGCATCACGGCAATGCCGTGATCCCCGACCGGACCACTGACAATGATCGCATCGCCATCCTCGACAAGATCGAGCCCCAGCCGATGACCGCTGCGAATGCCCAGGCCGGTCGTCGCCAGGTACAGGCCGCCGCCCTCGCCGCGGCGCAGCACCTTGGTGTCGCCGGCCGCGACGGCTACACTGGTATCGCGGGCAGCCGCGGCGAGACTCTCGATGATGCGTTCCAGCTGTTCGACCGGCATGCCCTCCTCGATGAAGGCATTCAGGCTGAGGTATTTCGGCACGGCGCCGGCCACGGCCAGATCATTGGTGGTGCCGTGTACGGCGAGCGAGCCTATGTTGCCGCCGGGAAACTCCAGTGGCTGCACGGTGAAGCCGTCGGTCGTGAACAGCACCTCGTTGCTGTCGAGCCTCAGAGGCACGGCATCCGCCTGCACGTCGAGGTCGGGATTTGTCAGGTGGCGCGCAAAGATCTCGTCGATCAGTTCGCGCATGAAGCGCCCGCCGTTGCCATGGGCGAGCGAGATGTGGGTATCCAGCATACGGCTGCTCATCAGTTTGGCGCTCCATACTAGGCTGACAGACAGGTGACTGTATTGATCTAGATCACCACATCGTACTGGCTGTACTTATAAATTTGGAAGCACTATTGCATCATGACGGTGATAGACGTCGAAAACATGGCTTGATACAGGTGTGGCATGACGGAAACCCATTATCTCGCAGACATACTGGTGCTGCTGGCGGCGGCGATTATTACCGTTCCGGTGTTCCAGCGGCTGGGCCTTGGCTCGGTGCTGGGGTATCTGGCTGCCGGCGCCATTGTGGGCCCCTGGGGGGCCGGTTTTATCGACGAGATCGAGGAAATACGGCATATCGCCGAGTTTGGTGTGGTATTCCTGCTGTTTCTTATCGGTATCGAGCTGAAACCTGCGCGCCTGTGGGCCATGCGGCGCATGGTGTTCGGCCTGGGCACTGCGCAGGTGGTGGTGACCGGGCTGGTGATTACCGGCTTCGTCCTGCTGTTCGACGAGTCACTGAGGACGGCCGTGATTATCGGTTTCGGTCTGGCACTTTCCTCGACGGCATTCGTTCTGCAGATTCTGCACGAGCGCGGCGAGATGGGGACAGCGCATGGCCAGACGGCATTTTCCATACTGCTGCTGCAGGACCTGGCGGTGGTGCCGCTGCTGACACTGGTGTCACTGCTAGCTGCCGACAGTACGCTGCTCGAGGGCATCGAGTTCGCGATACTGGATGCCGTGCTCGTGATTACCCTCGTCATCCTTCTAGGCCGGTTTTTCCTGTCTCCGGCCC
>JBFELL010000069.1:0-14371 GCA_041552135.1 Gammaproteobacteria bacterium
GCGAAATCCGGGATGATGCGGTCAACCGGCTTGACCATAAGATGCACGTCGATATCTGCTGTGACACCGTGACTGCGCAACGCATCACACACCAGCGGCCCGATGGTCAGGTTCGGCACATAGTGGTTGTCCATGACATCGAAATGCACGATGTCGGCGCCGGCGTTCAGCACATCAGTCACTTCCTCTCCCAGTCGGGCAAAATCCGCCGACAGGATAGAAGGCGCGATCTTGTAATCGGCCATAGCTTGGTCCTCTTCCAGAATTCAGTGGGTTATGTAAAAAAGCAAACGCGCACTTTACCGTAACAGGACAGGATTTTCAGCAATTCCCATGCAACCGGCGTTGCCGGCCAGTGTCACCGGGCAGACGTCCTGCGTCACCGGTCCGCCCCCGTAGCTTCCTGACCGCTTGCGGAAAACCATATTGGAATCAAGCAGGTTGCTGCAGAGAAAACGGCTTCGCCATTCACCTGGCGGGAGGCCGGGCATGGCCGGCGCCGCGGCGTGAAGCTACAGTTCACGCAATCGACAGGCATTTCGCGGCACGTGTTTTGCTTCTGCAGCCTCGCGACAACCGCTATGGCCGCATCGTCCAGGTGGCTCTTTGCGGGGAAAAAAAACACAACTTGCCAACGGGCTGCCAAGGCTCTATAAATGAATTAGCCGGGTTGCAACCGGGCGGTACTTACACCTGACAGCATGCCCGTCGTTGCCGTACACTGAACCCAGGACGTGCAAAATGAATAACGAATTTACCCCACGAGTCGGCGACTGGTACCAGAACATCAGCGGCGAGAATTTCGAAATCGTTGCACTCGATGACGATGAAGCAACGCTCGAGATACAGTATTTCGACGGCGCGGTGGAAGAAGTGGATTTTGATTCCTGGTATGAGTTGGAAATCGCGCCGATTGAACCCCCTGAAGACTGGTCCGGTTCCATGGATATCGAGCGTGCGGACTATGGCGTGGACCTTGAGCTCACCGCTCCCAACGACAAGATCAATCCACTGGACGAAATCGAATAGGCACCACCCGCTCGTCAGCGGACATCTCCTGTAATCACGGCAAAAACCGTTGCCGGACAGGCTGTTGCCAATCCGCTCAACCGGTGGACATGACTGCCGATACCTTCACTACGGGCACAGACTGTGTCAATGACAGGAGACGGACCATGACCATCATTTACGACATGGCAAGCGGCAGCATCCAGTCAGAAACCGCATTGGAAACCGGCTGCCCGGACGAGAGCACCGTCGCCGGCCACGCTGCAGAACCGCGCCTTGCAATGGTCGAGACCCGGCACACGCCTCGCGAGCGCGACAACCCGCAGACCGCCATTCACATCATCCGCAGCCTGCTGCCTTCCGACTAGCCCGGATTCCGCGCAGGGATCCCGGCTGCCGATCTCTTCCGAGCGTCGCATTACGGTGCTGCGCACCCGGTGCGACCTGCCCTGATCATTGCCGCAGGTCGGATCAGGGCGAAGGCCGCCATCCGGCACGGACGCCGATCTACTCCCCGACGCGCATCAACAGGCCCCGCTCGCGGGCACTGTGAAACGCCCGGAGAAACACAACGCTGCCGACCAGCAGGAAAACGCCATTCAGCAGCACCGCCTGCCACAGCAGGTCGAGGCGCACGATCTGCTCGAACATCACGGCACGCATGCCTTCGAAGACATGGCTGGACGGCAGCAGCCACGCCACACCCTGCAGCCAGGTCGGCAACACCGAGACCGGATAATAAATGCCGCTGACCGGTGCAATCGCGAAAATCGCCACCCAGGCCAGGCTCTCCGCCCCGAGGCCATAACGCAGCACCAGCCCCGAGACCACCAGCCCGATGGACCAGCCCATAACCAGCAGGTTGGCAAAAAAGGCCACCAGCGGTACACCCAGCCCGAATATCGAGAAGCCGAACAGCGGTATGGCCAGCAGGGCCGCCCCGCCGACGCCGATCAGGGTACGAATGGTGCTGATCACCAGCAACGAGGCAACCAGTTCTCCGGCGCGCAGCGGACTGGCGAACAGGTGGCCGAGATTGCGCGAATACATCTCCTCGAAAAAGGCAAGCGAAACACCCAGGTGGCCGCGAAACATGACATCCCACAGCATCACGGCCGCCAGCAGCACGCCGGATGCCTGTGCCAGCCAGGTGCTGTTGGTAAGGAAGAACCGGGTGATGAAACCCCAGAGTATGAGCTGCACCGTGGGCCAGTAGACGAGCTCCAGGATGCGCGGCCAGGAGCGTCGCACCAGGTAGGTGTAGCGCAGCACCATGGCGCTGATCCGGCGCAGCGAGTTCATCATGCCCTCATCCGGGTATCGCGGGCGACGTCGATAAAGACCTCCTCCAGCGTTTCCCGCCCGTAACGCGCCAGCAGGTCGGCAGGCGGCGCCCGGTCGACCAGCTCGCCCTGGCGCAGGATGATGACATCATCGCACAGCCGCTCTACCTCCAGCATGTTGTGCGAGGCCATCAGCAGGGTGGCGCCAGTCTGCTGCTGGTAGTCCCTGAGATACTGGCGGATCGTCCCGGCCGTGTCGGGATCCAGTGACGCCGTGGGCTCGTCCAGCAGCAGCACCTCCGGACGGTTGAGCAGCGACTTTGCCAGGGCAACCCGGGTCCGCTGACCGGCTGACAACGTGCCGTAGGGGCGCCCGAGAAAACCTGCGATGTCGAGTTGCTCCGCCAGCGACTCCAGGCGCCGGCGCGTGTCAGTCAGACCGTAGAGGCGCGCATAGACGACCAGGTTTTCGCGCACCGTCAATCGCTGCGGCAGGTCGACATAGGGCGAGGAGAAGTTCATGCGGCCCAGTACCCGGTAGCGGTGCCGGAGCATATCGGCTCCCAGCACCCGGATCTGGCCGGATGACGGCAGCAGCAGCCCCAGCAGCATCGACAGCAGGGTCGTCTTGCCGGCACCGTTGCCACCCAGCAGTGCACATATGGAGCCCGGTGCCACGTCGAAGGTCACAGCGTTGACGGCCAGTACATCGCCGTAGCGCTTGCTGACCGCCTGCACCCCGATTGCCGCCCGCGTCACGTTGCCACACCCTGCGTGCGCCGGGACCAGTAGCCCGCCAGGAACGAGCCCGACAGGTTGTGCCAGATGCTGAACAGCGCGCCCGGCAGGGCGGCGGCAGCCGAGAAATATTTCACCGCCAGGGCGACCGCCAGCCCCGAGTTCTGCATGCCCACCTCGATCGCCAGCGTCCGGCATTCGCGTGGCTCGCGCCCGAGCCAGCGCGGCAGCCAGTAGCCGGCAAGCAGGCCGAACAGGTTATGGACCGTCACCGCGGCGGCTACACCGCCGGCAATCTGCAGCAGCTGGTCATGATTGAGTGCCACGATAATCGCGATAATCACGACAATCGCAAGTACCGATATCACGGGGAACACACCGCGTACAGCGGTCAGCCGATCATGCAGGAAATGGTTGACGGCAACACCGAGCATCACCGGCAGGAAGATGATCCGGAAAATGCTCAGCAGCATGTCCAGCACCGGCACCGGCACCGTCTGTCCGGCATACAGCAGGGTCAGCAACGGCGTCGCCAGCACCGCCAGCAGGGTGGATACCGCAGTCAGGGTAATGGAGAGCGCGACATCACCCCGCGCCAGGTAGCAGATCACGTTGGATGCCGTGCCGCCCGGACAGCAGCCCAGCAGGATCAGCCCTGCACCCAGCTGCGGCGGCAAGCCCAGCAGCACCGCGATCAGCCAGGCGGCCAGCGGCATCACCAGGAACTGCAGCGAGACACCCAGCAGGACCGGCAACGGCCGACGCAGCACGGTCAGGAAATGCGAAGCCGTGAGCGTGATACCCATGCCGAACATCACCACGCCGAGCAGCGGCACAATCGCCGGCTTGAGCGGCACCAGCAGGTCCGGCACGGCCAGCGCCAGCACTGAGCCGGCCACGGCCCAGAGCGGGAACAGCCGGGTGATGCGGGTCAGCACGCGGGGAGGTCCGGGCCACCCGTACCGCCTGCCGGTGCCTCGAGGTGCACGACGCCGGCCTCGAGCTTCACCGGCACGGGCGTCAGCCGGTCTCCGTTGCACGGGCCGGCGATACAGCGACCATCCTCAATACGGAACAGGGCCGCATGCATGGCGCACTGGATATGCCTGCCGTCGAGATCGAGAAACCGGTCCGGTGTCCAGTCGAGCGGGCCACCGGTATGCGGACAGCTGTTCAGGTAAGCGTATACATTGTCGCCCCGGCGTACGATGAAGATCTCCTGCAGCCACCCGGCAATGGACACCGTCATACCCTTGCTGCCGGGGTCCCCGATATCCTCGAGCCGGCAGACCACCGCACTGGACGCTGTCGTGTCACTCATGTCTGTCAATCCGCAGCTGTTAAACCGGCAAGGCCTGCCTGTGTGCATTTCCTGCCGGCCAGGGCACAGGCCTGGCGAAGGATGCCGGGCATGTCCCGCCCGCCCAGGTAGCCGGCA
Source organism: Gammaproteobacteria bacterium (assembly GCA_041552135.1). GTDB lineage: Bacteria > Pseudomonadota > Gammaproteobacteria > UBA9214 > UBA9214 > SZUA-186. The sequence continues at coordinate 4,468 of JBFELL010000069.1, forward strand.
ATAACGCCGGCATTGAAGACATCGCCGGCACCCAGCGTATCCACGACCGGCCCGCTGGCCAGTGCGCACTGGCTGTATTCAGCGCCCGCCCGGTCCATGGAGGCGGCCCCCGCTGACCCCCAGGTGCAGTACAGGTCCGCACCGGCTTGCAGGCGCGATACGCCCTGCAGCAAGGCCGCGGGCTCATCATACCCGTGATGCCGCGCGTAGTCCCCCGAGAACAACAGCACATCGGCCTGACCGAACAGGGCCTCGATGCCGTCACGGGGTTTCTCGATTTCCAGCGAGACCGGGATAGCGGGATGGTGCTGCCGCGCCCACTCCAGCATGGTCGCCAGCGCGTGAGGATTGCGCCCCTCGAAATGCAGCCAGTCGAAGTCCTGCAGCGGGATGGCATGAAAATCCGCAGCCCGGTACTCGGGCAGGTCACGGTAGTGGACAATCGTGCGCGATCCCGTGGTGGTATTCAGGATTACCGTGGACACCGGCATCACACCCCGGGACAGGGTCCGGCAATGCGCGGTACCCACCCCGGAACCGGCCAGGTCGTCACGGACGAAACGGCCATCGGCATCGTCGGTTAGCACGCCGGCCCAGCTGCAACGGTGGCCGAGCTGGCTCAGGACAACGAGGGTATTGGCGGCATTGCCGCCGCGACAAACCACACGACTGTCACAGCGCACCTCGTCATTCTCGGCCGGGTACGCCGTTAGCGAGTGAACGATATCAACCGTTGCGTTGCCGGTGCCGAGTATGCGGGCCATGCCTGCAGACTACGGTGACCGGGGCCATTGTCAACTCAATGACAATATGTCGTGATATGTGACCGGCCGGTATCCGGCCAGCCAGTTGCCGTCACTTGAGGCGGACAACACGGAATCCGATATTGTCCAGGCGTGTCTCCTGTTCGAACTGCGCGCGCCGGGCACTGCGCAGGCTGTCAGCCGGGCTGCTATAGGCGCCGCCGCGAACAACCCGCTGACTGCAGCCCGCCGACTGCCAGGCACTGCCATCCGAGGGTGCCCCCTGGTAGCTGTTGTGATAACAGTCCTGCGTCCACTCCTGGACATTGCCTGAGGTGTCGTGCAGACCCAGGCCGTTGGGCGAAAAACTGCCGACCGCCGCCGACATCTTGCCGTCCCACTGACTGCCGCAATTAAAACAGTTTGCCTGAACCTCCTCGCTGGAGTCCGCCCACCAGTAGGGCGTCCCGGTGCCTGCGCGCGCCGCAAACTCCCACTGCGCCTCGCTCGGCAGCCGGTAGGTGTGCCCGGTCTGTTTCGACAACCAGGCCGCGTAGGCCGTCGCATCCTTCCAGCTGATATTGATGACCGGTCGCTGGCCGCGACCCCAGCCCTCGTCGTAGGGCAAACGGCGTCCGGTGGCGCGTGCAAACCGGTCATATTCCGCGAAGGTGACCTCGTACTTGCCGATCGCGAATGCCGTCAGCGTGACGGCATGTTGCGGTCGCTCCGTGAAATTCGGTGAAGCCCCGCTGCTGCCCATGAGGAAGGTAGCCGCCGGCAACTCGACCAGCGTCGGTCCGCGGCCCCCGTCCCTGAGCGCATCACTGAAGCTGCGGCCTGCCACGACCGGCGTGATTTCGGGAGCCGCTGCCGGCGCCCTGGCGGGCTTCGGCTGTGGCCGGGGTTTTGCAGCGACCGCCGGTCTGACCGGTTCGGGTTGTGGTCCGGGTTTCGCGGCAGTCGCCGGACTGCCAGGCTTGACCTGCGAGCGGGGTTTTGCAGCGACCGCCGGGCTGGCCGGTTCGGGGGTATTGCCTTTCGCGACCGGCGGTGCCATGCCTGCGGCCTTGTTCTCCACATCCTTCGACGTCGTCCCGGCGACCTGCGCCGTCACGGCACGGGTATCAGGGACGACACTCTCCCGGCTTTCCAGCATGAACCAGAAGGCCGACAGCGCCAGGGCCATGGCACCAAGACCGGCTGCCCTTGCCAGCCATGACCGCTTGCGCGCACGGTCGGGGACCAGCTCAGCAGTGGCAACATTCTGGGTACCACCGCCTGCAGCGGCATCCGGCACAACAGTTCTGGCAGTAGCGGGGGACGTTACCTTGACTGGACCACGGTCATCCTGCTCGTCCAGTGAGGGTATGGTCAGTGGCATGGCATCGGCACCGGCCTCTTCCAGCTGCCACTGCATCGCATCGCGCTCGGCAAGGGCAGTGTCGCGCGCCGATTCGGCCTCCGAACGCACGCGGATGGCGATATCCAGGTTGCGCCTTGCCTCTTCCAGTTCGGCGCGCAACTTGACCGGATTTTCCACCTCGTCCCTGCCATCCGCGTTGATCAGACCGCGGGCGACCTCGACCTCGGCCCGCAGGCTGTTGAACTGCTGGCGAATCGACTGCTGCTCCGATACGGCGGCATCGCGTTCGTCCGTCAACGCCTGTAACCGGGCCTCCTGCTCTGCGACAACGGCATCCAGATCGGTCTTCTGTACGCGCGCAAGCTCGAGGTCGGCGGTATTGCGTTGCCGCTCCTCACTGACGGCACGCTCGGTCTCCTCGCGCGCCCGTGCCAGCTCCTGGCGCATGACCGCAAGCTGGTCCTCTGCCTGGGCATGCGTTTGCAGCACGTCCTTGAGCCTGGCCCGTTCGTCATTACGTGCCGCGTTCTCTGCCTGCACCAGCGCCCCTTTCTGGCTGGAGCGGAGCGCCTCGTGCTGTTCGGCAAGCGCCAACAGCTGCTCCTTCAGCTCCTTCTGACGCGCAGCCATTTGTGCACGCTCGTCCGCGCGTTCCTTGCGCTCGGCATGCAGCGCGTCCCTGGCCTGCGCGGCGGATTCGTGCGCCTCTTCACGGACCTGCTGCAGGTCTGTTGCGGACGACTCCAGCTTCTTGCGCAGGCGTGTAATCTGTCCCTGCATTTGCTTCTCGGTGTCGTTCTTGCGATTCAGGTCATCCCATGCCTTGCGCAACAACTCCTCGCTCTCCAGCTCGATGGAACGTGAATGTTCCACCGCCTGCTGCAATTCCAGCCGTGTTGCCTCGAGTTGCTGCGCCTGCGACTCGAGCTCGTTTCGCAGCTGACTGGCCGTCTCCTCCTGTTGCGCAAGCGCCACGCGCAGTTCCTCACTGCCTGCCTTGCCCTCTTCCAGCTGCCGCCCCGCTTCCGCAGCCCGCTGCTGCTCGGCCTGCAGCTGCCCGTTGAGACTGCCGATCTCGGCTTGCGACTCGGCTGCCAGCGCCGACAAGCGGCCGTTGAGGTTTTCGATCTCCTGCGCCAGCGCAGCCCCCTGCTGTATCTCGCTATCGAGCTGCTGCTGAACTTCATCGCGCCCGGCCATGGCCTGCTGCAGCTCCTCCTGAAGTTGCTTGCGCTCCTGCTCGAGCTCGACATGGCGGGCCTCCAGTTGCTCCACCTGCCTCATGGCCTTGTCACCGCGGGCGCCGATTTCCTCCTCAAGGCGTGCCAGCTCGCATGAGGCCTGCTCCCGGGACTTGTCCAGCTGCTCCTGCAGATCCGTTATGGTGTCCCTGTGGCTTCCGAGCTCATCCTGCAGTGCGGCACGCTCACCATCCCATTCCTGCTGCTGGCGTTGCAGTGCCTCTTCGGCGGCCAGCCTGGCGACCTGGCTGTCTTCGAGCTTTTCATGCCCGTCGGCCCGCAGCGTCTCGAGCTCCTGCTGCAGCTCAGCGACTTCCCGGCGGGCCAGGTCTGCCTGCTCGGCGCTTTGCTCCAGCTGTCCGCGGTCTTCGGCCTGTGACTCCTGCAGCGCCTCGAGCTGCACCAGAATGTCCCGCTTTTCCGACTCGGCAGCGTCCAGCGCAGCCTGTAGTTGCTGGCGATGTTGCTGCAAGACGGCGGCCTCTGATTCCTGGCCGGCCACGCGAGCCTCCAGCTGCTGCTGCAGGTCGGCCGCCCGCTGCCGTTGCGCCTGCAGCTCGCCATCCAGCTGTTCCCTGTGCTGCGCGAGCGCATCCAGTTCGGCCTGCAGCCGGCTGGAAACCTCCTGCTGCTCGGCGACATGGCTGGCGGCCTGTTCCTCGACGGTCTGTCTTTCCGATTGCAGGGAGGCCATATCTGCCTGCAGGGCCTCCAGTGACTGCTGCAGCTGCTGGTTGTGTTCCTGCAAGACGGCGGCCTGTGAATCCTCACCAGCCTCGCGGGTCTCCAGCTGCTGCTGCAGGTCGGCCGCCCGCTGCCGTTGCGCCTGCAGCTCCTTGTCCAGACTGTCCCTGTGCCGGGCGAGCGCATCCAGTTCGGCCTGCGAGTGGCTGACCGCCTCCTGCTGTTGCAGCGTGGAGGTTTCCGCCGCCGCTTGCTGCACGGCAAGTTGCTCGCGCCCGGAATCCCGTTCCGCCAGCACCGCTTCATACTCCCGGGTCAGCCCGGCCAACTGCTCCTCTAGCGTAGTGATGCGCTGCTGCCAGTCGCCCTGCTGAGCCTCGAACCGGTCGAGCTGGCGCTGTTTTTCATGGTCGGCGGATTCGATCTGCGCCTGCAGGCTGGCGGACGCCTCCTGTGACTGTTGCAGCTCCCGTCTCACCTGCAGCAACCTTTCGTCGTACTCTACCTGCAGGGCGGCATACTGTTCACGCAGCAGGCCTTCCTGCGTCTTCATCCTTGTCACTTCCTGCTGCAGACCACTGACCGCCGCCTCGCTTCCCGCCAGTTGCTGCTCGATACCGGCATGCGCTTCGATTTGCTGCCTGAGACCGGCAATCTCGCTGTGCAGAGCCTCGTGTTCGGCCAGCTGCTCCGGCGCCGCCTGGTCCTGTGCGGCTGTTGCCGGTTCCATGGCACTGGTCTGGACATCCGTCGCTGCATCCGGCTTCGCCTGCAGATCGACGACCCCGGCGGCAGCGACCGGCGGTACACCGGCAACCGCATCGGCTTCCGGCTGCGGCGCGGCATCTCCCGCCGCCTCCAGGGGCAGGCCGTTCATGCCGCCGTCCAGCACATACACCTCGAAGCCCTTGTGGCTGAGGATGAATGCGGCCGAGGCGCTGCGGCGACCGGTGTCGCAGCAGATAATGTACTTGGCGTTGTAGACCAGCTCGGGCATCTCGCCACGCAGTTCCGCCAGCGGGATGTTCGCACTGTCCTCGAAGGCGCTGTTTTCATACTCACCGGGCGACCTCACGTCAAGCCACACGGCACCCTCGTCGACCATGCCAAGGGCTTGCTCATAGCCGACGCGCCTGACAAGGGGTTTCTGCAGCAGATCGACGAAATCTTCCTTCGCCAGACGCATCAGCAAGCCGTCGGATGTCATCGTCACACTGGCGTTGCGCCTGGCATCGGATACCAGTGATTCCTCGCCGAAACAGTCACCACCGGACAGTTCGGCAAGCTTCACCTCCCCGCCATCCTCCGAGGATCGGGTCACTACGCATGTGCCCCTGTGGATGGTGTAGAAGAAATCACCGTCATCACCCTGGCGGATGACAACATCGCCCCTGCTCACCGGGTGTGCCTCCATCTTGATCAGCAGGCGCTGGATCATCGCCGGTGGAATCTTGATGAAGGCATCGGACTGCAGCATCTGGCTCATCCAGTCCTCGTTGTCCTCCGCGCGGATTTCCGTTGCCTCGGTGCTGGAGGTCTGGTCCCAGGTCAGGAAGACGTCCAGCAGCCCGGAATCGATCCGGGCAATGACGACCTTGGTGACCGCGCGGGCGGACAGCGTGCGGGGTTGCTGGTGGGCAAGCGGGTAACGGCTGGTATCCGTCCCGGCCTCGACTTCACCCGTTACCTTGCGGTGGCCATCGATGAGATTGATTTTTCCGCCCAGCAGGTAAATGGACTGGTTGTCACGGTCACCCTTGCGAAACAGGTAGCGCCCCTTCCTGATTTCCTCGACGACGATCTTCTTTACCACCTCGGCAAAGCGCGAATCAGACAGTGCATTCAGGGGCACCAGGTCCTGGAGGTTATGTTTATCGGCCAGTTTTTTAGCTGCATCCATATCCTGTTTCCATGATGAGTACCAGCACCCCGCCGGGGCCAGGCACAGAAATCCGGCTGTGATTGACTATCACAGGTGGCTTATCGGCTGATACTGCTTGGAATTTAGGCTGCCGGAGTGTCGCTGCGGGAGTCGTTTCAGGGCCTGTCCGGCAGGGCTGTAACGAGCGGCATCACCCCGTTACAGCGGCCGTCTCCGACACCTTGGCACTGCCCGGCCAGAGACATTCAAACCGGCCAGGCCCTGCAGGCACGTCTGGCGGGCGAGGCTTGTCGTATAAAATCCACATGTCTATCATGAACTTGGGCAAACACCATCCGGGAAGGTAATGATGCAGATCCAGTTCCCCAGCGCCGATGCTGCCGAAACGGCATTTTACGAGGCATTCGAGAACAGCGACGCCGGGGCGATGATGAAAGTCTGGTGCACGCACGAGGATATCGAATGCATCCATCCGCTCGGCGAGCGACTCATGGGCGTCAACCCCGTTGCAGACAGCTGGCGCAGCATCCTGTCGGGCAGCAGGCAACTGCGCTTCCGGATCAGCCATGCAAGACGTTTCCAGTCGGACCATCTGGCAATTCATGTGGTGTACGAAAATATTTCCATCGACGGGCGGCAACAGCCCCCGGTGATTGCCACCAATGTCTACCGCTTTAACGGCAGCAGCTGGCACATGGTACTGCACCATGCCTCGCCGGCAACCGGCATCGGTGGCACACGCAAAGCGGGAGCCGGGCAGGCAGGTGACGCAACGTTCCACTAGTGATACATCACCACACAGGAAAACGATAATATGCTGCAAATATAGTGTCTTGCGCACTGATCTCCGCATGCCAGGGGATACATGCACCGCAACAACGTCCCGCCCACCTGCATGACCCGGACAACCCTGCCCGCACGCCGACATGAGTCAACACATTGTGCGACACCCCTGTTATTACCCTTCCATCTCGCCGGCACATCACCGAAACACTGCTATACAAGGCATTTTCTGCCACGTAATGCTTTAACATTTTTTTTATTGTGCTATCTTACGCGTGCACGTAAAGCCACCACACAGAGGAGTACTACCGGATGGCCGTAAAAAAGAGGTCTGCAGCGAAAAAGAAAGCACCTGTGAAGCGTATCCCGACGTACAAGGAACCCATGACGAAGGCAGCCATGATGGGGGCAATCGCCGACGACACCGGTCTGACCAAGAAAGAGGTCGTTGCCGTGTTTGATTCCCTGAGCACCATCATCAATGGTCACATCAAGAAAACCGGCGCCGGCGTCTGTACCATTCCCGGCCTGATGAAGATCAAAACCGTTCGCAAGCCCGCCACCCGGGCACGCAAGGGCACCAACCCGTTCACCGGTGAAGAGATGATGTTCAAGGCCAAGCCGGCCCGCAATGTAGTGAAAATTCTTCCGCTGAAAAACCTGAAGGAAATGGCCTGACCAGAACCGGAAACGGGGCCTGAACGGCCCCGTTTTCAACTCACCCCCCGGCAGGCCGCACCCTGCCGGCATCAACTGCCGTCGTCTTCTGCAACCTGCAGTTTTGCACGGATAAATTCCCGATGCGGCACATGCAGAAGGTCCGCTATCCTTCTGATGATATGCTCCTCGTGCCGGTCCAGATGGCCGTCGGCCAGGCTTACCTCCCAGAGCATCCTCACCACCTGGCGTTTGTCCTGCTGGCTGCATTCCCGGTTTATCAGGCTGGTCAGCGGATACAGTGAGGTCGCACGCTCGGCCTCATGCTCCGCCGCTGCAGCAATCGTCAGCGAGACATCCGCCGGCAGGGCAAAATGCGTCTCGATCAGGCGCTGCACTGCCCGGCGCTCCGGATTGCTGACATCGGCATGCACCCGCGCAACCTCCATGAGCAGGGTCGCGATGGCCATGCGGATGGCCTGCCCGTCATCCTCCTGCTCGATAACCGTGTCGAGATGCCTGCCAAGGAAGGCACGGATCGTATCAATCATGGTCGTACCCTAGTTGGATCGCCTGCCGGTATGGTAGACGCCGTCACTGTACCCGGTAAAAAATTCATCGACCAGCGGATGGCGCACGGGTGCAGGCGACTGGTCGACGGCAAGGTTGCGCTCGGCGACATAGGTTTCATGCCCGGCATCATGCACCAGCACGCGGTACCATGGCTCATCCTTTGGCGGCCGGCTTCTGGCAACCTGCTCATACCACTCGTCCGTCCCCTGAAACACCGGATCGACATCGACAATGACACCACGGTAGTCAAACAGCCGGTGCTGGATACACTGCCCTATGGAAAATTTTGCCTTTTGCATGTCCGGATGAGTCGATCAGTCTGCCGACGGGACGGATGTCCCGGTAGCTGTCACAATACGATGACCGGAGCCGGTGGCGCAGGTTCGCGTATAATGATGCGCTGCACGATTTCCCTGAATATTAAAGGTACTGGCCACCGCCTCATGTCTGATTTACAGCATATCACCGATGGCAAGGTTGTCACCATGCAATACGCCCTGACCAGCGCACAGGGTGTCGTTGTCAGGGAAGCCAGCGGCGCACCGGTCAGCTACCTGCACGGCGCCGGCATCCTGTTCAGCAAGCTCGAACAGGCGCTGGCAAAGCACGCCGTTGGCGACATCGTGACCGTACGCCTGCTGCCGGATGATGCCTTTGGCAAGCGTGATATCGAGCTGCTGCACGAGGTCCCGGTGGACGATTTTCCGCCGGGCGAGGACATCCGGGTCGGCGGCAAGGTGACGGGCCACAACGAAAACGGCGACACGGTCGATTTCACGGTAACGGATATCCGGGACGGTATTGCCTACCTGGATGGGAATCATCCGCTGGCGGGACAGACGCTGGTGTTCGAGGTCGAGATCCAGGCCATCCGTGATGCCTCGGGCGAGGAACTGTCGCAGGGCAGGGTACTGGACTGAAGGGGCGACCCGTCTATTTGCGGTAGATGAAGCGGGTACCCTGGTGATACAGCTGGACACCGTCGGGCAGGATCTCCTCGATCAGCGCGCCGTTCGCCAGCGTATCGCCTTCACGGTGTTTCTTCAGCTCGATCAGCAGGAAACGACGTTGCGGATTGCTGTCATAGACATGCACATCGAGCCGCGGCAGATCAAAGCCGCTGCGAAATTCCAGTGACATATCATCCCAGTAAGGTACCCCGGTATCCGCGCCCGGTGACGCTGCCGGTTGCGCGGGCACGCTGACGGACGCTTCCGGCACAGGCGACGGGGAAACCGGCGGCATACTCGCTAGCGGCTCCCGGACCACGGGTGGCACGACTGGCGGTGCCGGCGCGGCAACCGGGACCGGCTTGTTTAGCGCCACAGCCGGGGACGGCGCGCGGGGTGCCGGGCGCGACAGGACCACGGCCGGTGGCGGAGCCGGTGGTTCACTGACCGTCGCTTTCTCCGGCGGCGGGCTGACCTCGACGACAGGAACCGGCTCATTGCCCCCGTCGCGCAGCAGCAGTACCGCAAGCAGCAGTCCGTTGAACGCCAGGATGACGCCCAGCGCCCAGATCCAGCGGCGGGATCGGCCCGTGGTGTGGGACGATTCATGCACTGCCTCCAGGTCAGGCACGCTGCCCGCCGAGCGTTCCTGGTCTGCCTTTCGGAGTGCCTCGAGGATATAGGACATGACTGCCTGCTCAGAAGGACTGCGCCAGCAGACGCGGAATGCCGGGGCTGGCTGACCTGGAATTGAGGTGGATAATCGTGTGCTTGCCGACAATGCCATCGGCCACCAGTCCCTGCTCACGCTGGAAGGCCAGCGTCTGCCGGTGCAGTTGCTGGTCGAAGTACATCGGGTCCGCAGCCATCAGGCTGGTGCCCTGTATCAGGCCAAGCTGCTCGCGCAGCCATTGCACATCCGGCCAGCGCCCGCCTGCCTTCATATACATGGCACCCGCCGGCGGCAGCTTCAGCAGCAGGACATAATCGCCGTACCAGTAGCGGTCTATCTCCGCCGTCGGCAA